>NZ_CP032405.1:690000-847500 GCF_016806065.1 Rhizobium rosettiformans
TCGCAGTTTGCCTGTCAGTCACGTCGCAAACTGCTGGACATCGCTTTATCACAGGACCTAATCTCTCCTCTGTGATGGTTCCGCCCCGACAAGACCGGACGGGCGGACGAAGAGGGAATACGGTGAGGACTACCCATCAGGGGCCGAAACCGTGGCTGCCCCCGCAACTGTGAACGGCGAGCGACGTCCGAAAAGCCATTGGCCTTGAGCTGATAAGGCGGACCGAAGCCCTGACCCGTGAGCCAGGAGACCTGCCATCGCTTGGCGCCGTGAACGCGGCATTCACTCTCCCGCGCGGTGGGCGCGGACGAAAGGACATAGTTATGCATATTGAACCCGGCGTCGTGGACGGCGCCAAACTCGCTTTAAGCTACGCGACAGCAGCACTCTCCTTCGGGCTTGTCGGCAAGATGGTTGTGGACGACCTCAAGGCGAAAGCGACCCCGACCGGTCTTGCGGCCAGGACCTTGATCACGACAGCTCTCGTCTTCTCCTTCTTCGAAGTCCTGCCCCATCATCCGGTCGGCGTCTCCGAAGTGCATCTCATCCTCGGCTCGACACTCTTCCTGATCTTCGGTGCCGGCGCAGCCTCGATCGGCCTGGCTCTTGGCCTCCTGCTCCAGGGGCTATTGTTCGCGCCGTTCGATTTGCCGCAATACGGGATGAACGTCACGACACTGATCGTGCCGCTCTTTGTCATCAGCCAGCTCGCCGCGCGGCTTATTCCGGAAAAGAAGGCATATGTGGATGTCGGCTATAAGGATGCACTTGCACTATCCACGGCCTATCAGGGCGGGATCGTCGCCTGGGTCGCCTTCTGGGCGCTCTACGGCCACGGCTTCTCGGCTGAGAGCCTCTCAAGCATCGCAACCTTCGGTGCCGCCTATATGATGGTGATCCTGGTCGAGCCGCTCGTCGACCTTGCCGTGCTCGCCGCCGCCAAGTCGCTTCGGCAGGCGACGGACAACGGCCTCTTCAACGGTCGCCTGCATCGCGCAGCCGTCTGACCACCTTTGATATAGAAAGCGCATGGGCAAGCCTCATGCGCTTTTTCTTTGAAACCGCCGCCTCTTTCGGGTACCGCGGGACAACGGGCACACCGTCAAACTTGCCACAGCCGACGAGACATCGAGGACATCCATGCGCATCCTTTCCGAAGCCCATTATCCGGAACTGCCGAACTACTATCGCGGCAAGGTGCGTGAGAACTACGATCTTCCAGACGGCAGCCGCATCATCATCTCGACGGATCGTCTGAGCGCCTTCGACAGGATCCTCACCTGCATTCCCTATAAGGGTCAGGTTCTGACCCAGACGGCACGCTACTGGTTCGAAAAAACCAGCGACATCTGCCCGAACCACGTCATCTCCTATCCCGACCCCAACGTGGTGATCGGAAAGCGTCTGGAGATCCTGCCGGTCGAGATCGTGGTCCGTGGCTACCTCGCCGGCACCACCGGGACATCGATCCTCACGCTCTATAAGAAAGGCGAGCGTGAGATGTACGGGATCACCCTGCCAGACGGCATGCGCGACAACGAAAAGCTCCCGACCCCGATCATCACGCCGACGAGCAAGGAATTCGACGGTGGCCACGACGAACCGCTGACGCCCGCCGAGATCGTCGAGAAGAAGCTTTTGACGGCCGAGCAGTGGGAAACGCTCTCAACCTATGCATTGGCCCTGTTTGCCCGTGGCCAGAAGCTTGCCGCCGAGCGCGGCCTGATCCTCGTCGACACCAAATATGAATTCGGCACGGACGAAAACGGCACGATCATCCTTGCCGATGAAATCCACACCCCCGACAGCAGCCGCTACTGGATTGCCGACAGCTACCAGGCGAGCTTTGAAAAGGGAGAGCGCCCGCAGAGTTTCGACAAGGATTTCGTCCGCGCATGGGTCGCCGAACGTTGCGATCCCTATGTCGATGCCATTCCGGAAATTCCGGCGTCACTGGTCGAGGAGACGTCGAAGGTCTATATTAGAGCGTTCGAAGCGATCACGGGGCTGCCGTTCCAGCCTGATGACAGTGGCGAAAGCCCCTTCGCCCGTATCCGCCAAAATCTGGCCTCGTACTTCCCCTGAGAAAGGTGGCCCCATGGATCAGGACCCTCGCGCACGATCTGGCGCATGCTGCCCCAACACGGGTGCCGGCGCTCCCGTGCGTCGTCCGCGCCGGCCCGCTGAGGAGACGCGCGAAGAGATCCTGAATACCGCCGAGAAGCTTTTCCGGACCCATGGCTATGCCAGCGTCACGATCGCGGACATTGCAGCCGAACTGTCGATGTCGCCGGCCAATGTCTTCAAGCATTTTCGCACCAAGACGAGCCTTGTCGACGCGATCGCCACCCGCGCGATCGAACAGACGCTGCATGCGTTGAAGGCGCTTGCGAGCGACAAGCCCGCATCAGAACGGCTTGCCGCCCTCGCCCATCATTTGATGCAGGAGCATCTCGCCGAGCAAAAGGATGCACCCTTCGTTTTCGAGATGATCCTGGTAACGATCAACGAGGAACTCGATTGTGGCGATCGGTTCCGCGAAATCGTCGTCGGCATGATCGCGGAAATCATCCATGCCGGCATTCGCGAAGGCGTCTACCATGCAGACGACGTGCCGCGATTGGCAAACGCATCCTTTGATGCACTCGCCTGTGTCATCCACCCTGTCATGACGGGGATGGAGAAGGCTGGCATAATGGCAACACGTTGTCGGGAAGTCGTTGGCCTGATCGATGCTGCACTGCGGTCGCCACTTGCAAAGTGACGATTGTTTATTTACGTCACTTCGACTGATGAGAACCGTGTCCCTCGGATGCGCCCCCTCTCGCCGGCTTGCCAGCCCCTGAATCCAGTGGCGCTGGTCCCTGACTCGTAATGTTCTGTGACCTTTCTCAGTGGGATCCCTTGATGCGCCCAAGCTTCAGACTTGCCTCCGCCATTCTCGTTTGCACCGCGGCCCTGGCGGGTTGCTCCGATCAGGGAACGGCTGACGGCGGCGCCGCGGCGTCTGGCGGCGAACGCCCGCCTGCAGCGGTGAGCGTTCTGGTGATGAAGAAGGCGCCGCAGCCGTTGACCAGCACGCTGCCTGGACGCGCAACCGCCTTCCAGACCGCAGAAATTCGCCCCCGCGTCAGCGGCGTTATCAAGGAGATTGCCTTCAAGGAAGGCAATGAGGTTCAGGCGGGCGATCTGCTCTACAAGATCGAAGACGACACGTACCGCGCCGCCCAGGCCCAGGCTCAGGCAAGCCTGCAAAAGGCTGAGGCCGGCGTCCCCACCGCCCAATCCAATCTTGCCCGCCAGGAACGGCTCGTCGGCAGCGGCGCCACCCAGGTGGAACTCGAGAATGCCCGCGTGACGCTTCTGCAGGCAGAGGCCGATGTCGCCCAGGCAAAGGCTGCGCTGCGCTCTGCAGAGATCGAGCTTGCCCTCACGGAAATTCGCGCCCCCTTCGAAGGCGTGACCACCGCATCGCGCTACTCGGTGGGTAACGTCGTCACGGCGAACCAGACCGACAGCCTTATGACCTTGCGCCGTCTCGATCCGATCTACATCGACCTGACGGAATCGAGCGTCAATCTTCTTCGTCTGCGTGAGGCCATCAACTCTGGCCGCATCAACCGCAACGAAAACGGCGCGGCCGATATCCGGCTGACGCTTGAAGACGGCCACGAATACCCTGTTGTCGGCAAGCTCGACATGTCGGAAATGGCGGTCAGCCTGACGACCGGCACCTATTCGATCCGTGCCGTGTTCGACAATCCCGATGGCCTTGTCCTGCCGGGCATGTATGTCCGCGCCACCGTGACCGTCGGCACGGAAGACGGCTTCCTGATCCCGCAGCGGGCTGCCACGCGCAGCGCCAATGGCGAGCTTTCGGCAAAGTTCGTCACAGCAGAAAACACGGTCGAGACCCGGATCTTCGACGAAGCACAGGTTTCCGGCAACAACTGGCTCGTGGCCAGCGGCATCAATGATGGCGACAAGCTCATCGTCGACGGCTTCCAGTGGATTGGTGACGGCGCCCCCGTCCAGCCGGTAGAGGCACAGATCGACGAGAACGGGATCGTCCAGGAAACTGCGGCGCCGGCTGCCGCCCCTGCTGCACAACCCTGATTGTGCGACAGACCAGGCAACCGAGGCGTAGAGGATAACCCATGGCCCAGTATTTCATTCGACGCCCGATCTTTGCATGGGTGATCGCGATCATCATCATGCTCGGCGGCGTGCTCGCAATCTCGACACTGTCGATTTCGCAGTACCCGGAAATCGCACCGACAACCGTACAGATCTCCGCAAGCTACAACGGCGCAAGCGCAGAGACGGTTGAGAAATCCGTCACATCGATCATCGAAGACGGCATGACCGGCCTCGATGACCTGACATATATGACGTCATCGTCGAGCACCGGCTCCGCCTCCGTTTCGCTGACCTTCGGCAACTCGATCGATCCGGAAATCGCCCAGGTCCAGGTGCAAAACAAGTTGCAACTCGTCCAGTCGCAGCTGCCGGATATCGTCCAGTCGGCCGGCATCTCGGTCACGCGCTCGACCTCGAGCATCCTGCTCGTCGGCGCACTGGTCTCGACCGACGGTGCACGCAGCAACGTCGAACTTGGCGATATCTTCTCCTCTCAGATCGAGGATCAGATCAAGCGTCTGGAAGGCGTGGGCAGCCTGGAAGTATTCGGCACCGGCTACGCCATGCGCGTCTGGCTCGACCCGTTCAAACTCAACAAGTTCCAGCTGACACCAACGGACGTGACCTCCGCCATCCAGGCGCAGAACACCCAGGTCTCCGTTGGCGCCCTTGGCAGCCAGCCGGCACCGGCGGGTCAGCAGCTGACGGTTACCGTCACCGCACAAAGCCAGCTGCAGTCCGTATCCGACTTCGAATCCATCATCCTGAAGACCGAGACAGACGGCGCCACCGTGCGACTGAGCGATGTTGCACGCATCGAGATCGGCCAGGAAAGCTACGCCACCAAGACCCGCTCCAACCGCAATCCGGCCACCGGTTTCGCTGTCAACCTGGCAACCGGTGCCAATGCCTTGGACACGGCAGAGCGCGTGAAGTCGCAGCTTGCGACGATTGCCCCTTCGCTGCCGGAAAACGTGGTCATCACCTATCCCTACGACACCACGCCCTTCGTGCAGCTGTCGATCGAAAAGGTCGTTCACACCCTGCTTGAAGCCATCGTGCTGGTCTTCGTGGTCCTGCTCGTTTTCCTGCAGAACCTGCGTGCCACCATCATTCCGATGATTGCGGTGCCCGTCGTTCTACTCGGCACCTTCGGCATTCTGGCGCTGACAGGCTACTCGATCAACACGCTCACCATGTTCGCCATGGTTTTGGCAATCGGCCTGCTCGTCGACGATGCGATCGTCGTCGTCGAAAACGTCGAACGCATCATGTCCGAGGAAGGACTGTCGCCGCTTGAAGCCACCCAGAAGTCTATGGGCGAGATCACCGGCGCCATCGTCGGCATCGCGCTTGTCCTGACGGCCGTCTTCATTCCGATGGCCTTCTTCGGCGGCTCCACCGGTATCATCTACCGCCAGTTCTCGGTGACCATTGTCTCGGCGATGCTGCTTTCGGCTGTCGTCGCCCTCGTTCTGACGCCGGCCCTTTGCGCAACGATGTTGAAGCCGGTCGACCACCACAAGCCCAAGGGCGGCCTCGGTGGCTGGTTCAACCGCAATTTCGATCGTGCGACCGGCGGTTATGTCTCGTCGATCGGCTATCTTCTCAACCGCCCTCTTCGGGTCATGCTGATGTTTGCAATTGTGATCGCTGGCATGAGCTGGTTCTTCATGCGCCTGCCCTCTTCCTTCCTTCCGGAAGAGGACCAGGGCGTGCTGATGACCATCGTCCAGCTGCCGAACGGCGCCACGGTCACGCGTACCGAAGAGATCATCAAGAAGATCGAGGACTACTATCTCGATCAGGAAAAGGACGCGATCCAGGACGTCTTCTCCGTCTCCGGCTTCTCGTTTGTCGGCGCTGGCCAGAACTACGCGCTGGTTTTCGCTAAACTGAAGGACTTCGAACTGCGCACAGACGCTCAGCTCGCAGCGCCTGCCGTCGTCCAGCGCGCCATGGGCTATTTCTTCACGCTTCGTGATGCGATGGTCTTCCCCCTGGCGCCGCCTGCGATCCCGGGTCTCGGCACCTCGAGCGGCTTCTCCATGTATCTGGTCGACAGCGGCAAGAGAGGCAACGAGGCGCTAACGGCCGCATCGCAGCAACTGATGCAAGCGGGCAGCGCCAATGCGAACGTAAGCTCGCTGCGCTCGAACAACCCGCCGGCGGAAACCCAGCTGAAGCTTCTGCTCGATCAGGAAAAGATGGGCGCCATGGGTCTCGACATTGCGACCGTCAACAGCATGCTGTCGACCATCTTTGCGGGTCGTGACGTCAACGATTTCACCCTCAACGGCGAGCTGAAACCCGTCTACGTCCAAGGCGACGCGCCTTACCGCATGCAGGAAACCGCGATCAACGACTGGCATGCCCGCAATGCCAACGGCGAGATGGTTCCCTTCTCATCCTTCATCGAGACGCAGTGGATCAGCGGCGCACCGACGCTGAGCAGGTTCAATGGAGTCGGTGCGATCTCGATGGAAGGTGCCGCCGGCGCCGGAGTGAGCTCGGGTGCAGCCATGGATACGATGGAGCAGCTGACGGCCGATCTGGGTGGTGGCTATACCGTCGCGTGGCAGGGCATCTCCTATCAGGAGCGCCTATCCGGTTCGCAGGCCCCCATGCTCTACGCGCTCTCGGTTCTGATCGTCTTCCTCTGCCTTGCGGCGCTCTATGAAAGCTGGTCGATCCCGTTCTCGGTCATTATGGCGGTGCCGGTCGGTGTTCTGGGGGCGGTGGCTGCGGCCTATGTCTTCGGCCAATCGAACGACGTCTATTTCAAGGTCGGTTTGCTCACGACGATTGGTCTCGCGGCAAAGAATGCGATTCTCATCGTGGAGTTCGCGAGAGATCGCCAAGGCCCCGGAATTAGTGTCATTGATGCAACACTCGAAGCTGCAAAGCTCCGTTTGCGTCCGATCATCATGACCTCGCTCGCCTTTGGTCTCGGCGTGGTGCCGCTGGCAATTGCCAAGGGTGCGGGCTCGGCAGCGCAGAACTCGATCGGTATAGGCGTGCTGGGCGGTGTCTTTACGGCAACAGCGCTCGGGATTTTCTTCGTACCGTCATTCTTCGTGATTATTCGCAAGATTTTCGGTGGTGCAAAACCGAAGGAAGTGCTGTCGTCGTGAAGATTGACAAACTATGTTAACCAACTAATGCGTAGGCTGCTGCGGTAGCCTACGTGTGTAAGTCGGTCGTTGGCTCGGGGTTAGAAAAAACCTCGTCGTGGCAAGACCGGGGGACTTTTACAGGAACACGTGATGCTCAAGATTCGTGCCGCCGCACCACTCGCAATGCTCCTCCTTTCCGGCTGTGTCGTCGGCCCGAATCATGAGGCGCCGCAGACGGCTCTCCCCGTCAAGTTTTCCGAAGGCAGCGCACGCGCGTCGGCCGACGTGACATTGGCTCCGTGGTGGACCGCCTTCAACGATCGCCGTCTGAACGGTCTGGTCGAAACAGGCCTCGGCCAGAACCTCGATGTGCTGCAAGCGATTGAGCGCATCACCTCTGCGGAAGCCAATTTTGAAGCCGCCGACTCTGCTGCGTTTCCGCAGCTGAACGTCTCGGCCGACCATCAGGTCTCGAGGACCAATGGCACTGGCGCGCTGGTTAGCCGTGACAGCGACACCACCAACACGACGAGCGGCACGCTCGGCGTGTCCTGGCTGATCGATCTCTTCGGCCAGTATCGCCGCTCCAAGGAAAGCGCGAAAGCGACGCTCGATGCAGCCTATGCAGGCGCCGATGTGGCGCGTCTGACGTTCCTCTCCAGCGTCGTGACGGCCTATGTCGATGCACGTTATTACCAGGAACGCATCGCGATCGCCCGCAAGAACCTGTCCTCGCGTAGGGAAACTCTGGAACTGACCCGCCTGCAGCTGGAGGCCGGCGCAGCTTCGCGTCTCGACGTTGTCCAGTCCGAAGGTCTGGTGAATTCGACCCTTGCTGAAATTCCGGCGCTTGAGATCTCCTTCCGCCAGTCGGTGCATCGCATCTCGCTGCTGCTCGGCCTGCCGGCAACCAGCCTGCTTGCCGACCTTCAGAAGGGTGCATCCCAGCCTTACGCCCGTCGCGGCGTGAATGCCGGCGTTCCGGCCGATCTGATCCGCAACCGCCCGGACATTCGCGCAGCCGAGCGCAATCTCGCTGCGGCCACCGCGGAAATCGGCGTTGCGGAAGCAGCACTTTATCCGTCGATCACCCTCAGCGGCTCGATTTCGCCGACTCTGGTCGCCACATCTGCGGCGAGCGGTAGCGCAACATCATGGGGTTTCGGTCCGAGCCTCAACCTGCCGATCTTTGATGCCGGCGCACGCCGAGCCAATATCAAGGCACGTGAAGCGGCGGCCCGCGAAGCCTATCTCGCCTGGAAGCAGACGGTCTTGAGCGCCGTTTCCGAAGTCGAGAACGCACTGGTCGCAGTCAGCCGCACCCGCCAGACGGTCTCGGCCCTGACATCTACCGTTCGCTCCTACGAGGAAGCACTCTCGCTCGCCACAGCGAGCTACCGTGACGGCGCCTCCTCGCTGCTCGACGTCCTCGATGCCCAGCGCAACGTTGCCAGCGCCCAGGCCAATCTGGCCCAGGCAGTTCAGCAGTTGGCAAATGGCTATGTCGCCCTCAATGTGGCGATCGGCGGCGGCTATGCATGGGACGGATCAAAGGCGGTCGTCGCCAGCAGGTAAGAGCCTCCGGCAAATACACGAAGCCCGGCACCAGAAACGGTCGCCGGGTTTTTCTTTGCCCGGCCTCAGAAGGTCGCAGGCGTGTTTATCCAGATGAGGACTGTCTCGCCACTCGAGATGTTGCGCCAGGAATGCGGCCTGCGGCTTTCGAAATAGAAGCTGTCGCCGGCATGAAGCTCGAAGAACTGGTCGCCGTCGAGGATGATCTCGAGGCTTCCGGAGAGCATGTGAATGAACTCCTCGCCCTCGTGCTGATAGGCACCCTCGCTCGACGCGCCCGGGGCAAGCTGGAAGCGGTTGCATTCCATCAGGTTGCGCCCCTCCGCCAGAACCTGGACGGCAACACCGGACGAGGTGGTCGGCCATGACGACCACTTGCCATCACGGATCAGGCTTTCGCCGCCCCTGCCCTCTTCCTGACCACTGAGCGACGCGAGTGTCGTGCCGAGATGCCGGGCGACTTCATGCAGAGCGGTGAAGGACAGCCCTTGCGAGGTCCGCTCGAAGGTCGAAAGCTGTGACACCGAAACGCCGGTTGCCTGGGCGACGGTTTCGAGCGTCTTGCCCGCTTCCCGTCTGAGGCGCCGCATTCGCGTGCCCGCTCTAATGTCGGAAGCGTCATCCTCGGTTTCGACGCCCTCTTCGTCGACATCAGGAGAAAACTCCCGCAGCGTCTCTCGGATTGCTGCCGGATTGAGTCCCTTCTCCGTGCGCAGCCAGGCGATCCGTTTCAGCCGATCTACCAGCGCCCGATCATAGACGCGCTGGCCCGTCGGTGTCCGGATCGGCTGGATCAGGTCCTGGCTTTCCCAGAGGCGAAGTGTCGATGGCGACACCCCCGCCATGCGCGCTGCCTCCGCAATCTTGAACCGGATATCGTCCACGCTGCCCTCAATCAAATGTCGCAGTCATGCGTGATAATGCCGATAAGGCATATTGCAAGTCTACAGAAAAAATGTAGGAAATATGTCACCGCGCGATTGCAGACCTCTGCAACGCCGCTGGCAACCCTTCGCACAGGACGAAAACGATGAAGAACGCCGAAATCTCAGCTCGCAAGAATGACGCCATTTCCCGCGGCGTCGGCATGACCACGCAGATCTATGCCGACAAGGCTGAGAATTCGGAGATCTGGGATGTCGAGGGCCGACGCTACATCGATTTTGCCGGCGGCATCGCTGTCCTCAACACCGGCCATCGCCATCCGAAGGTCGTCGAAGCCGTGAAGGCCCAGCTCGACCGCTTCACCCACACCTGCCACCAGGTCGTGCCCTATGAGAACTACGTCGCGCTCGCCGAACGCCTGAACAAAATGGTGCCCGGCAATTTCGAGAAGAAGACGATCTTCGCGACCACAGGCGCCGAAGCGGTCGAGAACGCCATCAAGATCGCCCGTTGCGCCACAGGCCGCACTGCCGTCATCGCGTTTACCGGCGGCTTCCACGGCCGTACCTTCCTCGGCATGGCGCTGACCGGCAAGGTCGTGCCCTACAAGGTCGGCTTCGGCCCGATGATGGGCGACGTCTTCCATGTGCCCTTCCCGCTCGAAATGCACGGCATCGACGTCGAGACCTCGCTTGACGTGCTCGACAAGCTGTTCAAGGCCGATGTCGACCCGAAGCGCGTCGCCGCCATCATCTTGGAACCCGTCCAGGGCGAAGGCGGCTTCTATGACGTCCCGCGCGCTCTGATGAAGGCCCTGCGCGAACTCTGTGACGAACACGGCATTCTCCTCGTCGCCGATGAAGTCCAGACCGGCTTTGCTCGCACCGGCAAGATGTTTGCCATGGAGCACTACGATGCCGTTCCGGACCTGACGACGATGGCCAAGAGCCTCGCCGGTGGCTTCCCGCTTTCCGCCGTCACCGGCCGCGCCGAACTGATGGATGCCCCTGGCCCCGGCGGCCTCGGCGGCACCTATGCCGGCAACCCGCTGGCGATCGCAGCTGCTCATGCCGTTCTTGACGTGATCGAAGAGGAAAACCTCTGCGACCGCGCCAACCAACTCGGCAACCGTCTGAAGCAGCGCCTCGAAGCCATCCGTGCCGATGTACCGCACATCATGGATATCCGCGGCCTTGGTTTCATGAACGCTGTTGAATTCAAGATCCCGGGAACCGACAAGCCGAATGCGGATTTCACCAATGCGGTGCGTCTGAAGGCGCTGGAGAAGGGCCTGATCCTTCTCACCTGCGGCGTCTACAGCAACGTCATCCGCTTCCTCGCCCCGATTACCATTCAGGACGAGGTCTTCAACGAGGCACTCGATCTGATCGAAGCTTCGATCCGCGAAGTTGCAGCAGGAGTCTGATGCATGACCATCTCGAACATTCTGACGGACAAACTCAAGGACCCGACGCTGGCAACCGACAAGTCACTGGCCGGCAACGAGTGGCTGGCCGCCAGCCAGTCGGGCAAGACATTCGAAGTGACCAATCCGGCCACCGGCGAGGTCATCGCCGTGCTCCCGGATCTGAGCAAGGCAGAAGTCGAAAAGGCGATCGATGCGGCTTATACCGCCCAGAAAGCCTGGGCCAAGAAGACCGGCAAGGAGCGTGCGGCCATTCTGCGCAAGCTCAACGACCTGATGGTTGCCAATGCCGACGACCTGGCCACAATCCTGACGATGGAAATGGGCAAGCCTTGGCCCGAGGCGCGCGGCGAAATCCTCTACGGCGCATCTTACGTCGAGTGGTTCGCCGAAGAAGCCAAGCGTGTCTATGGCGACACGATCCCGGGCCATCAGGCAGACAAGCGGATCATGGTCATCAAGCAGCCGGTCGGCGTCGTCGGGGCCATCACGCCGTGGAACTTCCCGAACGCCATGCTCGCCCGCAAGGTCGCCCCGGCACTCGCCGTCGGCTGCGCCATGGTATCCAAGCCGGCCGCCCAGACCCCGCTCTCGGCGCTGGCTCTTGCCGTTCTCGCCGAGCGCGCCGGTCTGCCCGCCGGTCTCTTTTCGGTGCTGACCTCCACCGATGCGGCCATGGTCGGCGAGGAGATGTGCGCCAACGACAAGGTCCGCAAGCTGACCTTCACCGGATCGACCAATGTCGGACGCATCCTGATGCGTCAGGGGGCGGATCAGATCATGAAGCTTGGCCTGGAACTTGGCGGCAATGCGCCCTTCATCGTCTTCGACGATGCGGATCTCGATGCTGCCGTCGAAGGCGCCATGATCTCCAAGTATCGCAATGCCGGTCAGACCTGTGTCTGCGCCAACCGCCTTTATGTCCAGTCGGGTATCTATGACGCCTTTGCTGAAAAGCTGGCAGAGAAAGTCAAACAGTTGAAGGTCGGCGATGGTTTCGCTGATGGCGTTACCACGGGCCCGCTGATCGACGCCAAGGCGGTCGAGAAGGTCAAGGAGCATGTGGCGGATGCTGTCTCCAAGGGTGCCAAGGTTGCTGTTGGCGGTGAGCCTTCTTCCGCTGGCGATCTGTTCTTCGAACCGACGATCCTGACCGGCGTCACCACCGCGATGAAGGTCGCGACTGAAGAGACCTTCGGCCCGGTTGCACCGCTCTTCAAGTTCGAGACCGAAGAAGAGGTAATCGAGCTCGCCAACGCCACCGAATTCGGCCTCGCTTCCTATTTCTACTCGAAGGACATCGCCAAGATCTTCCGGGTCGCGGAAGCGCTCGAATACGGCATGGTCGGCGTCAACACCGGCCTCATCTCGACTGAAGTGGCACCCTTTGGCGGCATCAAGCAGTCGGGCCTCGGCCGCGAAGGCTCGAAATATGGCATCGATGACTATACTGAGATCAAGTATATCTGCCTCGGCGGCATCGCCTGAACCATCTGAAATCCCCGGCACTGCCGGGGATTTTCATTTGACGTCCCCGGACTGGAATATTCGTTCAGCCACAGTTCGCCCGAGACCGGCAAGGGCCTCGAAATGGTTCCCGCGCGCCGATGACCGACGCCAGAAGAAGCCGATATCGCGAATCCCCTGCCAGTCTTGGATGGTCAGAAGTTTGACCCCATCCTCCTTGCCAAACTCGGAGCGGACATAGAGTTCGGGAAACAGGGACAGTCCCATTTCGATGGAAACCATCTGACGGATAGCGTCGAGACTCGATCCTTCATACTCTTCGGCGAGAACGGCACCGGACATGTCCGCTAAGCGCCGTACCTCGTCCATCAGTCGGTGCCCCGCTCCGAGCGTCAGCAGCTTCTCGCCCTTCAGTTCCTGTGAGGTAATGGTCTCGAATGCGGCCAGCCGATGGGCCTTGGGCACACCAAGCAGGATGCGCTCCCGGCATATCTGGAACGCCACCAGGCCTTCTTCGTTGGAAGGAAGCGGTCCAAGCCCACACTCCGTCTCGCCCTCCAAAACGGCCCGCTCCAACTGGCGGGGTCTGTCTTCCCGGATATAGACCTTCAGCTCCGGATAAGTCTGGTGGAGCGGCGGAAGAAGATAGGGCATGAAATAGGGCCCGAAGGACGGTGCGACACCCAACCGGATCGCCCCTCCCAAATTGGCCTTCGATCCCATGGCAAGCGCCCTGATCTCATCAAGCCCATTGAGAATGACCTTCGCCGCCGCAATGATCTCGGCGCCGACAGGCGTCGGCATTACCTGACCCGGCATACGATCGATCAGCGTCACGCCGAGCTGTTTCTCGAGCAGCGACACCTGCACCGAAAGCGTCGGCTGGGAGACGTTGCACCTCTTGGCCGCCTCGCCGAAATGCCCGGTCTCACCAAGCATGACAAGATATTCCAACTGCCGATGACTTGGACGAAATGGCATGAAGACCTCGATAGATGGAACCTATCGAAATCATACAATCAATGAATTGGAACAATCAACTGGGAATGCGCATATTGGCATGGCACGAAAGGAGATAGCCATGAAGCAACTGCTGAAAGCCCTGAGAGCCCGTCATTCGATCGTTGCCGCAAAGATCGATGAGGAACAGCGCCGTCCCCGCCCGGACGGAATCCGGGTCCGCGCCTTGAAGAAGATAAGGCTGCATTTGAAGGAGCAGATCACGTTGCTCGAACGGGGCGATGCCATGAAGGCAACCGCCGCCCGCCCCAAGGCATCGAATTTCGGCAGTCCCCTTCTCGCCGGACGCTGAGCACACCTGCGCGCCGTGATGGTGCAGGCGTGACCGGGGAGAGCGGCCGGCGGGGCACCCTGCGCCCCGCCGGCATTCGGGGGAACCACGACCTCAAACGCAAAAACCCGGCGTGATCCACGCCGGGTTTCGCATATCAGCCGTTCGGCGCGCTCAGTTCTTGGCGCGCTCGACGTAGGAATTGTCTTCGGTCGCGATGACGACACGGACGCCGGCATCGATATGCGGCGGCACCATGGTACGGATACCGTTGGACAGCATCGCGGGCTTGTAGGACGACGAAGCCGTCTGCCCCTTGACGACCGGCTCGGTCTCGACGATCTCGAGCGTCACGTGACGCGGCAGCTGGATGGCGAGCGCGACGCCTTCATGCATCGAAAGAATGCAGACCATGCCTTCCTGCAGATAGGCCTTCTGGTCACCCATGGTTTCGACGTCAACGACAACCTGGTCGTAGTTCTCAGGGTTCATGAAGTGGAAGCCTTCGCCGTCCTCGTAAAGGAACTGATGGTTCACGTCTTCAACGAAAGCGCGCTCTACCTGCTCGGTCGTGCGCCAGCGCTCAGAAACCTTCACGCCATCAACGATGCGGCGCATGTTGACCTGCGTTACTGGCGTGCCCTTGCCGGGGTGGAAGTTTTCGGCAGTGAGCACGACATAAAGCTTGCCGTCGACATCGATAACATTGCCCTTGCGGACGGAAGAGGCGATAACCTTGACCATTGGAATTCCTTGTATCTGCGTGAGACCCGTCGTAAAGGACGGCCGTCCCTGCTGACGTCTTCGAATTTCTCGGGCGGGACTAACCCAAATCCGGCAAAATAGCCAGCCCGTGTTGAGAGAAGGATCGAGAATCCGGAATGTCTGACCGCAGCCGTTCAGCCTCTGCGTGGTGGACATCGTCGGCACATGCTGATCGACGCCCATTCCTGATTGGGCGCAACCAGATCCAGTCGGCATTTCGCGCTTGCTTCGCCGAACAGGACTTCGTCGAGGTCGACACAGCGACCCTGCAGGTATCCCCCGGCAACGAGGCCCATCTGCATGCCTTTCAGACCGAAGCGATCGGTCATGATGGCTCTGCTGTGCCGCTCTACCTGCACACCTCGCCGGAATTCGCCTGCAAGAAACTGCTCGCCGCCGGCGAGACCCGTATCGTCTGCTTCGCGCATGTCTATCGAAACCGTGAGCGAGGACCGCTGCACCACCCGGAATTCACCATGCTGGAATGGTATCGGGTCGGCGAAAGCTATGAACAACTGATGCAAGACTGCGCCGAACTGATTGCCTTGGCCGCACGCACCGCCGGAACACGGCAATTCGCATTCGCCGGCAAGACCGTCGACCCCTTCGCCGAACCCGAACGCATCTCCGTTGCGGACGCCTTCGCACACCACGCCGGCATCGATCTGTTGGCCACGATCGGAACGGATGGCACGACGGATCGCGATGCCCTGGCCGGGCAACTCGCAGACGCTGGCATTCGCACGGCAGATGACGACACCTGGGCCGACCTGTTCAGCCGGGTCATAGTCGAGAAGGTGGAACCCAAGCTCGGCAACGGCCGCGTGACCATGCTGGATCGTTACCCGGTGGCCGAAGCAGCGCTTGCGCGCCCGTGCCCCGACGATCCCCGTGTCGCGGAACGCTTCGAGGTCTATGCCTGTGGCGTCGAACTCGCCAATGCCTTCGGCGAGCTGACGGATCCTGCCGAACAGCGCCGGCGCTTCGAAGCCGAAATGGTCGAGAAGAACCGCGTCTATGGAGAGACCTATCCCCTCGATGAGGACTTCCTCGAAGCCCTCGCAGACATGCCGGACGCATCGGGCATCGCGCTCGGCTTTGACCGTCTCGTGATGCTGGCGACAGGCGCGCTGAGGATTGACCAGGTGATCTGGGCGCCGGTGGCGGAGACGCATTTTGGCTGAGACGACCCTACGCTCCATCGCCGACCTCGTGGCACAAGGCCTCGTTAGCGAGGAGGAAACCACAAGGCTCGACGCCGTGGCCGAACGCTACGCGATCGCACTCACTCCCACGGTGCGCGCCCTCATCGACCCGACAGATCCGCACGATCCCATCGCCGCCCAGTATATTCCCTCATCTGCCGAGCTAATCGATCATCCGGCAGAGCGCCTCGATCCGATCGGCGACCATCCGCATTCCCCTGTCGAGGGTATCGTTCACCGTTATCCTGACCGGGTTCTCCTGAAGCTCGTGCATGTCTGTCCGGTCTATTGCCGCTTCTGCTTCCGCCGCGAAATGGTCGGTCCGCAGGGCGACGGCAATCTTGCGGGTGAGCGCCTGAAAAGCGCGCTCGACTATATCGCAGCAAATACGGGCATCTGGGAGGTCATCCTGACGGGCGGCGATCCACTGATCCTGTCTCCACGACGCCTGCGGGACGTGTCCGAGCGTCTGTCTGCCATGGATCATGTCAAGGTCCTGCGGATCCACACCCGCGTGCCCGCCGTCGATCCCGAGCGCATTACGGCCGTGATGGTCGAGGCGCTGACGCTGAGCGGCAAAAGCGTGATCCTTGCGCTGCACGCCAACCATCCCCGTGAACTGACGCCGGATGTGCGCGCAGCTTGTCGGCGGCTGATCGCCGGCGGCGTCCTGTTGGTCAGCCAGAGCGTGCTCCTCAAGGGCGTGAATGATGACGCCGACACGTTGACGGCGCTGATGCGCGGCTTTGTCGAGACCGGCGTGAAGCCTTACTATCTGCATCACCCCGACATGGCGCCGGGCACCGGCCACTTCCGCCTCTCGATCGCCGACGGTCAGGCCCTGATGCGGGAACTCCGCACGCGGATATCCGGCATCTGCATCCCGCACTATATCCTCGATCTGCCTGGCGGCCACGGCAAGGTGGCGCTTGGCGAAGACGCTGTCCGCGATCTCGGTGATGGACGGTACGCGATACGAGACCGCAAGGGCGAGGAACACGTCTACCCTTGAAGACCCGCGCCAGCCGGCCGACCATGCACGATCACTGGCACTGTTTCCGGCCTGTTAAACTTTCATGCACACCATGGCCCGATTTGTGGCAGAGCATTGACAGACGGGACAACAGCGGTGGTGGACATTTCGGCTTCGAGGGCGCGTGATCGAAAAACGCTGCCTCATTTTCTTTCGTCGCCAATCACTTGGCTCTGGCTAACGGTCGCCGCGGTTCTCGCCCTGCTGACACTCCCGCTCGCCGTGCCGATCGGCCCGATGTACTGGGACACCTATATCTATCTGGATGCCGCACAGCGCATCCGAATGGGCCAGATCCCGAGCCTCGACTTTTCCACGCCCGTGGGCGCTTTGGGCTACTACCTCTTCGCCTGGGGCCTGGATCTCCTCCCGCGAGCGCAACCGCTTCTTCTCGTGCAATGGTCACAGCTTGCGGTCACTGCACCGCTGATGACGCTGGTGCTCATCGACGCCGAAAAGAAAAGCCGCGCTGTGGCGTTCCTCCTGCTGATCCCCTTTCTCGTCTTTGCCGCCTTCCCGGCCAATGCCCAATTCTTCCATTCCTATCCGGGCCTTGACGGCTTTGGCATCTACAACCGGCAAACCTCGCTTCTCCTCTATGTCCTGACATCAGGCCTCGTTTTCATGCGCGGCGGCCCGCGCTTTGCGCTCTTCTGCGCCCTGGCCATGCTGGCCCTGTTTCTCACCAAGATCACAGGCTTCCTCGTCGGCGGCCTGATCGGCCTCGGCGCCGTGCTCGCCGGCCGCATTTCACTTGCCAATCTCGCACTCGCGGCAATCGCCTTTTTGCTTCCACTCGCGGTTATCGAACTCGGCACAGGGATGATCTCGGCCTACATCCGGGACATCCTCGACCTGATCGCGATGAATCAGGATGCCTTGCTTCCGCGTTTCCTGACCGTCGCCTCGGGCAAGCTCGACGTGCTGATGCCGGCAGGTCTGCTTCTGCTGGTGATGATCTGGGCGGATCTCAACTATGCATCCGAGCCAAGACGGTTCTTCGACCGCTCCTTCTGGTGGTTCGGGATTTCCCTGCTCGGCGGAACGATCCTCGAGACGCAGAACACGGGCAGCCAGGAATTCATCTTCATCTGGCCGGTTCTGCTGATGGCCTATGACCGACTGCCGCAAGTGGTCGACCGGACGAAGATAGCCTTTCTCGTGCTGGCCGCCTTCTGCACCGTCCCGACACTCAGCAAGGTCGCACACAAGACCCTGCGATCGGTCGCGGTCGCTCCAACCTATGTAACGCCGGATGTTCCTCTGCTGCGGAATATGCAGCAGGTCTCGACCCGCAAGGACGTGATGGAGCGAGCCGTGTTGCTGGAGAACCATTACGCCACCCAGGGCGCGGCATATATTGACCTCGCAAACCAGGGACAACTGCCGAGCTGGCAACTCTACAGCGAGCTCGACTATCAAACCTACTGGATCATTTCCGCCGACATCCTGGTCAAAGCGCTGCTGCAGTTCGAGACCGATAACCAGATCCGCCTGCAAAGTCTGATGACCCTTGATTTCGTCAATCCATTTCCCTGGATCCTCGACCGCGACGCGACCCGCAAGATCCAGATCGGGGCAGACCCTTTCCGAACCGTAAGACAGGTTTCATCCGAAGCACTGAAAGCGGTTCAAGCGACCGACGGCGTACTTCGCCCGAAATGCCCTGTCACGACCGGGCGGCGGATGCTTGAGGAACGTTATGCGCAAGCGCTCGCCGGACGCCAGGTGGTCGCACTCGACCCTTGCTGGGATCTCCTGCTGCGTCCGGGCATCTTAAAGGCCCAATAAAAAGGCCGGGCAAGAGGCCCGGCCGGCAGGCGTTCATGGTCGAGGCTTTCATTTCACCTGAGCGGTGACGAAATCCTTCACGATCCTGATGATGCCGCGTGACATCACCTCATCCAGCGCCGCGATGAACTGGTCGACATGTTCGCGTTCGCAGATCAGCGGCGGCTCAAGCCGGATGACATTGCGGTTGTACTCGGTGAAGGCGACGAGCACGCCGTGATCACGCAGCAGATGGCTGCCGATGAAGCCGGGCAACGAGCCCTTGAGCTTGTCGTCGAGCATCGCGATGACCGGACGGAGCACCAGCGGCATGGTCTGCGAGAAGTCGTGGAATTCGAGACCGACCATCATGCCCTGACCACGAACTTCCTTGATCAGGCTCGGATAGCGAGTCTGCAGGGTCCGGAGCTGATCAAGCAGGTAGTCGCCGACCTCTGCCGTGCGGTCGATCAGACCCTCGTCATAGAGGACGTTGAGCGCCTCGATCGAGGTAATGCAGGCCTCGCCGATGCCGCCGAAGGTCGCCATGGCATGGATCATCGCCGTCTTCGGCGTGCCATAGGCTTTCATGTAGACCTCGCGTCGGGCAATCATCGCCGCCATCGCCGTCTTGCCGCCGCCAAGCGACTTGGCAAGGGCCGTGACATCAGGCACGACGCCATAGTGTTCGAACGCATAGAACTTGCCGGTACGGCCGAGACCGCACTGGACTTCGTCGGCAACCCAGAGCACGCCATACTGGTCGCAGAGCTGGCGTAGCTTCTGCCAGAAAGCCGCATCCGCCTGGATGATGCCGCCGCCGCCCTGGACGGTTTCGAGCACGATGACACCGATCTCCGGATCGCTGCGGAAGGCGTTCTCGATGGCTTCGATATCGCCGAACGGCACGCGAACGGTGTTGTCGACGAGCTTGAACTGACCACGATAGAGCGAGCCGTCGGTGATCGAGAGCACGCCCTTTGTCTTGCCGTGGAAAGAGTTCTCGGCATAGACGACCTTCGGCTTCTGCGGGCCAGCGGCACGTTCAGCCACCTTGATTGCAGCCTCCATGGCTTCCGATCCGGACGAGCCGAGAAAGACCATGTCGAGATCACCCGGCGAGCAGGCTGCCAGATTATGGGCGAGCGCCGTCGCATATTGCGACATGAAGGCGATCGCGATCTCGTGGCGCTTCTCGTCCTGGAAGGTCTTGCGCGCCTCAATGATGCGCGGGTGGTTATGGCCGAAGGCCAAGGAGCCGAAGCCGCCGAAGAAGTCGAGGATCTTCCGGCCGTTCTGATCGTAGTAATACATGCCCTCGGCACGCTCGACCTTGATCTTGTGGAAGCCGAGCAACTTCATGAAATGCAGCTGGCCGGGATTGAGGTGCTGCGTGAAGAGGTCGGTCATCTGCGGAAGGTCAAGCGCCTTGGCCTGGTCGACCGACAGAAGCTTCGGCTTTTCGGTCTTGACGCGCGGCGCCTTTGCCGCATCGAGGGTCGGCTGTTCGTTCAGTCTGACTGCAGTATTCATCACTGTCTCCTCACGCAGCCTTCGATGCTGCGGCCTGGGGTTCAAGACGGCCTTCGACCGATTTCCGGTATTCGCTATAGGCTGCGATCAGCATGTCCTCGTCGCGATACTGCGGCACCCAGCCGAGTTCGCGTTCGCCCTTGGACACGTCGAGAATGCACATCTCGTCGGCGATCAGATATTGCTCCGGGTCCATCAGCGGCATGTTGAGAAGGTCGAGGAAATCGAGCGTGCGCTTGACCGCCCAGGCGGGCGTCGGCACCAGGATCGACTTCGAGCCGGCATGTTTGACCAGATCGCCAAGCAGCTTCTTTACCGGTGGCGGATTGAGAGAGCCGAGATTGTAGACCTCGTTCGGCACGCCAGCCTTGTAGGCGGCGTGCGCCGCCGATGCGCAATCGAACACCGAGATGAACTGATAGGGGTTCTTGCCCGAGCCGATCATCGGCACCGGCAGATTGTTGTCGATCAACTTGAAGAGCTTGGCGAGAATGCCGAGACGCCCCGGACCGATGATCAGACGCGGGCGAAACAGGCTGACATTCATGCCGCGCTTGCGCCAGTCGGCCGCCAGTTCCTCGGTCTTCAGCTTGGAAAGCCCGTACTCGCCGAGCGGCTTGCACGGATGGTCCTCCGTCTGCGGCCAGCTATAGGTATGGCCATAGACCATGTCGGTGGTGAAATGCACCAGCGACTTCGCGCCGGCCGCATCCATCGCCTTGATGATGTTTTCAGTGCCGTAGTAATTGACCGGGAAGAAGAAGTCGTGCCGCTTGGCGCGCACCTGGATCGGCGACAGCATCTTGGCGGACAAGTTGTAGACCATGTCGTCGGCGCCGATGCCGAGCTTCCGGATCGAATCCGGATCCGTGACATCCGTCGGGACGAAGCGTGCATCGCGATAATGCGGCAGGTCGCTCTTCACGATGTCGGCGACCACGACCTCGTGCCCGTCGGCGAGCAGTCTGGGTGCCAGATAGCGACCAACGAAGCCGTCTCCACCGAAGATGATGTGTTTCATGTTCTAAACCCCGTTTTCTTCTTGGTTTTTTGTCGTGTCAGATTGGTTTGAAGCTCAGGTCTCGACCGCCTTCGCGATCGAGCTGTCTTCCGCAGTTTTCGTGCTGCTGCTGCCGCTTTGGGCAATCAGGACGGTGCCGATGCAGATGAAGGCGATGCCGGCAATCTTCAGTGTGCCGATCTCCTCCTTGAAGAGCAGCCAGGCGCAGAGCGCGACAGCGACATAGGCAAGGCTGAGGAAGGGATAGGCGAAGGAAAGATCGACCTTCGAGAGCACGTAGAGATGCGAGGCCATCGACACCACGAACATGGCAAGACCGAAGAAGACCCAGGGATTGAACAGGATCTGGAAGATCCGTTGGATCATAGTATCGGCCGAGAAGCTGATCGGTCCAAGCGTGATCATGCCGTATTTCAGCATCAGCTGGGCGGCTGCATTGGTCATCACCGTGAACAGGATGAAGGGGATGTATTTCATGATGTCCTCTCGTAGGATGGTCTGGCCGGTCTCGTCATGAGCGCGGTGAATTCAGTGCGGCGCGTTGCCAGAAGTTTGATGAGAACCCCGGATCGCGCCACGTCTCGAGTTCGGACCAGTTGGGAAAGCCGGCCTTGAAGGTGGCCGGGCTCATCCGCTGGTCCTTGTAGGGATTGACCCGCCCTCCGGCATTGATCGTGAGGCGGTCGAGTGTCTCAAGAAGCGCAAGCGTCCGCGCTCCGCGGTTGGGAAAGTCCATGGTCAGCGTGTAGCCCGGTCGCGGGAAAGACAGGAGACCGAGAGAACTGATATCGCCGAAACGCTTCAACACTGTCAGGAAGGAGGCGTGACCAGCATCCCGGCTCGCCTGGAGCAACAGCGGGATCGTCTGCCGTGCGGCTTCGAACGGAATGACGCTCTGATGCTGGAAAAGGCCACGCGGACCATAGAGCCTGTTCCAGTGACCGATACCGTCGAGGGGATAGAAGAAGCTGCCGTAGCTCGCCCGGTGCATGCCGTGTTTCCGGCTCTTCGCGGCGAAATAGGCTGCGTTGAAAGCCGAAAGGCTGAGGCGGTTGAGGGCCGAGAATGGAAGATCGAAGGGGACGGACAAACGGCTGGCCCGCGTCGCGACCTCCCGATTGCCATTGTCGGAATGATTGCCGGTGATCAGCACGCCGCGCCCGGCGGAACGACCAGCAGCCAACTGGTCGACCCAGGCCACCGCATATTCGTTGATCCGGTCGGCCTCTTCGGCCCGATCGAAGTAGTCGTCAAGATTGGCAAAGGCGACGACCTCTTCGTCAACATCCAGCGAAGACACACGCATCAGCTTGAGCCGTACGCGGGTGATGATCCCGGTCAGTCCCATGCCGCCGATCGTCGCGGCAAACAGACGTGGATTGCTCATTGCCGAACAATGATGGCTTTCGCCGTCGGAACGGAGAAGCTCGAAACTCTCCACATGGCAGCCAAACGTGCCGCGCAGATGGTGGTTCTTGCCGTGGACATCGTTGGCGATGGCCCCGCCGAGCGTCACATGGCGCGTCCCCGGCGTCACCGGCAGGAAGAAGCCATGCGCTGCGATCAGGGCTATGACATCCTCGAGCGTGACGCCGGATGCAGCGTCTAGGTGACCGCTTTCTGGGTCAAGCGACATATCTGCCAAGGGCGCACGCATCGGCACCAGCGCGCCGCCGTCATTGTGACAGCTGTCCCCATAGGACCGACCATTGCCGAACGGGAGAAGCGTCAAACCAGCGCCATCCGCTGAGCCCCGCAATCTCGCGAGGGCGTCTGCCACCGGCAACGCCATGCGCTGGCGCCGATCGACTCTTCCGAAGCTATCAAAAGCCCCCAGCATCACACCATCCCGGCTGCGATGAGGAGCACCGCGCCAATTGCGATGAAAATCTGACTACGCCAGTCCAAGGCAATGAACACGACGGGATCGTCGTTCATTTCCCGGCGATGGGCGAGCACCCAGACGCGCATGTTGATGTAGAGCACGATCGGCACCAGCGGCCAGATCAGCCACGGCTCGGAATAGAGGTTACCGACGACGTCGCTGTTGATGTAGAGCGCGAGAACAAGCGCGGCCGTGAAGCCGGACGAGACGCCGCTCTGGCCCACAATGCCGATGTCTTCTGGCCTGTAACCGCGGCCAGCGATCCGTGACTGCTCCGGGGCTCCAGAATTCTGCAGTTCGACATAGCGCTTCAGGAACGCGAGCGAGAGGAAGAAGAACAACGCAAAGGCCATCAGCCAGAAGGACATTGGGATGTTCGCCGCCAGCTTGCCGCCGAGGAGTCGCAGCGCATAGAGCCCTGCGAGGCAGATGACGTCGAGCAAAAGCATCCGCTTGATGGCCAGCGAGTAGGCCGTAGTGCTAACGATATAAACAGCGATAATCGCGGCGAACATCGGCGGCTGGAAGAAGCAGATCGCCGCAGCAATCGCCAGGAGTGCAGCAGAGCACGAAAGGCCGAAGGGGATCGACAGGGCACCACTGGCAAAGGGTCGATGCCGTTTGCGCGGGTGCACGCGATCGAGCGGCAGATCGATGATATCGTTGATGATGTAGATCGCCGAGGCCGACGCCGAAAAGGCGAAAAAGGCCAGCGTCGCCGAAAACATCGTTTCGGCAATCAGGAAATCATGGGCCAGCACCGCCGGAGCGAACACCAGAAGGTTCTTCAGCCACTGATGCACCCGCAACATCTTGAGATATGTCTTGAAACTGGTGCGGGGCGCGTCGAAATGCATGGTGTCATGCGCCTGCTGGAAGCGCGAGGCCGCCCGGTCGGGCGCAACGACGACGGCGTTGCGGGCACGGTCGAAGATCGCAAGGTCAGCGCGATCATTGCCCGCATAGTCGAACCCGTATTCCCCGTATTCGTTGACCAGCGCCGAGGCTTTCGCCGCGCTGGCGAGATTGATCCCGTCGCGGGTGGCAAACACCTTCGAGAAAATCCTGAGATGCGCGGCAACAGCCTGCGCCAGCGGCTCTGCAGCAGCAGTCGCCAGGACGATCGTGCGGCCTGAAGCACGTTCCGCCCTGAGATAGTCGAGGAAGTCCTGACGATAGGGCAGCCGCGATACGTCGAGCGTTACGCGTCGGGCAAGTTCGAGTTTGAGGCGCGCCTTGCCGGCCAGCGCCCAGATCGGAAGCAGAAAGACGATGAGCGGGTTGGTCTTGAGGGCGAGAAAGATCGTCTCCCACAGAAGATCCGTCGCAATTAGCGTCCCGTCCAGATCGACCGCAAGCGGCAGATCCCGGCTTTCTTGTAATCTGGCGTCCATTCTCGCTGCACTCCCAGAACGCAATACCAATCAAAGGTGCATCGCAGCAGGCCCAATCCGGCATGCAAACAACTGAAACAAGGGAAGCACTGCGCCGTGCTTCTGATCACTTGATGCGCCCTCACCTTCGCAAGGCTGGTGTCGCCCATGACATTGAACATCTTACACGGCGGAGAGTGACGCCTGCCTTCAACAGGCATAGCCCCCTCACGAACCTGTGAAACGCTAGGTGTCCAGGCATGAATTCGGAGTTAATGGGGTACTGAAGTGGGCGGGTTTAAAGGAATGTTCACGCCCCTAACTGAGAATAAGGTTTAAGAATTGCATCTCGAAAAAGTATCGTGTCTCGCATAGGTGGCGATTTGTCCTTGCATCTGGTCTTCGTCACGTCGCTCGTTGCACAATCCAATCCTTCAACAGGTTATGAACTTGCCAATGCAGCCCTGCTGGAAGGCTTGGCACGGGCAGGCGTGCGCACCACGGTCATCGGCTGCGCCTGGCCAGGACAGACCGTCGCTCCGGATGCAGAGCCCGCTCTGGGCGAGGTGGAAGTGCGAACCGAAAAGGCTGGCCCCTGGCTTAAGATCAAATGGCTACTCATGTCCCTTGCGACGGGACTACCGATGTCGAGCGCCAAGCTGCGTGTGATACGAAAAGAGGCTGTGCGAAGCGCAATCACGGCCGCTGGCCCGTTCGACGGCTATGTCTTGAACGGCGTCGCCCTCGCGGGAGCCTTTCCGGATCTCTTCACCGGCAAGCCATCGATCTTCGTCGCTCACAATGTCGAGCATCGCTCGTCGGCCGAGAACGCCCGCAACGCAGGTTCGTTGATGAAGCGCATTCTGTTCGCCCGTGATGCGCGATTGCTGAAGACACTCGAGCACAGGCTCAGGGACCGGTCGACCGGCGTCGTGACCTTTGCAGCCGAAGACGCGGTCGATCTCGGCGTTCCGCCGGACCGCTCCGTATTCCTCCCCTTGAGCACTGCGAGACCGACGCAGCTCCCGGAGACAAGAAATCTGGCGCACGATCTTGCCCTCTTGGGTACCTGGACATGGCATCCCAATCGGATCGGGCTGGAATGGTTCTTGAACGATGTAAAGCCGAAGCTGCTCGATGATGTGCGCATCCGTGTCGCTGGCAGCACGCCCGCCGATCTTGCCTCTGCCTGGCCCGATGTCGATTTCGTCGGAAGGGTGGATCGCGCGACGGACTTCGTCGCAGCAAGCGCCGTGATCCCGCTGATCAGTCGGGCCGGCACGGGCGTCCAGTTGAAGACGATTGAAACCTTCTCGCTCGGCCTGCCAAGCGTGGCGACGACAAGCTCGGTCCGCGGCATTGCAGCGATCCCGGACAATTGCACCATTGCTGACGATCCCGAAAGTTTCGCTGCAGCGCTCAACCACAAGATCCTTCGGGCGCGGGCGGGCGACCTTCAGCGGCTCGATGGCCGGGTCTTTGCCGAAGCACAGGCACAGCTGATGGATGCCGGCATCAGACAGATGCTGAACATGCTGACCGGGGCGACATCAGGCGCAAAGGAAGCTCTGTCATGAGGACAGCCATTGTTACCGCGAGCTATCACGCGGATTTCGAACGTTTCCGTTTGCTCTGCGAGACGCTGGACACGCATGTCACGGAATACACCAAACATTATGTGCTCGTCGAAGACCGCGATGTTCCGCTGTTCCGGCAACTGCAATCGCCGCGCAGGGTAATCATCGGAGAGAAGGACCTCTTGCCATCTTGGCTGAAAGTCTTTCCCGATCCGCTGACCATGGGCCGACGCCGCATCTGGCTATCCTTGAAGACCAAGCCGCTTCGCGGTTGGCATGTGCAGCAGTTTCGCCGCATAGCGATCGCCGACATCGTCGAGGACGATGCGTTTCTCTATCTGGATTCCGATGTCGCTTTCCTTCGGCCCTATGATTGCAGCCAGCTCTGGCGCGACGATGCGCTGCGCCTGCTGGTCAGGCCTGGTGCCTTGACGGGAGACTCCATGGGCGAACATCGCCGCTGGTCCGCGAATGCCGGCACGTTGTTGGGTCTGCCCGAAACGCAGCACTCCACGAACGACTATGTCGGCACGATGATCGCCTGGAAACGAAGCAGCATCAGAGAGATGTGTGCGCGGATCGAGAGCGTCACGGGCGAGCACTGGATCGCGGCGATGGGCAAGCAACGCTGTTTCTCGGAATGCATGATGTATGGCCGCTTCGTGGATGATGTCGAGCACGGCGCGGGGCACTTCCACGACCAGACAGAGCTTTGCAAGGTCTTCTGGCTGGCTCCGCCGCCCACGGAAGACGAATTCCGTGCCTTCGTGGCGGACATGGCACCTGAACAGGTGGCGCTCGGCATGCAGTCTTTCCTGGGTCTTGAACCCGCAGAAATCCGACGTATCCTCGGCCTATGACTACGACTGGTCAGGTTCGCCGCGAGAACCGTCAAACCCGCTTGGCCGGCAGCCTCAGGCTCGAATAGGTGAAGATCGCCGAGATCACATAGAGACCGGCAAAGACACCATTCAAAGCGATGATCCAGTCCTGCCCCTCATGTGCGAAACTGTTGAGCAGCAGCGCGATCAGCCCTGCCTTGCTCAGTGTCAAAAGGGCAAGGCATAGCGTACGCAGCCAGCTTTGCCCACGCGCATACATCAGCTCCCCCTGGTACTCCGCGAGATTGCGAAACCCGGGTACAAGCAGAACGAGCGGCAGCAGTTCGGCGACCGGCGCCACGTTGCGGCCGAGTGCATTCGGATAGAGATGCAGGAGGAAGGCAAGCGTCGCGAGCCCGGCAACGGAGACGATCATCAATCCCGCTTCGATGAGCACCCTGATTTTCAGCGACCTCAACATGTCAGGGCTCTGCATCAGCTTCTGCACCAGGATCGTATTGAAGGAGCGGATCGGCAGCGCAGTCAGGTCAACGACCCGCATGATGATCGCATAGAGACCGGCAACGGCCGGCCCACCGATCCCGAGTACCATCAGCTTGTCGAGCTCCGACTGCAGGTAGAACAGCAGTTCCGCACCCGCGACGGCGAGCGAATCCTGTACGCGCCGAAGATAGAGCCGCATATCGAAACGCAGGCGAACGCGGGGGTAGAAGTAGAGGGCAACGACCAGCGATGCGGCATTCGCACCAATGTACCACCATGCCCAATGGTCGAGGTCCTGGACTGAGGCCTGGCTCCAGAAGAGGCCGGCCGCGGCCGCGCGTGTTGCAGTTCCAAGGATCACAAGGACGGCAGCGAGCCCGAAACGCTTGAGCCCATTGTTGACGATGATGACGATCTCGGCCGACCGCCAGAGCAAAATCTCGGCGATCATCACCAGGGAAAAGGTGAGCAGACCGACATCGTCGGAAAAGAACAGAAAATAGATCAGCAGCGCCGCGATGATGACGAGCGGCAGCGAGAGAAGAGAAGCGAGCAGATAGCCAACTGTGTAGACGCCGAGAAGTCGCGGCTTGACGACAGCAATGCGATAGAGTGGTGAACTGAAACCGAGCGCCAGAAGCCGGGAGAGGACGAGCCCGGCGCCAGACGCCGTGGCGAAGATCCCGTAGTCCGCAAGGGGCAGTGTGTTTGCCAGCACAACAAAGTAGGCGAGAGACACGACCAGTCGCCCGGCAGATCCCGATATCACCGAGACATAGGCGTGCAGGAGCTGCCGGTTTGATGAAAGGTGCCGAAGGATCGCGTTCACGTGGTGTCCAGAGTTGCTGAAGGCGCAGGTCACATTTCGGACGGCGGCGACACCTGCAGAAGCTACGTCCCAACGGTTAATTTTCCGATCTTTTAACCATTTGTTTTTGATAAAAAATTAAATTTGCGCCACGCGAACCATTTCCCGAAGCAAGGGCTGACATGTATCTGCGCGATGATCGCACCAGTCACGGAGGCAAAGAGCCCGGCGCCGCAGGTGCGGAGCGCCTATCCGGACACTCCGCAGACACCCGTGTCGGGCGACCTTCCCTGCGGGACATGCTGGAACGCCACGACGACTACCTCGATTTTCTGCGCGCCCGCGTCTCCATGCTTGAGGGCCAGGTCAACAGCATGGAGGTCGGGGAATCCAGACCTTCCGCTCCGTCTGCTGTCCCGAAACAGCAGCCCTCGCCCGAAATCTCCACGGACAATCGTCAGGATGAAAACCGCGACGGCACCGCCGTTCCGCGGGATCAGACGGAATGGAAGCCTCTGATCGATCCCTTCATCGTCGTCGACATTCTCAAGCGGTCCCATCGCATCCTGATTGCCTCGACGGTGATCGGTGGCCTCTTTGGGTCCGCCTATGCACTGACCCTACCGAAAATGTGGGTGGCAAGCAGTGACATCCTCGTAGACCCCCGACAGATCCGAACCGTCGGCGACCAGTTGACCACCGACCAACTGCCGACAGATGCGTCGCTCGCCGTGGTCGAAAGCCAGGCGCGCATCGTCAAGTCGAACAGTGTCTTGCTGAAAGTCATCGAGCAGGCCGACCTCAAGCAGGACCCGGAATTCAACGGGACCCTGAAGCCCTCCGGCCTGAGCACCTTCTGGTCGAGTGGATCCCAGAGTGACGCTCAGAGCATCGAGTCACGCGTTCTGAACCACCTTCACGAAGTCATCGACGTGAGCCGGGATCAGAAGACATTCATCTTTTCGATCTCCGCAGAAACGCGGGATCCGGAGAAGTCCGCGCGTCTGGCCAACATCGTCAGCGGCGTCTTTCAGCGTGAATTGGCCTCAATGCAATCCGACGCTGTCCGCCGCACATCGGACGAACTGTCGAGCCGCCTTACCGACCTGCGCATGAAGCTCGAAGAGGCGGAAAAGGCCGCCGAAAGCTTCCGCAACTCGAATGACCTCGTGAATGTCGATGGCAGACCGATCGTGGACAACGATCTGAAACTGCTGAATGAAAGACTGAGTTCGCTGCGCGTCGAAACTGCGGGCCTGCGCGCCAAGATTACCAGTATCGCAAAGATGGCGGCCTCCAGCGGCGGTGAACTGGCGCTCCCCGAAGACGTGAGTTCCGACACGATCGCAGTCCTGCGCACGCGTTATGCCGATCTGCGCAAGGAACTCGAATCGATCGCGGCCCGCTATGGACCGCAACACCCGAGATATATCGAAGCACAATCGCAGGCCAGCGGGATGCTCAACCAGATCCGCGAAGAACTCGGCCGCATCCGCAGCGCCCTGCAGGTAGAGCTGGATCGCTCCCTCCAACAGGAAGTGGCACTTACCAGCCGCCTACGGGAACTCAAGGACACTCAGGCGTCGAACAATGACAGCCTCGTCACCTTGCGCGAACTCGAGCGCGAGGCGGCGGCACGCCGTTCGGTCTACGAATCCTTCCTGCTCAGAACCCGCGAAACCGGGGAACAGGAAGCCATTACACTCGCCAATATTCAGGTCCTGTCGGAGGCGCGCCCACCGCTTGATCCGGTCGGCCCCTCTCGCAAGGTCATTGCACTCGGCGGCCTGATCGCTGGATTTGGCTTCGGCGTTCTGCTCGCCCTTGGCCTCAATCTGACTCATTTGAGGAAACGCCGCGAAGGCGCACAGGCCTGAACGAAAGACAGCTCAGGCAAGTATTCGCGGGATGGGCACTCTCGCCACGAGCCTGAGGCCGATCACCCCGAAGAAGCAGAGCATCCAGACCGGGTCCATGCGACGGAAGAAGAAGCTCTCCATCATCGCATTCAGCGTTGTGAAGAAGACGATCATCATGAAGAAGTCCGCGAGCAACCTGTTCTCCCGGACCGGCCTGCAGCGCATGTAGTCGACCAGCGGAAGCAGGATCAGGACCGCCAGCGCGATGATTAGGGCAGGTATCCCCATGGAGATCGCGATATCGAGATAGCCGTTATGGGCATGCACGATGCCGCGCACATCCCAGTCGAGATAATAGGGATTGGCGGCATAGCGGACCAGATCCGTACTCCAGAAACTCTCATAGCCGAAGCCCGTGAGCGGGCGATCGGCCAGTGCATCGAGCCCGAACTTCCAGATCGAGACACGGCCGGTAAATGTCGGGTCAATGCCGAGCCACAGAACGAACTGGTGGATCGGTTCGATGAGGACGGACCCGAAGGTCAGGAGAGCGAAGGCAAGCTGGCAGCAGAACACCGCGATCGGTGTCAGCACGCGAAGCCCAACCGCACTCGGAACAAGAACCAGGAGCGCCGCAACGGGCACCAATCCGAGTGTGGTCTTGGAGCCGGTCTGACTGACGAAAATGAGTGCCGACAGACCGATCAAGACGCCGACCCAGCGGTCGCCGCGCCGCCAGAGATAGATGGCAGCAAAGGCGAATGCCGCCATGACCGGCCCGGCGATATTTTTGTGCGTGAAGACCCCGCGCCAGAGATAGGAATTCTGAGGCTCCAGCGCGTCGAAGCCATGGGTTGCCAGAGAGGGGGCCAAGGGTAGCCCGGCATAGCAGATGAAGATCAGCATGCCTGCGACCACGCTCAACATGCGGGCATAGCCATCTCCATCCTGCGGCAGTGCTAGGACGGTCACGATCGTCATCATCACGATCAGGGTCAAAATGATACCGCGCAAGGTCGCACTAGGATCTGGAGCGGTGAACCCCGAGAACACAAGAAATCCGATCATCAGCAACCAGGCCGGACCGATCAGGGACGGCAGCCTGCGCAGATCGGCCAGCGTCAGCAGTGAGCAGAGCGCGATGAGACCAAGCAGGCCAAAGCCCAGCTGATTAATTAGATTGCCGCCTTCTTCCACACCCTCATGAACCGGCGAGAAGGGCTGAAACGAGATCAGCATGACCGCAAACAGCAGGATGCTGACAACAACGGCCGCCCGGCGCAGCGTCTGCGCGGGATAAGCAGGCCTCACCCCCGCGACGTCGCGGTCAGCGCCCGTCCGTATGTCGATACTGTTCATCGGCATATCCGAAATGTGCGAGCGTCCTGCCGAGGCCGACATGGACATAGTAGAGGCTGTTTTGCAGCGATCCGAGGCGACGAGCGGCCATGATCGCCTTCCACGGCGAGAGGGTCAGCAGTGCAACGCTCTTCAGGAAGACCCGAACGGCCCCCAAGGGCTCGCTGGCGCGCCGTCCTTTTTCGACCAGGCTGGAGATGACACCATCGCGAATGCCGCGCGCACGTAGCCAGGATCGCTCAAGACGGTTTGCAGGCACGGTCTCGAGGACCGGCGCCTCGTGACACCAGGCGGTTTTGAAACCCTTGCGCACAGACTGATCAATGAAGTTCGCATCCCCGCCACCGGTGAAGTTGAACCTCGGGTCGAGAAACGGATAGGTATTCGCCTCAAGCAGAACGCGGGAGACCAGGAGATTGCCGGAGGAATAGAGGAGCGGCACAAGCCCAGTCGTCTGATAAGGCGGCGTGAACACCGGATGTAGAGGCACATCGCCGGTTTCAGTCGTCGGGAAGACCGGCACTTGCGGGCCACCGACCAGATCGGCACCAAACATTTCCTTAATGCGGCTCATGGCCTCGATCCAGTCCGGATCGGCAATCTCGTCATCATCGATAACAAGCAGATGGGACATGTTGGGGAAGTGCTGAAGTGCCGTCAGCCAGGCGGCATTATAGGCATTACAATTTCCCCTGAGCGTCTCGACTATCAGGATGCCGTTGATCTGCCCCGTTTCGAACAGGGGCCGGGCCGCCACCACACCCTCGCGGTGATCACTGTCATTGTCGACCAGCACGATGGCATAACGACGGTTTGTCTTTTGGGCCGTAAGACTTTCAAGCGTCTTGAGAAGGTGCACAGGGCGCCGAAACGTCGGCACCGTGACCACGACTGTGACGGCGTCATGCGCCAGATCAGGCGTCTGCGTGACCAGCTCAATGTGATCCGGTAAGGCCAATCGGGAGCTCTTTCGAATGTGCGGAACTTCGTCGAGCAAATACCAAAACTGTTGATACCAGCTTAACCCCTCAGCCGTTTCGGACGGCTGGCCGTCTCAGGGACGCTCAAGGCCTGGACAGCCTTCCGACGCACCGAGGAAATCGTTGAGCACGGGCGCAAGACCACTGAGCTGGGGCCGGTCTCCACTCTTGGTCGGCTGGATGTTGAGTTCTTCGGTCTCTGGCCACCAGTCACCTGCCGCCCAATAGGTCCAGCCGATCCACGATGTCTTGTCCTCGTCGAGCAGCTTCACCACCTCCGTCAGCACGGTCGTACATTCTGGCGTTCCCGGAACACCGAACTCGCCGAGGAAGCCTCTCTGACCGGTTTCCTTCAACCAGTCTCCAACCTCGCGGATGGCATCAACCGCATCGGCAGCACGGCTGCAATTGTTCAAGGTCCCGGAAAAATCGTCATCGAAATACTGGTGAATCTCGAAGGCATAATTGTTCGCCGGGTCCTTGATGCTCAAAAGCACCTCTGCATTCGCCCCGCCATACCAGTCGCCGAACCAACTATGCGCGCCAGTCCAGGACGTGCCCGGAACGAGGATAAGGTTGTCTGCACCAACCTCACGAATGCCCGCGATTGCTTCGTTGGCGACATCACGCCAATCTGTCGATGAGATGTCGAAGGGCTCGTTCATCAGGCCGAAGACCACATGTCGGTCTCCTTCAAACTCCTTCGCCAGCCGCTGCCAGAAATCGACAAAGGCCGACACGGGAACCTCTTCGGTCCCGATCAGCTTCTCGAAATAGCGTGCATAGTTATGCGGATCGAGGATGACCGTATGATTGAAGGATCCGATCGTCGCGACGGTTTCCTTGAGACGGCTGAGCTCCGCAGGATCGAAGTCGCTGTTCAGCTTCGGCTGCAGGCGCTCCCAAAGGAACGGGAGCCGCACCGTATTGAAGCCCTTCCCCGCGAAATAGGCAATCGTCTCCAACGAAGGATAGATATAGCCTTCGCCGAACACGCCCTGCAGATTGCCGAATTCGGCACCGGCCAGGTTTATGCCACGAAAGCACGCGCCACTCGACGCGGCAGTTGAACCAGATGGCGTGGCCATGGTCAGCGCAGCGGAAATCAGGCCAAGCGTCAAATTCCGTTTCATGGTTCTCAACCCACCTTGTCCTGTATTCGCCAGAGGTTTTAGCGGGAGACTGGCCCGATGTCATTCTGGTTCTACCGGCAGTATTCATGCGTGGGGGTCCAGACCGCGTCGCAAATCACACTTTGTCGAGCGACGCCGCAAGACATCCCCATGCAGGCATGCACAAATCGCTGGCAACCGATGAGAACAGCGCTGCAGATTTCACCTTGATCACGAGACGAACGGCGAAGATGCGCCCTGGAAAGACGCAATGGGAACGGGGTTTTACATTTCCTGCCCTAATCTCTGGCCATCGCAAAGGAGCGGAAACCGCAGGCGCGCGTGCCGACTTCCTTTGAAAGACGATGAGGATCAGCAACACCGCACGCTTCCGATCGTGTCGGACATGCGATAGAGACACGGCGCCTGCGCCATGCCGAGGAGATGAGAGAACAGATGACGAGCTATGTTTTGACCGTATCCTGCCAGTCGACCCGCGGCATCGTGGCGGCGATTTCCGGCTATCTCGCCGAGCAGGGCTGCAACATCGTCGACAGCTCGCAGTTCGACGACCTGCATACAGGCCAGTTCTTCATGCGCATTTCCTTCATCTCGGAGGAAGGTGCCAACGAAGCCAAGCTCGAGAAGGGCTTCATTCCCGTCGCCGAGAAGTTCGGCATGAACTGGAACCTGCATGATGCCGCCAAGCGCATGAAGGTCCTCCTGATGGTATCGCGTTTCGGGCACTGCCTGAACGACCTGCTTTATCGCTGGAAGATCGGTGCGCTGCCGATCGAGATCGTCGGCGTCGTGTCAAACCACTTCGACTACCAGAAGGTCGTCGTGAACCATGACATTCCCTTCCACCACATCAAGGTGACCAAGGAAAACAAGCCGGAAGCCGAAGCCAGGATCATGGATCTGGTCGAGCAGACTGGCACCGAACTCATCGTGCTTGCCCGCTACATGCAGGTCCTCTCCGACGACATGTGTACGAAGATGTCAGGCAAGATCATCAACATCCACCACTCCTTCCTGCCGAGCTTCAAGGGTGCGAACCCTTACAAGCAGGCTTTCGAACGCGGCGTGAAGCTGATCGGTGCCACGGCCCATTACGTCACCGCTGATCTCGACGAAGGTCCGATCATCGAGCAGGACGTTGCCCGCATCACCCATGCCCAGTCGGCAGATGATTACGTCTCGATCGGCCGCGACGTTGAAAGCCAGGTGCTGGCACGCGCGATCCACGCCCATATCCATCACCGCACCTTCATCAATGGCAACCGTACGGTGGTCTTCCCGGCAAGCCCGGGCTCCTATGCCTCCGAGCGCATGGGCTGAGTATGGTAAGGGCGTCGGAAACGGCGCCCTTTGTCGTTTGCCCACACGGTTCTGCGGGATAGACGCGACACTAGGCTCTGCTAATCTCCCGACATGATTCCCGTGGGAGGAAACGTATGGCCGACTCGGCTCTGCTCCAGCGCACCGAACTGCCGCGCCCGAACGTCACGCTGGCCGATGCCAGGGTCATCTTCAACGAATTCTACGGCTTCAGCGGCACGATCCAGGAACTCGGCAGCCAGCAGGACCGCAATTTCCTGATCGACACCGGCGAAGAACGGCTGGTTCTCAAGGTCACACGGGCTGACTATCCCCAGCAGGAACTGGATGCCCAGAACAGGGCCATGGAGCACCTGCGCAATCTTGATCTCGGCTTGCGCATACCCGAGCCGATCCCGGCCCTGACCGGGGAATACATCCCCCAGATCGAAGTGGGAGGGCAGTATTACTGGGTCAGGCTCCTGTCCTATCTGGATGGCGAGCCCCTGACGCGCCAGAAGTACCTCGCTCCCGAGGTCGTGGCGTCTTTCGGTGACGTGGTCGCCCGGATTGCAGGCGGGCTCAAGGACTTCCGTCACAGCGGACTGGAACGGGAACTGCAATGGGATCTGCGCCGCGCAGGCCCGGTCGCCCTGCATCTCCTGAAATCGGTTGCGGACCGGAAACAGCGGGACCGCATCGCCAAGGCGATGATCATGGCGGTGAAGCGCCTGCAGCCACTGGCCTCGGAACTGCGCATTCAATGCATTCATCACGACATCACCGACGACAACGTCGTGGCCACACCGAACGCAACCGGCCGTCTCATGCCCGATGGCGTCATCGACTTCGGTGATGTTCTCTATGGATGGCTGGTGGCCGACCTCGCGGTGACCTGCGCCGCACTCCTGCACCACGCCGATGGAGACCCCTTCTTCATCCTGCCTGCCGTCAAGGCCTTCCACACGCGCTTCCCGCTGAGCGAAGCGGAATTGAAGGCGCTCTGGCCGCTAATCGTCGCGCGCGCCGGCGTGCTTGTCGCCAGCAGCGAACAGCAGCTGTCGATCGACCCCGACAACGACTATGTGCTCGGCAATATCGAGCACGAGCGGACGATTTTCGAGGTGGCGACCTCTGTGCCCTATCCGCTGATGGAAGCGGCCATCCTGGACACCGCCGGCATGCTTCCGGACGAACCGGAGCTTACGGTGCCGCATCCGCTTCTTCCCTCGCTTGCACCCGCAGACTTCCGCCTGACGGACCTGACGGTGACGAGCCCGGACCTGCCGCGCGACACCTGGAGCGATCAAGGGATCGACTGGAAGCTTCTGGCCCGAGCGGCCATGGAGACGGGCGTTTCTTCGACACGCTATGGCGAATTCCGTCTATCCTACACCAAACCTTTGTCCCCTACACCGCCAGCGACCTTCGCCCTGCATATCGATGTCTGCCTGCCAGGCGCGACGGAAGCCTTCGCGCCCTTCGACGGGACCATTCTGCTCGATGGCCATCACCTGATCCTGTCATCGCCCGATCTGTCGCTTCATCTGGATGGCATCGATTGCAGCCTGGAAGATGGCACGGCCGTCAAGGCGGGCGACGCGATCGGCGCGGTTGCCGGCGCAGCAGGCGGCGTCGGCGGCCTGCGCATCCAGCTTTGCCGCGATCCGGATCTCGTCCCACCACTCTTTGCCAAGCCGCAGCAAAGCGCAGTCTGGCGTCGCATATGCCCCTCACCTTCCCAGCTCCTCGGCGTCGGCGTCGATGCACAGGCACCGGAAAGCCATGCGCTTCTGGAACGCCGCAAGAAGAGCTTCGCCAAGCCGCAGAAGAACTACTATGCCGACCCACCACAGATCGAACGGGGCTGGCGAGAGCATCTCTTCGACGTGAACGGCCGCGCCTATCTCGACATGGTCAACAATGTCACGATCCTCGGCCACGGCAATCCACGCTTGGCGGAGGCGGTCGGCAGACAATGGGCCATGCTCAACACGAACTCGCGCTTTCACTATGCCGCAGTCGCCGAATTCTCGGATCGCCTCGCGTCGCTCGCGCCAGAGGGGCTAGACACGGTCTTCCTCGTGAATTCGGGCTCCGAAGCCGTGGATCTTGCCTTGCGACTTGCCTGGGCCCATAGCGGCCACCGCAACATCCTGAGCCTCCTCGAAGCCTATCACGGCTGGACAGTCGCCAGCGATGCGGTTTCGACCTCACTGGCCGACAATCCCCGCGCCCTGGAAACACGTCCGGACTGGGTGCACCCGGTGCTCTCGCCCAACACCTATCGCGGCAAACACCGTGGCGAAGACGCGACCGATGGCTATGTTCAGGCCGTGATCGACAAGATCGCCGAGATCGAAAATGCGGGCGGACAGCTTGGCGGTTTCATCGCAGAGAGTGTTTATGGCAATGCCGGCGGCATTCCCTTACCGCCGGGTTATCTCCAGGAGGTCTATAAACTCGTCCGCGAGCGCGGCGGTCTCTGCATCGCTGATGAAGTTCAAGTCGGATACGGCCGCCTCGGTCATCATTTCTGGGGCTTCGAACAGCAGGGCGTCGTCCCCGACATCATCACGGTCGCCAAGGGCATGGGCAACGGCCACCCGCTCGGCGCCGTGATCACGAGGCGCGAGATCGCCGACAGCCTCGAAAAAGAGGGCTATTTCTTCTCATCCTCCGGCGGCAGCCCTGTGAGCTGTGTCGTCGGCATGACCGTTCTCGACATCATGCGGGACGAAAAACTGCAGCTAAATGCCCGAGACACCGGTGACCATCTGAAAGCACGACTTGAAGCTTTGGGTCAGCGTTTCCCGATCGTTGGGGCCGTGCACGGAATGGGCCTCTATCTCGGACTGGAATTCGTGCGTGATCGCGAGACGCTGGAACCTGCGACGGAAGAAACTTCAGCGATCTGCGACCGCCTGCTTGATCTCGGCGTCATCATGCAACCAACGGGCGATCATCTTAACGTTTTGAAAATAAAGCCGCCGCTCTGCCTTGGCAAAGAGAGCGCCGATTTCTTCGCGGACATGCTGGAAAAGGTGCTTTCCGACGGATGGTGATGACGGACGCAATCACTACTATCCCCCTAATTCCGTGCTCCGAAACACGATAGCTGCGTAAAGGAAACGCAAAGCCCAAATCTGGGTACACTAAATGGCAGCTTCACAGCGTTTTGGAGAGTGGTCTATCTTCGGACAGAACATACAGCCGAAGGAATATTCATGCCCACCATCCCGGAGCAAATCGCCAGTGATCTTTTGATCTGGGCCGTCGCTCTGTTCGTCATCAAGCATCTCTTGGCCGATTTTCTGCTTCAGACCGGTTGGATGGCAACAGGCAAGGAGCGGCTTAAAGGGTGGATAGCCCCTTTGTTCGCGCATGTTGTCGTCCATGCCTTGGGAACGCTGTTGATCTGCCTCACGATGGCACCGCAATTCGCCTGGCTTGCGCTTGTCGATCTTGTCGTTCACGGACTGATCGATCGAAGCAAGGCATTGATCCAGCAGCGTTACCACTTCAAGGTAGACCAGGCCGCCTATTGGTGGCTTTTCGGCACCGACCAGACCCTGCACCACTTGACCCATCTCGCTTTCGCCGTCTGGATTGCGGCTGCAGCAAGTTCCCTGTGACCAGAAGCTGCTAGCGCTGGGCAAGCTCCTTGACGATCCAATCCCGGAAGGCAACCAGCGGCGGATAGGCCGCCCTCTCCCGCGGAAAGGCGAGATAATATCGTTGCGCGCTCTGCATCGGGCGATCGACTGCGGCTACCAACTCGCCCCGTGCAAGCTCGTCCTGGATGAGGAAGGTCGGAAGCAGCGCCACGCCAAGACCGCCGATCGCCGCCTGTGATGCAGTGGCGAACTGGTCGAAGAGCATGCCATGCACGGTTTCGAAGGCGACACCGGTTTCTGTGAACCAGCGTTCCCAGGCATCCGGTCGGGTCGTGAGATGCAGCAGAGGCACGCGCAGAAGATCGGATGGCGCTTCGATCCCATGCGCTTGCTTGAAGTCCCGGCTGCATGCAGGGATCGTCTCCTCCCGCATCAAGAGTGTCAGTTCCGCGCCCGGCCAAACCGCATCGCCGAAATGGATCGCCGCATCGATCGAATCCAGTCGGAAGTCGAATGGCGACAGTCGCGTCACCAGATTGATCGTGATCCCGGGATTGGCGGCCAGAAACTGACCGAGGCGCGGGGCGAGCCAACGGGCACCGAATGTCGGTAGGATTGCAAGATTGAGCGTACCGCCATGCGGATTGGCGCGCAGGTTCAAGGACGCGCTGGAGATGCGGCGAAGCGCTTCCCGGATCTCACGGGCATAGCTGTCGCCGGCGACGGTCAGTCGGATCGTCTGACGCTCGCGCAGAAACAGTTCGACACCGAGCTGGCTCTCCAATGCCTTGATCTGTCGGCTGACCGCGCTTTGCGTCAGATCGAGCTCCCGTGCCGCAGCCGTGATGCTTCCCGTCCGGGCCGCGGCCTCGAATGCCGTGAGCAACGAAAGCGATGGAAGGAAACGTCGGGCAGGCAGCATGGTCATGCCTTTTTGGAATGATCTCTTGAGAATTTATCGCTGGAATGGCGTAGAATGCTCTTCTAGAAATCACAAGACTGTACGGGGCGGAATGACATGGGACACGCAGTGATCTCGTGCGGCCAGCCCCGGCACATTGCAGATCTCGGGGCCACACCATGCTGAACGATCCTCGCTCCCACGGACTTTGGGAAAAGACGGCCCCTGCCGCGCCCCAGACGGCGCCCCTCTACGGCGGCGCAACTGCGGATGTGGTGATCGTCGGCGGCGGCTATACCGGCCTTTCCGCAGCCCTGCACCTCGCCGAAGCCGGCACCAGCGTGATCCTCCTCGAAGCGAAGGAGATCGGCTTCGGCGGTGCAGGCCGCAATGTCGGACTGATTAATGCCGGCATGTGGGTCATGCCCGACGACCTGCCCGGTGAACTCGGCCCAGTTTATGGCGAACGGCTACTGGATCTTCTCGGCAATGGACCTCGCACCGTGATGGAGCTGATCGATCGCCACGGGATCGAATGCGAGCTGGAGCGCTCGGGCACACTTCACTGCGCCGTGGGCAAAGCCGGCCAGAAGGAGATCGAGGCGCGCGCCGAGCAATGGCAGCGCCGCGGCGCACCCGTCGACTTGCTGGACAAGGTCGAAACGGAATCCAAGATCAGCACCCGCGCCTACCAGGGGTCCCTGCTCGATCGCCGCGCCGGCACCTTGCAACCGCTCGCTTACGCCCGGGGCCTCGCCCATGCGGCGATAAAAGCTGGAGCCATCCTGCATACCGCAAGCCCCGTGACATCCTACGAGAAGGCCGCATCGGGATGGCGCGTCTCAACGCCGGAAGGCACAGTCGATGCCCAATGGATCGTCGTCGCAACCGATGCCTACAGCCACGGCCCCTTCGCTGCCGTTCGCGAAGAACAGGTCCACCTGCCCTATTTCAACTTCGCCACCGTCCCCTTGAGCGATAATCTGCGTAAGTCGATACTGACAGAGCGCCAGGGCTGCTGGGACACAAAGGAAGTGCTTTCCTCCTTCCGCATGGACAAGGCCGGCCGTATGGTCTTCGGCAGCGTCGGCGCCCTGCGCGGCACGGGCCTTTCGATCCATCGCGCCTGGGCACGCCGTGCACTGAAGGCGATCTTCCCACAGATCGGCGATATCGCCTTCGAAAGCGAATGGTATGGCCAGATCGGCATGACCACGAACGCCCTGCCCCGCTTCCACAAGTTTGCGCCCGGCGTCATCGGCTTCTCCGGCTACAACGGCCGCGGCATCTCGCCCGGCAGCGTCTTCGGCAAGACCATCGCAAGCCACATCCTCGGCCAGATCTCCGAGGAAGAACTACCACTGCCCCTCACCGATCCACACGCACCGGCCTTCCGCACCCTCAAGGAAGCATGGTACGAGGCCGGCGCCCAGGTGGCGCATCTGGCCGGCGCACGATTTTGAACGAACAAGAACCAGGTAGACCTGACGGAAGGACCATCATGACCCTCGCCACTCTCAAGTTTTCCGCCGAAACAGCATCGCTGATGGCAAGCTTCGGCGTCGACGCCAACGCACTGACCGGCGGCACGCTCTCCGTCCGCTCGCCGATCAACGGCGAGACCATCGCAGCTGTGGCCGAGATCTCCGCCGACGACACCCGCAAGGCTATCGACGCAGCCCACAAGGCCTTCCTCGAATGGCGCCTCGTACCGGCCCCGCAGCGCGGCGAACTGATCCGCCTGCTCGGCGAGGAATTGCGCGCCGCCAAGACCGAACTCGGCCGCCTCGTCTCCATCGAAGTCGGCAAGATCACCTCGGAAGGCCTCGGCGAAGTCCAGGAAATGATCGACATCTGCGATTTCGCCGTCGGCCTGTCACGCCAGCTTTACGGCCTGACGATCGCGACGGAACGCGCCGAACACCGCATGATGGAAACCTGGCACCCGCTCGGCGTCACCGGCATCATCTCGGCCTTCAACTTCCCCGTCGCCGTCTGGTCCTGGAATGCAGCGCTTGCGCTCGTCTGCGGCAACTCGACGATCTGGAAACCCTCGGAAAAGACCCCGCTCACCGCCATCGCCACCCAGGCGATCTTCGAAAAGGCCGTCAAGCGCTACAACGCGCAAGGCGGCAAGGCCCCGGCAAATCTCTCGACACTGCTGATCGGCGGCCGTGACATCGGCGAAATCCTCGTCGACAACCCCAAGGTCCCGCTGATCTCGGCAACCGGTTCGACCGCCATGGGCCGCGCCGTCGGCCCGCGTGTCGCCGCCCGCTTCGGTCGCTCGATCCTCGAGCTCGGCGGCAACAATGCCGCCATCGTCGGCCCGACCGCCGATCTCGACCTGACGCTCCGCGGCGTCGCCTTCTCGGCCATGGGGACCGCCGGCCAGCGCTGCACCACGCTCCGTCGTCTCTTCGTCCACGAAAGCGTCTACGACACGCTCGTCCCGCGCCTGATCAAGGCCTATGGCTCCGTCACCATCGGCAACCCGCTGGAAGCCGGCAATCTGATCGGACCGCTGATCGACAAGGGCTCCTACGAGCGCATGCAGCACGCCCTGGAAGCTGCCAAGGCCAATGGCGGCAAAGTGCATGGCGGTGACCGCGTCCGCTCTGACGAAGCAGCAGATGCCTTCTACGTCCGCCCGGCCCTCGTCGAGATGCCGGAGCAGTGCGGCCCGGTCGTCGAGGAAACCTTCGCGCCGATCCTCTACGTCATCAAGTACTCGAACTTTGACGATGCTCTCGCACTGAACAACGACGTACCGCAGGGCCTCTCCTCGTCGATCTTCACCAATGACATCCGCGAAGCCGAAGCCTTCGTCTCCGACCGTGGTTCGGACTGCGGCATCGCAAACGTCAACATCGGCCCCTCGGGCGCCGAAATCGGTGGCGCCTTCGGTGGTGAAAAGGAAACCGGCGGCGGCCGCGAATCCGGCTCGGACAGCTGGAAGGCCTATATGCGCCGCCAGACCAACACGGTGAACTACGGCCGCACTCTGCCACTCGCCCAGGGCGTCAAGTTCGACATCGAGTAAAGCTATGGAGGGGTCGGCAGCCAACCGCCGGCCCTTCTTTCCTGCGACAATGGTCCATGCGCCAGGCGCTGGCCTTTGATCATCGGATGAGTGAGACTGAAGCAACCGTCAGACATGAGGGATGCATGACAGTCGAGGACCAGTCCGCCGCCATCGCCTTTCTCCGCGATCCCGAGAGCCATGGCATCACCTCGTCTGTCGAGGTGATCGAAACCCATATCTCCCTCATCTTCCTGGCCGGCGACAAGGCCTACAAGCTGAAGCGCGCGGTGAAGCTGCCCTATGCTGACTTCTCGACACTCGATCTCAGAAAACGCTACTGCCACAGAGAAGTGGAGCTGAACTCGCGAACCGCGCCGGAAATCTATTCCGGCGTCAGGGCGATCGGCCGCGACACGACCGGAAAACTCGCTTTCGACGCCGAAGCATCACCCATCGACTACGTGGTCGAAATGCACCGCTTCTCGCAAGACAAGCTGTTTGACAGGATGGCGGAAACCGGCAGCTTGCCGAAGACCTTGATGGAAGAAACGGCCGAGCGCATTGCAGACTTTCACAAGACAGCGGAGGTGCTGCACACGGGTAGCGGTGAAGCAAACCTCGCCGCTGTTCTCGAGATCAACCATGCAGCTTTTTCCGCCGTACCGCTTTTCTCAGCCGACGAGACAAACCGTCTGAACAGGCTCTTCCGGGAGGCCCTCGATCGTCACGCTTCATTGCTGAACGAACGCGAACACCGAGGCATGATCCGCCACTGCCACGGCGATCTTCATCTGCACAACATCTTCCTTGGGCCCGAGGGTCCGCGCATGTTCGACTGCATCGACTTCAACGAAGGCCTTGCCACCTCCGATATCCTCTATGACCTGGCTTTCCTGTTGATGGACCTCTGGCATCGAAACCTGCCGGATTATGCCAGTGCCGTGGTCAATCGCTATCTTGACCGAACGGGCGACGACGCCGGCTATGGGCTCATGCCTTTCCTCCTCGCCTTAAGGGCCGCGATCCGCGCTCATGTCGGCGCGACACTGGTGCGCGACCTCGGAGACCGCACCGGCCATGGCGCAGAGGAAGCGATTGCCTATCGCAATTTGGCGCTCGACCTGCTGCAGCGAAAGGAGCCGGTACTGGTCGCGATCGGGGGACTGAGCGGCTCTGGCAAATCCACCCTCGCCGAAGCCATGGCGCCCCGTCTGGGGCTCGCTCCCGGCGCGCGCCTGCTCGAGAGCGACCGCCTGCGCCGCGTAATGCTCGGCCATCCTCGGGGACATCCCATGCCTCAGGAAGCCTACAAGCCGGAAGTATCAGCACGCGTCTATGCGACCCTCGCTGAAAAGGCGGATGTGGTTCTGAGATCGGGCGGCTGCGTCGTCGCCAATGCCGTCTTCGCCCATGCTGACGAAAGAATGGCAATCGAGGCGGTCGCGCGGACAAACCACGTGCCTTTCGTCGGACTGTGGCTGGATGCGGACCCGGATGTGCTCAGAGCCCGCGTCGAGGCCCGACCGGTTGTCGACTCGGACGCCACCGTGAGCGTGCTCGACAAACAGCTAGAGAGCGGTACGGGTCCGATCGGCTGGCATCGCATCAATGCGGCAAGCCCCCCCGCATCCGTGGCGCAGGCGGCGCTGGATCTCGTGGCCGCCTGCAAACTCAGCGAAGGTTGAAGCGCACGGGTGCCGTGATCGTCTTGTTCACGCCGACAGGAGGGGCCGGCACCGGCGAAGCCGCACGCACCATGTCGAGAACCGCGTTGTCGAGCGTCGGATAGCCCGATGAGCGAGACAGGGAGACGGAAAGAACATTGCCGGAATCGTCGATCCTGAACCGGACATAGACGGTGCCTTCTTCCCGGTTGCTGCGGGCAGCACTCGGGTAACGCTTGCGGCGCTCAAGATGCGACATCAGCCGAGACTGCCATCTCGCCGGGGAGACACTGCGACCGGCACCGCTGGCGGTTGCCGCAGCCGCATTGCGGGTCGATTGAGCGACCTCCGCCTTGGCCGTTCGGGCCGCCTGCGAGGCGGGAGGCGTGGCCTGCTTCTTGACCACTTTCTTCGGTGCCGGTTCCTTCTTCTTCTCGATCTCCGGTTTCGGTACCGGCGGACGCAGCATCGGGATCGGAACCTCGACATTCTCCAGTTCCGCCATCACCATCTGCTCGATCGGATCGATCTCCGGCAGAGGTTCCGGCAGCGGCTCGGGCTCGATCAGCGGCGGGACTTCGGGCTGAAGCTCTGCGACCTCAGGCTCCGGTTCTGGCTCCGGAGGCGGCGGCTCAGGGAGGGGCTGCTCCACAGACTCCGGAATGGGCTCCGGCAGCGGCTCGCTCGTTGCGGTCTTCACCTCTTCCGCATCGACCTGTTCGGTCGAGATCTCGGTCTCGTCGGTGATGACGGCCTCGGGTTCCGGCGCAAGTTCGATCATGATCGCCGGCGGCGGCCCACTATCGGCCATCACCATGTCCGGTTCGCGCAACAGAACAGCCACCGCACCCGCATGGGCCGTGGCGATCAGCACGCCGGCCGTTGTCCACAACAGCCCCTCACCAAGGATCCGTTTCGTGGAGCGAGGCTCGATCATGGTGCGGGTCCTACGGGCTCTGCCGCTGCTGCAGCACCGTCAGGCGCCGGCGTGGCCGCAACCGCTTCAAGCCCCACCAGAGCGATCTTCAGGTATCCCGCATCCCGCAAGAGGTTCATGACCTCCATGAACTGACCGTAATCGACCGTCTTGTCGGCACGCAGGAAGATGCGCGCGTCCTTGTTACCTTCGGTCATCCGGTCGAGCGACGTGCCGAGCGTCTCGCGTGCGACGGTATCGTTTCCAAGCGCCAGACTCATGTCTTCCTTGAGCGTGACATAAACTGGCTCGTCGGGACGTTCGGCCGGCTTCGCCGTGGACGCCGGGAGATCGACATTGACATCGACCGTCGACAAGGGTGCCGCGACCATGAAGATGATCAACAGCACCAGCATGACGTCGATGAAGGGCGTCACGTTGATCTCGTGGTTCTCCGCCAGATCGTCGCCAGAACCGTTTTCCCTGATACCACCGGCCATTGGTTTACTCCGCCGCCATCGCCATGGACTTGGTCGCCTGGGCGATGCGGGCACTCTTGCGGAAGTCGAGATCACGGCTGACCAGCCGCTCGATGCCGGCACCGGCATCGGCGAGAAGCTGGCGATAGCCCGTCACGGATCGTGCAAAGACGTTGTAAATGATGACAGCCGGAATGGCCGCGACGAGACCGATGGCTGTGGCCAGCAGCGCTTCTGCGATACCCGGCGCGACGACGGCAAGATTGGTAGTCTGCGTCTCGGCAATGCCGATGAACGAATTCATGATACCCCAGACCGTGCCGAACAGACCGACAAAGGGTGCTGTGGAGCCGATGCTGGCGAGAACGCCCGTGCCCTTCGACATGCGGCGTCCTGCACCGGCTTCGATCCGCGCCAGCGCCGAGCCAACGCGCTCCTTGACGCCTTCGCCACCCACCTGGTCGATCGCCGCATCGGAAAGACTAACCTCATGCTGGGCGGCACGAACCATGGTCGCCACCACACCACCGCGATTTTCAAGTACCTGAAGAGCGTCACGCAATTGGCGGGCATTCGCGACGGCCTTGAGGCCGCGCTTGGCGCGTGCCCGCGCACCGAAAAGCTGCAAAGATTTCGCAAGCCACACCGTCCAGGTCAGAACCGAAGCCACGGCCAGCGAAATCATCACTGATTTAACCACCCAATCGGCAGCCATGAACATGCCCTCAGGCGAGAGATCATGCGGCATGGTCTTCATCGGCGGCACATCTGTGCCCGTGTCGGCGGGGACCGCATCCACTTCTGAGGCAAGCGAATCCGTCGGAGATTGCGCGGCTTCACCGCCGATGGCAGCAGCATCGGCCGGCTGCACGGCAGAAGGAAGGTTGGCAGCGTCGGAGACTGGGACCTGCGGGCTCGGAGTAGCAACGGCCTCAGGTGCTGGTGGAGAAGCCTCACTGTTGGGGTTCGCAGGCGAAACGGGAGCGGCCGTCGCTGCCGGAGGCGTGGAAGCGTCGGGCTGCGTTACGACGCGAGGCGACGTTGCAGAGCTTTCACGTGTAGCCGGCGCAGCTGTCGCGCCAGTCTGAGGCGAGACGACAGGTGTTTCCGTGGCCGCCGGAGCCGGCTGCTGCGCCTGCACCAGTGATGCAGACAGAAGAAAAGTAAGAAGAAGGCCAAATCGCTTCAGCGAAGGTCCCGAATGGTTGAGCGACATTGGGAGCTCCTTATGAACTTGTGATACAAAACAGGCGCTCATCCCGCGCCGTCACGCTGCCTTCCCCATATAAAACTTGATAAACGGTGACAAGTAATAAAACAACCAAAGCGCGGTTTTCCCGGCGTCGCAATCGCTCCTTGGCGATCAGCTGCCTTTTTGCCGCTCGCGCTCGTAGAGATCGACGACATCCTTCTGGCGGCAGAGCTCCGTGCCCGGCGTCATGACAGCCGCAGCACCGGCCGCCTGGCCGAAACGGAAGGCGTCGCCGATAGCGTAGCCCTGGGCCAGTGACCACACCATGCCCGCGACAAAGCTGTCGCCAGCCCCAGTCGCAGAATTGACCGGCACATCGATCGCCGGCAGGCGAATGATCTCGTCGGCAGAGGCAAGGATCGCACCGTCGCCCCCGAGGGTGACGGCGATATGTTCGGCAGCGCCCGTGCGGACATGCGCCTGCGCTGCTGCCCCCACCTCCTCATGCGCCAGCTTACGCCCCAGGATGGCTTCGAACTCACCGAGGCTGGGCTTTACCAGGAACATCCGCGATCGCGACAATGCCTGCGAAAGCGGAGCTCCGGACGTATCGAGGACGAACCTGGCACCCCGCGCCGCGACGAGATCCGCAAGACGCACATAGGTGTCATCAGGCACGCCCCTCGGCAGGCTGCCACTTGCGACGACATAATCGGCATCGCTAGCTGCGACCGCATCGAATACGGGCTCGAGCTCTGCCTCGGTTACCAGCGGGCCTTCCGGCACGAAACGATATTCGAGATTGGTCGAGGTCTCATGCACGGCAAAAGCCACCCGAACGGGATCGTGAATCCGGAATGTTCGCTCCATGATCGGCAGGGGTTTCAACATGGCCTCAAGCAATTCGCCCGTGGCCCCGCCTGACAGGAACATCAGCTCGCATGTCCCGCCGAGGGCGACGATGACGCGGGCGACATTGATCCCGCCGCCACCTGGAAATTGCTGTTGATTATAGGTTCGGGTCTTGTGGGTGTGACGCACCACCTCCGCGTCGCTGGAGATGTCGATCGCCGGATTGAGTGCGAGGCAAAGGATTTTGGTCATAGAAGGGGCCACCATGGAAAAGTCGGAGTGCCAGACTGCAACAAAGCTACGACAGATCTAGGACAGCCAGGGACCTGTCCGCAACCCGATCGAAAGCCGCAGGTGCTCAACTGATGGGAGATCACCGCGTTCCCGATTGCCCAGATGGTGAACACTGAGGTATTGCCGCGGGGCATTGTCTTTGGCGCCTGAGACATTACCTTCCCAACGCATTCACCGAGGAAAGCAGCATGTATACCGGCATCGTCCAGACAGTCGCCCCGATCAAATCCGTCATCCGCCATGATGGCTACACGACGTTCTACGTCGAATTCCCTGAGCGGCTGATGGTGGATCTGCAATTGGGTGCAAGTGTTTCGGTCGAAGGCGTATGTCTCTCCGTAACCTCGATGGAGGGCACTGTCGTCACTTTCGACGCCATGGACGCAACGCTCGCGCGCACCAATCTGGGCACGCTTCAGGCCGGGGACCGCGTCAACATCGAACGCTCGGCCAAGCCGACCGACGAAAATGGCGGCCACAACATTGCCGGACATATCGCGACAACTGCCGAACTCGTGGCGTCGAAGATGGAAATGCCGGGTGCGTTCATCCGCTTCCGCGTGCCCGAGGAATGGGCGAAGTATGTCTTCAAGCGCGGTTATCTTGCCGTGAATGGCGCAAGCCTCACGGTGGCGGAGGCCGAAGACGACACATTTACGATCAACCTCATCCCGGAGACGCTGCGCCAAACCACGTTTCCGCGTTACAAACCCGGCGATGCCCTGAACATCGAGGTCGATCATCAGACCATGGTGATGGTTGATGTGGTTGAGCGCACGCTCGAACGCTTGATGTCCAAGCGCGCCTGACGCGATATTAGTGCTGCCCACCCGGTCGCGGCGGCGGCACGTCGTTCAGGATGGAAACCAGAACCTTCCCGTAGTCTGCAGGCTTCGGTGCGCAAAGCTCCGGCGGTATGCCGTTCTGCTCGATCTCCCGGATGGCTGATCCCGAGACGATGCGAAACGGTATTCCGCTGCGGCGCAAGCGCTGAACGATCGGCGTCACGTCCCCATCACGAACCTTGAAGTCAAGGATCGCCCCAGAAATATGCTCGTTTTCGAGAATTTCGAGCGCGTCTCGGACCGTTTCGGTCGTGATGACATTGACCCCGGCGCGCGCAACCGCGTCGGCGGCGTCCATGGAAATGAAGACATCGTCTTCGACAATGAGGATCGTATCGATGGCAAGGGGCTGTCCTGGTCTCATCTTCGTTCTCCTTTTGCCACCACAACGCCCACAACCCCTGTTTGTTCAGATTTTCATAAATTGCCAAACGATATGGTAAACATAGACTTAACAGCCCAAGCAAAGCACATGTTACTCGCATAAATGGAACCTGCGGCCCGATGGAACATCCCTGCGAAGCCACGCGTTTCCCATGCCGGAAACCACGGGAGATCATCCATGCAGATCATCGGAACGGAAGTCATTGAAGGCCACGATGCAAAAGGTGGCTTTGTCGTCGAATTCCTCGGAGACGGTGGCGAGAAGGTATCGGTCCATATGGCACAGTCTGAAAACGGCAGCCTGAACCGAGACAACGCCCTGCAGAAGGCACAAGTTCTGCTCGTGCAGGCGAGCCGCTTCGGCGCAACCGCCGAAAGCGAAGGCGGTGACGGCGCCGATGAACCGAGCGATGCGGTCGAAAGCCTGCGTCAGGAGCAGCACGAAAAGGTCGACAGCAAGAATAGCGAGTCAGCACTGCAGGAGGGTCTCGAAGATACCTTCCCTGCAAGTGATCCCGTATCTGCGTCCTACACATCCACCATTGCCAGCGACCGGAAACATTGATCCTGAAGGAAATCGGTACCGTCAGGAATTCGGCAAATGCCCTCTGAACTGAACAGCTTCGGCACCGCGACCACTCTGGAACTGTCGGCCATCGTCATCAGGCTACTGATCGCGATGGTCTGCGGTGCCTGTATCGGCCTGGAGCGCGAATGGCGCAGTCACGCTGCCGGCTTGCGGACCCATATTCTTGTCTGCCTCTCGGCGGCGATCGTGGCGATTTTGACAATCGAGATCGCCCATCACGGTGCATTCGATCGGGAAGAGATCCGACTTGACCCGCTCCGTCTGGTCGAAGCAGTCACCGCAGGTGTCGCCTTCCTTGCGGCTGGAATGATCGTCTTCAACAAGGGAGAAGTGAAAGGTCTGACGACGGGCGCTGGCCTCTGGTTTGCCGGTTCCATTGGCCTCTCTTGCGGTCTCGGTTTTTGGCAGATCGGCCTTATTGCAAGCGGTTTTGCGCTCGGCGTGCTTTGGCTATTGCGGCTGATCGAGAACCGGCTGCCGCTTCCTCCCGAGCGCGACTGAAGTCGCGCTCGGCAAGGCGATCCTACCTCAACAGGCTCTGGCCACCATCGACCCAGATCGGCGTTCCGGTCACATGGCGCGATGCATCAGATGCGAGAAAGCCAATCACATCGGCCACCTCCTCTATCGTGCCGGGTTCCCCACCCGTCAAAGGAATGTCGCCGTCGGGGAACTTCGCCGGGACCTCGGTCCGAGTTTTTTTGCGGATATGCGTGTTGTCGTCGATGTCGGTCTCGATTGCACCCGGGCAGATCGCATTGATCCGTATGCGATGGCGGCCGAGTTCGAGCGCCAATTGCTGCACCATGGCGAGTTGGGCGGCCTTGGTCGCCGAATAGGCTGTTGCACCCGGTGAGGTGAACGTGCGGGTCCCATTAATCGAGGAAATCACCACGATCGAGCCACCGTTCTTCTTCATATGCGGCACAGCGTGATGCAGGGTGAGATAGGTGCCGCGCAGGTTGATCGCGATCGTCTTGTCGAATTCCTCGGGCTTGAGGTCATCGATCGGCGCCCAAGTGCCGTTGATCCCGGCATTTGCGACGACGATGTCCAGCCACTTTCGTTCGTTGACCAGTCGCGCCAGCGCCTCTTCCATCTCCTTGTGATCGCTCACATCGGCAACCAGCACCATCCCCTCGCCACCGGCCCCACGGATTTCGGCGAGCGTTTCGTCCAACTCCTCTCGGGTCCGCCCTAACAAGCCGACGAAAGCTCCACTCTCGGCCAGATTGAGAGAGGCTCCCTTGCCGATCCCGGAGCCTGCTCCAGTCACCAGGGCGGTTCTCCCTTTAAGTTCGTCGCGGCTCATGACTTGCCCTCGACATGCTCAGGCTTGCCCTGACGCTTCGTCGAGGCGAGCTCTTCAAGCTCTTTCTTGCTCATGCTCTTTTCCATGCTGCGCGACGCGCCCTTCAGATCGGACACCTTTGCCTCGCCCCGTTTTGCGGCCAGTGCTGCGCCAGCCGCTTTCTGCTGCGCCTTAGATTTCGCAGGCATCTTTGCCCCTCCTGTTCGGTTCAATCTCGCTGCGAGGCAAACCGGCCAAGGAGCTGAAAGTTCCTGCCGGAGAAGGGCTTGGAACAAAGCTTCGCGTTCGGGAATTAAGCTGCGCAACTCCAGACATCAGAGGATCAGATGGACGCCAAGAGCACGCATTTTCATGTCACGCCGGGCGAATGGCACAGTCTCGGCGCGTGCTTCGATGGAGAGGGCACGAACTTTGCCCTCTTTTCCGCCCATGCGGAACGCGTTGAGCTCTGCCTGTTCGATGACAGCGGCAGCGTCGAGATCGCTCGCCTCGAGCTTCCGGAATATACGAACGAGGTCTGGCATGGCTATGTGCCGGGCGTGAGGCCTGGCCAGCTTTATGGCTACCGAGTTCACGGACCCTACGAGCCGGAAAACGGTCATCGTTTCAATCCGAACAAGCTGCTCCTCGACCCCTATGCCCGGGAAATCGTCGGCGATTTCGCCTGGTCGAAGGCCCATTTCGGCTATGATTTCGACGCGGAAGAAAAGGATCTCTCCTTCAACGCACTTGACAGCGCGTCATGCTCGCCGAAATGCCGGGTCATTGATCCGAACGAAAGCCGCATTTCAAACGGCTTCGCCCGTATCCCCTGGGCCGAAACGATCGTCTACGAGACCCATGTCAAAGGCTTCACCAAGCTTCATCCCGCGATCCCTGACAATCTCAGGGGCACGTTCGAGGGACTCGGCCACAAGGCAGCGGTCGACTACGTAAAGAGCCTCGGCATCACCTCGATCGAACTCCTGCCGGTGCATGCCTTCCCGGACGACAGCCACCTGATGGACAAGGGGCTTCATAACTTCTGGGGTTACAACACGATCGGCTTCTTCTCGCCCGCGAGCCGCTATTACGGTCCCAAAGGCCTGCTGGGCTTCCGCGACATGGTGCGCGCTTTCCACGATGCCGGGATCGAAGTCATTCTCGACGTCGTCTACAACCACACGGCTGAAGGCAATGAACTCGGCCCGACGCTCTCCTTCAAGGGCATCGACAATTTCTCCTACTACCGGACGATGCCGGACAACCATCGTTACTACATTAACGACACGGGCACCGGTAACACGGTCAACACGTCCCATCCGCGTGTCCTGCAGATGGTGATGGACAGCCTGCGTTACTGGGCGGAGGAAATGCATGTCGACGGCTTCCGCTTTGATCTCGGCACCATCCTTGGCCGAGAGCCGGAAGGTTTCGACCAGCGCGGTGGCTTCTTCGACGCCGTCACCCAGGATCCGGTCCTGTCGAAGGTGAAGCTCATCGGCGAGCCCTGGGACATCGGCCCCGGAGGCTATCAGGTCGGTGGCTTCCCGCCGGGCTGGGCCGAATGGAACGACAAGTATCGCGATTCAACCCGCGAGTACTGGTTAAACGCCGACAACACCTCTCAAGACTTTGCTGCCCGCCTCCTCGGCTCAGGCGACATCTACGACCTGCGCGGCCGTCGCCCTTGGGCAAGCGTCAACTTCATCACCGCCCATGACGGCTTCACCCTGAACGACCTTGTTTCCTACGACCAGAAGCACAACGAAGCGAATGGCGAGGACAACAACGACGGCCATGACCATAATCGCAGCCACAATTACGGCCACGAAGGCCCGACGGACGATGCGGAGATGAATGCGATCCGCGACCGTCAGAAGCGGAACCTCCTGGCCACCCTGTTCTTCTCCCACGGCACGCCCATGCTGCTGGCAGGCGACGAATTCGGCCGCTCGCAAATGGGCAACAACAACGGCTATTGTCAGGACAGCGAGATCAGCTGGCTGCACTGGGAGGACCTTCCGCAGACATGTGAAGACCTTCGGGAATTCACACGCCGGCTGATTGCTCTCCGCAAGGAGCAACCTCTGCTGCGCCGCTCGAACTGGCGGGATGGCATGATCATCGACTGGTACCATGTCGAAGGCGGCCATCAGGAAGCCGAGCACTGGTACGATGGCAACCCGCTGGCATTGAAGCTCCTGAGGCCGGACCTCGAAAGCGAAGAGGGTGTATGGCAGGAGGTGCTTTTGCTCTTCAATCCGGTCGCCGAGGACATTGATTTTGTCCTTCCTGAAACCGGCGGCGGGAATTGGCAACTCGAGCTCACGACCTTCGACGTGGAGAGACACGGCGATATCGCGGAAGAGGGCAAGGCCTTCAGGCTGGAGGCGCGGTCGCTGGCTCTACTCAGACGCGCCTGACCGACACGGTCAGTCGTCAGAAGCGCGCTGAAGCACCTCGAAATCATAAAGCTGCCCGGCAACGGAAATGCGCCGGGCAGAAATCATCACGGGGACGACTTCTCCGGACGAATGGCGGATCTCGCCACGCATGCCCGCATAGCCGCCATCGCGATCGAGCAACGTGAGACGCTCGGCACGAGCCTCGCTTCCCGAGACGACGCCGGACGCGACCATCTCGCTGCCGCGGATCTCGTCCCAGGTCTTGCCGACGAGATCGAGATAGGCCTGGTTCACTCTGACATAGCGGGAGCTTTTCTGGCCGATGCTGGAGATCGAAAAGGCAACGGGCGAGAGTTCGAAGAGGGCCTGGATAACGGGACCAGAGAGCGCATTGGTCTCGGCCATTTCGATCGTTTCGCGGGACGGCAATCTGTCCTCGCCGGTTGCCATCATCTCGTAGTCGGCCGGCATGGCCAGCTCGTCACGCAGCACGGCCACCAGCCGCCACAGGTCGACTTCCATGAAGAATGATTTATGGGCTTCGTCGACCTGCTCCAGACGCGCGGGCAATGACGCAACAGCATCCGACAATCGTTGCATCTCGCGCGGATTGCGGGCCGCGTCGCGCAGGGCTCGTAGCTTGTCCAAAGCGATGCCGTGAAGGGTCTCATAGGCTCCCTGCAACGCCGTTGCACGCTCGGCTTCGACATCGTCGAGCGGACGTGTTCCATCCGCGACCGGGAGTGATTCAAGCAAGGCCCAGACCGTGCGCTCCTCGGGACATTCCTCCACCTCGGCAGTCCCCTGCGGAGCATAACGAATGAGACTGAGAACGGTGTCGATGCCGAACCGGTTCACGTCGGCAGGCAGGACCTTTCCATCGCTGCCCTCTTCGAGCGCGGTCAGCCGGGTCGGTCCACCATTGTCGTCGAAGTAGATGCAGACCTCTGAGATCGCATCCGGGAAATCCAGCCAGGGGTGTTCGCTCCGGAACGCCGCGAGCGCAGAGTGGTCGAGCACTGTTAGAGCATACATGACGCGTCCTCCACAACCGGCCGTAGCATATAGCAAAAGGCATCCTGCCTCATAGGTCAGGAATCGCCAAACACAAGCATAAAGCAAACATCGCGGCTTCTGAATGTGTTTCTAGCCACGGACAAGTATATGAATGTTTAAGCTGAAATCTTGGAGTTTCGGAGGTGGCGCAAGAATGCGACAGTCCGGCGCCCAAACCCATAAATAGTAAGGGACGCCGGACTGCTGGAGCTCGATCGAGCAATCAGAAGAAAGCCTGGATACCGGTTTGCGCACGTCCAAGGATCAGCGCATGCACGTCATGCGTGCCTTCATAGGTGTTCACGGTCTCCAGGTTCTGCGCATGGCGCATCACGTGATATTCGATCTGGATGCCGTTGCCGCCGTGCATGTCGCGGGCCATGCGGGCGATGTCGAGCGCCTTGCCGCAATTGTTGCGCTTGACGATCGAGATCATCTCCGGCGCAAACTGGTGCTCGTCCATCAGACGGCCGACGCGCAGTGAGGCCAGCAGACCAAGCGAGATTTCGGTCTGCATATCGGCCAGCTTCTTCTGGAAGAGCTGCGTACCGGCAAGCGGCTTGCCGAACTGCTTGCGATCGAGCCCGTACTGACGCGCACGATGCCAGCAATCTTCAGCCGCACCGAGCACGCCCCAGGAAATGCCATAACGGGCGCGGTTGAGGCAACCGAAGGGACCCTTGAGACCGGAAACGTTGGGCATCAGCGCATCTTCGCCGACTTCGACGCCCTCCATGACGATTTCGCCTGTCACGGACGCACGCAGCGAAAGCTTGCCGCCGATCTTCGGCGCCGAGAGGCCCTTCATGCCCTTTTCGAGAATGAAGCCGCGGATCTCGCCGCCATGCGCTTCCGACTTCGCCCAAACGACGAAGACGTCGGCGATCGGCGCATTGGAGATCCACATCTTCGAGCCGCGCAGACGATACCCGCCTTCGATCTTTTCGGCGCGCGTCTTCATGCCGCCGGGATCGGAGCCGGCATCCGGCTCGGTCAGGCCGAAGCAGCCGATCAGCTCGCCGGAGACGAGACCGGGCAAATACTTGTCCTTCTGTTCCTCGGAACCATAGGCATAGATCGGATAGATCACCAGCGACGACTGCACGCTCATCATCGAGCGATAGCCGGAGTCGATGCGCTCGATTTCGCGGGCGACGAGGCCATAGGAAACATAATTGGCGTCAGCAGCGCCGTATTTTTCGGGCAGGGTCACACCAAGCAGGCCGGCCTTGCCCATCAGCCGGAAGATTTCCGGCTCGACCGTTTCACCGAGATAGGCGTCGGCGACGCGCGGCGCGAGCTCGGCTTCAGCAAAGGCCGCCGCCGAATCCTGGATCATCCGCTCGTCCTCGCTGAGGATCTCGGACATCAGGAAGGGGTCACTCCAGGAAAAGGGTCGCATCTCGCTCATCGGTCTCATCCATTTGTTTCGTTACGCCAGATTGCTCATGTCGGAGCGCAATTCAACCCATGTTTACTCATGTTGCTATTAGGTCTATTCATATCGCATGCTCACACACCAACGCCGCTTCCTGCCATCGACGAGTGCTCTCGCCGCCTTTGATTCCGTCGCCAAGCTCGGCAGCTTCTCGGCCGCCGCCAGCGAGCTGGCGCTGACACAAGGCGCGATCAGCCGCCAGATAGGCCTTCTCGAGGACCAGCTCGGCGTCAAGCTTTTCGAGCGAACCAATCGCGGCGTGGAGTTGACGGCCATCGGCCGAACCTATGCAAAAGGTATCGGCGACGCACTGGCCACGATCCGCACTCTGTCGCTGGAGGCCATGGCGACCCGCGACGACACCCATCTGCGCCTCGCCATCTTGCCGACCTTCGGCACCCGCTGGCTGATGCCGCGCATTCCGGACTTCCTCGCGAAGAACCCAGCCATCATCATGGACTTCGCCACCCGCATAGGCCAGTTCGATTTCGAAGGCTCCGGTCTCGATGCCGCGATCCATATCGGTGAACCAAACTGGCCAGGCACCGATTGCCAGTTTCTGATGCACGAACTGGTCGTCCCAGTGTGCAGCCCCTCGTTCCTCGCCGACAACCCGGTGAACCGGCCGGAAGACCTGCTCGCGAAACCGCTCTTCGACATGGCGTCCCGCCCGCGGGCCTGGGAGCACTGGTTTTCAAGCCTCGGCATCAGCGAGGGTCGCGGCGGCGGCATGCGCTTCGAGCAGTTCTCCAACGTCGTCCAGGCCTGCCACGCAGGTCTGGGGATCGCGCTCGTCCCGACATTCCTGATCGAGCCGGAACTTTCAAGCGGGCAGCTGGTCCGCGCCTGGGATCACGAGGTGAAAAGCGCAAGCGCTTACTACCTGGTCCGACCGCTCTCGAAGATGGCCTATGGGCCGGCCAGCACCTTTGCCGCCTGGATCCTCGAACAGGCAAGAAGCTTCAGCGAGCGACGCCCCGCGAGTGCTTGAAGACCACCAAGAAATGACTCGCAGGGTGTGTCCTGTGCCGATTGACAAGCCTCCGTCATAAGCAAAGACTAACCTCCGAAGCCATGATCAGGCTTGGAGGGGACCATGTTTACGAACCGTTTTTCGGCGTTGCTCACAGTCGCGCTGGCTCTATTGCCATTATCCCCTTCAGCTTACGCGCAGGATATCAGGACAATCGAACGCATTGACGATGCGGACTATTTCGGGTTCGACCTGCGAACCGAAAAGAACGTCTCCATCGATGAATGCGAGGCGAGCTGCATTGGCGACGCGTCATGCCGCGCCTTCACTTATAACCCGAAGGTCAACTGGTGCTTCCTGAAGTCCGACTATGACCAGTTGAACAGCTTCCCGGGCGCGATCGCGGGCCGCATCGTCGTTCAGACGGCGGAAGACGACATCGGTGCTCCGCCGGCGCTGACCTTCGTCTCGGACTACCTGAAATCGGAAGCCCGCAATCAGCGCAGCAATCTTGTCATTGCCGCCGAACAGCAGGGCCTGGGACGGGACTCGCTTATTGAAATAGGGCGCGCCTCCTTTGCCAGTGGCAACATCGACTACGCCATGCTGTCCCTGAAGGGTGCGCTGGCGATCGATGCAGACGACGAAGCACTCTGGCTCGAAATGGCCCGCATGGCCAATACCGTCATCAACAATTACGGCATGGCCAATGAAGGCGCGATGTCGTCGATCAACGGCTATCTCTTGACCCGCGGCGCCTCCACCCGCGCCGAGGCGCTCGCCACGCTGGCGAAGTCCCTTGAGAACAGCGAGAACTGGCGTCCGGCGCTGAGCGCCTACAAGGCAAGCCTCGAACTCGCGACGAATGCGCAAGTACGCGCCGCCTTCGAAGACCTGCGCTCTCGCCAGGGTTTCCGCGTCGTCAACAACACGGTTGATTCCGACAGCGCCTCGCCGCGCGCCTGCGTCGAATTCTCCGAACAGCTGGTCAAGCGCGGCGTCGACTACTCGTCCTTCGTCACCCTCGACGGCAAGACGCCCAAGGCGCTCGAAGCGAAGAACAACCAGATCTGCGTCGAGGGCCTGGAGCATGGCGGACGCTACCGCCTCGCACTCCGTGCCGGCCTGCCCTCATCGGTGGACGAAAACCTGGAAGCCCCGGTCGAACTCGAGGTGTATGTCCGCGATCGCAGCGCAACCGTGCGCTTCACCGGCGACAGTTTCGTTCTCCCCTCCTCCGCTCGTCAGGGCATTCCGCTCGTCTCTATCAACACGGACAGCGCCAATCTCGAACTCTATCGGATCGGCGACCGCAACATCGCTCCGCTGCTGGCATCCTCGCAGTTCCTCACCCAGATGGACGGCTACACCGCCGGCCGCGTGAAGGATGAACTGGGCGAACTCGTCTGGCAGGGCTCGGTCGAGATCGCCAACGAGCAGAACAAGGAGATCGTCACCAGCATTCCGCTGCAGGAAGCGCTGCCGACCCGCAAACCCGGCATCTATGTGATGACTGCGGTCTCCCCGACCGGTGTCACCGAGAACTGGGACAGCCGCGCGACGCAGTGGTTCGTGGTTTCCGACATCGGCCTTTCGACCTTTGCCGGCACGGACGGGCTGCATGTCTTTGCTCGTTCGCTCGCATCGGCAGGCCCGCTTGCCAATATCGAGCTACAACTGATCGCCAAGAACAACGAGATCCTGGCGACCGCGACGACCGATGCCGAAGGCCGCGCCCGCTTTGATGCCGGTCTCGTCCGCGGCGGCGCAGCCCTTGCTCCGGCCGTCATCGCAGCCCGCAGTGGTGCCGACGACAATGTCTTCCTCGACATGACCCGCGCCGGTTTCGACCTCTCCGACCGTGGCGTCACCGGACGCCCTGCCCCCGGCCCGGTCGACATTCTCGCCTGGACCGAACGCGGCATCTATCGCCCCGGCGAAACCGTGCATGCCGCAGCGTTGGCCCGCGACATCAATGCCGACGCCATCTCGGGCCTGCCGCTGACCTTTCTGTTTTCCCGGCCGGACGGGGTCGAGTTCCGCCGCATCGCGGTGACTAGCGAAACGCTGGGCGGTTATGCGGTCGACATGCCGATCCTTGCCAATGCGATGCGGGGCACCTGGACAGTCGCCATCCACACCGACCCGAAAAAGCCGGCAATCGCCCGCTCGACATTCCTGGTCGATGACTTCGTGCCTGACCGGTTGGACCTGAAGCTCTTCAGCGAAGCGAAGGCGGTCTCGCCTAAGGAGCCGATTGCGGTCTCCGCTGATGGCCGCTACCTCTACGGCGCACCGGCAGCCGGCCTGACGCTCGAAGGCGAGGTGGTGATCCGTCCGACCACAAGCCATCCCGATTTCCCCCGTTACAGCTTCGGCCTTTCGGACGAAGAGGGCATCGAAGACATGCGTCTGCCACTCGAAGGGCTGGACGCGCTCGATGACGATGGCCTCGCCGAGATTGATGTGGCGCTGACCGATCTACCCTCGACGACACGCCTTCTGAACGCAGATACTGTTTTGCGTCTGCGCGAAAGCGGAGGCCGCGCGGTCGAGCGCACGCTGACCCTTCCCGTCACCCCTGACGGACCAATGATCGGCATCAAGCCGGAATTCGAAGGCGAGGTCTCCGAAAACTCGAATGCCGCCTTCAACCTGATCGCGCTCGGCCCCGATGGCGAGCGTCAGGCCTTGGCCGGCGCATCCTGGAAGCTCATCAAGCTGGATCGGAACTACCAGTGGTATCGCGACGGTTCCTCCTGGCGCTACGAGCCGATCATTACGACCAAGCTCGTGGCCGACGGAACCGTTGATATCGCAGCGGAAGGCACACCGCTTTCGGTGCCCGTCACCTGGGGCAGCCACCGCCTCGAAGTCGAACAGGGCGGCGCCGTCACCAGCGTTGACTTCGATGCCGGCTGGTTTGTCACCGCAAGCTCTACCGAAACGCCGGACGCGCTGGAGATCGGCCTCGACAAGCCGGCTTACAATGTCGGCGATACCGCAAAGCTGAAGATCTCGCCGCGTTTCGCAGGCCAGATCATCGTCACCTCGGGCACGGATGCTCTGATTTCGACGCAGGTTGCCGAAGTCCCGGCCTCGGGCACGGAAATCGAGATCCCCGTCACATCCGAATTCGGCGCCGGCGCCTATGTGACCGCAACCCTCTTCCGTCCGGGTGACGCCGAGGAAAGCCGTATGCCGGCGCGTGCGATCGGCATTGCCTGGCTCGCCGTAGATCCAGGCGCCGACAAGCTGGCCATCGAGCTTTCGCCGCCGGAACAGACCCTGCCCCGCCAGTCGCTGGATATCCCGATTGAAGTGACCGGCGCCGGCATCGGCGAAGAAGCCTATGTGATGGTCGCCGCCGTCGATGTCGGCATTCTCAACCTCACCCGCTATGAAACGCCGAATCCGGAAACCTATTATTTCGGCCAGCGCCGTCTCGGCCTCGAACTTCGCGACCTCTATGGCCGTCTGATCGACGGATCGCTCGGAGCGACCGGACGTCTGCGCACCGGTGGTGACGGAGGACAGGTTGCGCTTCAGGGCAATCCACCGCGCGAAAAGCTCGTCGCCTTCTTCTCCGGTACCGTGAAGCTCGATGCAGAGGGCAAGGCAATCGTCTCCTTCGACATCCCGCAATTCAACGGCACGGCCCGTGTGATGGCCTGGGCCTGGTCGAAGACCGGCGTCGGCCACAGCGAGACGGACGTGATCATCCGCGACCCGGTCGTCGTGACAGCGAGCATGCCGAAATTCCTCGCACCCGCTGACGAGAGCAGCCTTCGCCTCGACATCGCCGCGACAGACGCTCCATCCGGCACCTACACGCTGGCCGTGACCGGCAACGGTCCCGTCAGTATCGAAGGATCGGAAAGCCAGGAGGTCACGCTGACGGCGGGTGAAACCACCACCGTCACGCTGCCGCTCACTGCCAACACGCCCGGCGGCGGCGCCATCGACATCGCGCTCTCGGGTGGCGACGGCATCGCTGTCAGCCAGTCTCTCGATCTTCCGGTGCGTCCGGCAACGCTGCCGATCACCGAACGCCAGGTCATTACGCTGGCACCCGGCAAGAGCCTGACCGTCGATGGCGATCTGCTCGCCGACAGCCTGCTGCAGGGCGCCTCGGTCAGCCTCAATGTCGCTCGCGCCGATGGCCTCGACATCCCGGGCCTGCTGATGGCCCTCGACCGCTATCCCTATGGCTGCGCCGAACAGACGACCAGCCGTGCGCTGCCGCTTCTCTACTTCGATGAACTGGCCAAGCTCTCCGGCCTGCCGGAAGACGAGGCGATCAACAAGCGCGTTCAGGATGGCATCCTGCGTGTGCTCGCCTATCAATCGTCGAGCGGCTCCTTCGGCCTCTGGGCACCCGGTTCCGAAAGCCTCTGGCTCGACGCCTATGTCACCGATTTCCTGACCCGTGCCCGCGAACAGGCATTCGATGTGCCGGAGGAAGCTCTGGTCCAGGCCTTGCAGAACCTGCAGAACCGCATCGCCTATGACAACGACATCCGCACACGCGGCAACGAGATCGCCTATGCGCTCTACGTGCTGTCCCGCAGCCGCAAGGCCTCGCTGAGTGACCTTCGCTACTACGCGGACACGATGCTCGGCGACTTTCCGACGCCCCTGTCGAAAGCACATCTGGCAGCGGCACTCTCGCTCTACGGTGATAGCGAACGAGCCAACGCCGTCTTCCTCGATGCAGCCGGCATGAGCGCACAGGCCCGTATGACTCCGGTCAGCTTCTCCCGTTCCGACTATGGCTCGGCGCTTCGCGATGCAGCCGGCGTTCTGGCGCTTGCCGCCGAAAGCCGCCCGGTTCCGCCTGTCGTTCCGATCTTGGCAAAGGTCGTGGCCGACGAGTGGAAGGCCAAGCAGACACTCAGCACCCAGGAACAGACCTGGATGCTGCTCGCCGCCCGCGCACTCCAGCAGGATGACAAGGGGCTTAAGCTTGAGGTCAACGGTGCCGAAAAGATCGGCGCCTATGCCGCCACGATCCCAGGTGACGCGCTCCTTGAGGCGCCGCTGACGCTGACCAACACCGGCCTTGATCCCGTCAGCGCTGCGGTCACCACGGTCGCAGCTCCGGCCCTGCCTCCGGCAGCCGGCGGCGAAGGCTTCGAGATCAGCAAGACCTACTACAGCCTGACCGGTGAAGAGGCCAACATCACCGAGGTCATCCAGAACGAGCGCTATGTCGTGGTGCTGGAAGTGACGGAAGCGGATGACTGGCCGGCCCAGCTTCTCGTGACCGACCTGCTACCGGCTGGGTTCGAGATCGACAATCCGAGCTTGGTCGACAGCGCGGCGCTCGCGAACTTCGACTGGATCGGCCAGACAGAGACTGCGCATCTCGAATTCCGCAGCGATCGTTTTGTCGCGGCGATCAACAGGAACGAAGGCGAGAACGGCACGATGACACTGGCTTACGTGGTGCGCGCCGTCACACCCGGGACATATGACCTGCCGGCCGCAAATGTCGAAGACATGTATCGTCCACAGCTGTCGGCGCGCACGGCAGCCGCTGCGATGACGGTCTCGACGGCGCCCTGATGGGCCGCGCCCGGCGCATCGGTGCAAGCTTGGGGGTGGCTGCCATCACGGCCACCGCCTCGCTCTTTGCGCTGGATTGGGCAGATAGGAACTACCCTCCCCCGCTGGAGGACGCGCGCGAAATCTCGACCGAAATTCTCGATCGCGACGGCCAGCTCTTGCGCGCCTTTGCCACGAAAGAAGGCCTTTGGCGCCTGGCAACAACCGTCGATGACGTCGACCCTTCCCTGCTGAAAATGCTGGTCGCCTATGAGGACCGCCGCTATGAGAGCCACTCCGGCGTCGATCTCCTGGCGCTGGGCCGCGCTGCCTGGCAACTGGCCGCGAACGGCCGCATCGTTTCGGGTGCCTCCACCCTCTCCATGCAGGTCGCCCGCCTGATCGAACCTCGTCGCGAGCGATCACTGACCGCCAAACTCAGCCAGATCGCCCGCGCGATCCAGTTGGAACGGCGTCTTTCGAAGACCGAGATCCTCAATCTCTACCTGACCCATGCCCCCTATGGCGGCAATCTGGAAGGCGTGCGCGCAGCTAGCCTCGCCTGGTTTGGCAAGGAGCCGAAGCGGTTGTCGACTGCGGAGGCCGCTCTCTTGGTCGCCCTTCCGCAACTGCCCGAGAAACGCCGCCCGGATCGCTACCGCGACAATGCACTCGAAGCCCGCAAGCGGGTTCTGGAGCGCGCACGCGAGGCCGACGTCGTCGACGAGACGGAGGTCGAACTCGCGCTCAACGCATCCCTCCCGACTATGCGCAGGCAGTTGCCGGCTCTAGCCCCTCATTTGGCGGAAGCCGCCAGACGAAAGGCACCCGCAGAACAGCTTCACCAGACCACCATTTTACGCCCCGTGCAGGAAAAGCTGGAAAAGGCGGCCCTCGAAGCGGGCCGCAAGCTCGACCCCAAGGTCTCGCTCGCTTTGCTGATGGCCGATGCCACCACCGGGGAGATCGTCGCCGAAGTCGGGGCCGCCGACTATTTCGATGCATCCCGCTCCGGTTGGATCGACATGACGCGGGCTCAGCGTTCACCCGGCTCGGCGCTGAAACCCTTCATCTACGGCCTCGCCTTCGAGCAGGGGCTGGTGGCGCAGGAAACAATCATCGAGGATCGTCCTGCCGACTTCTTCGGCTACCGCCCGAAGAATTTCGACATGCAGTATCAAGGCGACGTCAGCATCCGTCAGGCGCTGCAATTGTCTCTCAACGTACCCGCTGTCCGTCTTCTCGATGCCGTTGGTCCCTCGCGCCTGATGGTGCGCCTGCGCCGCGCCGGAGTGAAACTAAAGCTGCCGCCGAACGAAGCGCCGGGCCTGGCGATTGCGCTGGGCGGTGCAGGGATCACACTGAAAGACCTCGTGCAGCTTTACGCCGGTCTCGCAAACCGCCAACAGCCGGTCCGGCTGGGGGACGGCATCCGCGACTTGGCCGAACAGATCGACGAAGAGCCACTTTTCGAACCCTCTGCGGCCTTTACCGTCGCAGACGTGCTTGGCGACGTTCTCCCGCCGACCGGAAGCCCGCCTGCCGGCATAGCTTACAAGACGGGCACCAGCTACGGCTATCGTGACGCCTGGTCGGTCGGCTATGACGGGCGCTATGTGCTCGGGGTCTGGATCGGCCGCCCGGACAATGCCGCCGTCCCCGGCATTTCCGGCTATCAGACCGCAGCCCCCATCCTCTTCGAAGCCTTTGCCAAATCCGGCCTTGCCGGAACGCCGCTGCCCCGCGCCCCGACAGGTGCAAACCGCATGGCGGCATCGGACCTACCGCAATCGCTTCGCCGCTTCTCGGTCAACACCAACGGCCTGATCGCCATCTCCGCGCGCGAGCGGCCACCCCAGATTGTCTACCCCCTGGAAGGTTCGGTTCTCGAGCGCGGCAAGGGCCCGGATGGCGAGGCTTTGCCGGTCGTCATGAAGATGCAAGCCGGACGCGCACCCTTTCGGTGGCTCGTCGATGGCAAACCCATGCGTGACTCCACGCGCCGCAGGACCGGGGAATGGCATCCGGAAGGCATCGGGCAATCAACCCTGACCGTGATCGATGCGGAAGGGCGAGCCGCCTCGGTCAATGTCTTTGTTCGGAATTGACGCGTCTGTCGCATCGACGCGTGATCCGCCGCAGGACGGCTCGCGTAAAGGTTCCCGTTAACCCATTTGAACGGGAGATCTTCGTTATGACCAGCAGCATGCGTGCCGGACTGATCACGCTCCTGACGATCGCGTTCATCGCCCCGGCAGCGATGGCCAATGAACGCTTCACAGCATCCGCCATTCAGGATGAAATCATCGGCAAGAGGATCTACCTTGCCGTACCCTTCGGCGGCGAATTCCCGCTGAACTATCGTCCCAACGGCCAGGTAGACGGTTCGGGCGAAGCCCTCGGCCTCGGCCGCTTCGCCAAGCCCAATGACAAGGGGCGCTGGTGGATCAATGGCGATCGTCTCTGCCAGCAGTTCACCAGCTGGTACAAAGGCGAGCCCATGTGCTTCGAGCTGATCCGCACCGGCGACAAGCGCCTGAAATGGATCCGCGACAACGGCCAGACCGGCACGGCGCGCATCGGCAACAGCATCTGACGCGGCTTGTCGCACCATCCCCCGGTCCCTATTTTGAACCTTGGAACAGAATGGGGACTGGAATGGCAGATCTGCGGAGCCGCCCGATCGGCGCGACAGCGACACTGGGGCGAAGGGGTTATCCGGTCATCAGTTCCTCGACCGGTGGTGGGCTAGAAATCGTCACCGGACGGACCGAGGCCGGCTTCAACCCACTCGACCTGCTCTTTGCCTCGCTTGCTGCCTGCATGAGCATGAGCGCAAGGATCGCGGCCCGGGAACTGGGTTTAACAGGTGATTTCGAGAGCCTGCAGGTCGCAGTAACAGGAGAGAAGGCGCCAGACGAACCCTCGCGCTTCGCTTCCATCATCGTCTCGCTGACGTTCCAGGGTGCTCTTGATCCTCATGACCAGTCGAGGATTGCGCACCGCGCCGAAGAAATCTGCACTGTCAGCAACAGCCTCGCAGTTCGCCCCCAATTACGGATCGGCTCCGCCTAGCGCGAGACGCTTTAACGTAATGGCATCAGGCTCTCCGCCACAGAACACATCGAGAGCCTCGCGGAAGATGGCAGCGTCGTCAGGATCGGAAGCCGCCGCGAACAGCGTTATGGACGATCGAAACTTCATGTCGTCGGGTTGCCCGAAAATCTTCAGAAGGCTTTGGTCACGATGCGCCAGAACGGCCCGGGTGCCGTCTCGTAGACGCTCTCCGAGGATCGGATGCACGAGATAGGCACGCGCCTCATGGAGCGACCTCAAGGCAAAATGCTGCGCAGTGGGCGATCGGCCCAAGCCCTCCAACTGGGGGGAAGATGAACCACATCCAGTGACTGCGCTTGCGGCCACCCTGCAGTTCCCGAAGCGCCTGCGCGCAGGTTTCCCGCTGCGCGTCGATGAAGCGCTGCAAGTCGACGGGAGGGTGATCTTCAACCATTGAACCTTTCTCCTCTGGCTTCAGCGGTGATCGGGCAGGCCATCGCCAATGCCAGATACGATCAACTATTCCGCCCTATCCGCCTTAAATCTTGACGCCGGACCAATGTTCGTTAACAAGAATGTGAGGCGCCGTGATTTCAGCATCACCGCGCCCGAACCTGGTGCCGGGCCCCTCTGGCGAGAGTTTACGGCGCTCTCGTGATGTCGGTACCGCCAGCAATTTCAGCCGGCGGATTCTAGAACAATGAACACTTGGATCATGCTTCATGCGAAGGCGTGCAGGACGCTTCGCATCTCCACCACTTCTGTGTCCTCTCACCTGGAGGACCGCACATGAGCACATCAGCAGCAACAGGTGCCAACTCTACGCTCGGCTACTTCCGCTGGGCCTTCATCGTCACCGCAATCGGACTTGTCATGGGGGCGGCTCTCGGATGGCAGATGAGCGGCACCATCACCGGCATGATGACCATCTTCTTCATCTGCTCGGTCCTGGCCGTGCTTGAAATCTCGCTATCCTTCGACAATGCGATCGTCAACGCCAACAAACTCAAGGACATGACGCCCGTCTGGCAACGGCGCTTCCTGACCTGGGGCATCCTCATCGCCGTCTTCGGCATGCGCATCATCTTCCCGCTGTTGATCGTTGTGATCGCGGCGCAGATCGGCCCGATCGAAGCGGTGATCCTCGCCGCCCGCGAGCCCGCGGAATATGCTCGCATCATGAACGATGCGCATCTGCCGATCGCGGCCTTCGGTGGTACCTTCCTGATGATGGTCGGCCTCACCTACTTCTTCAACCAGGAGAAGGACATCCACTGGATCGAGTGGCTCGAAAGCCATATGGCGCGCTCCGCCTCCATCAAGGGCATCGAGATCGCACTCGTGCTGCTGCTGATCCTGCTGTTCTCGAACCTCCTAGAAGGAGAGGAAGCGACGACCTTCGTCTATTCGGCGATCTATGGTCTGGTGACCTTCCTCGCCGTCGAAGTTCTCGGCGGTCTGCTCGACGCCTCGCAGCGGGCCATGAGCGAAGCCGCAAAGGGCGGCCTTGGCGCTTTCATTTATCTCGAAGTGCTGGATGCCAGCTTCTCCTTCGACGGCGTCATCGGCGCCTTCGCTCTGACGCAGAACCTATTCATCATCGCGATCGGCCTTGGCATCGGCGCCATGTATGTGCGCTCCATGACCATCATGCTCGTCGAAAAGGGCACGCTCGCCGAGTATCGTTATCTCGAACACGGCGCCTTCTACGCGATCCTGATCTTGTCGGTGATCATGTATGTGCAGACGCTGGTCCACATCCCTGAAGTCATCACCGGTCTCGGTGGCGCGGCACTCATCGGCATCTCGCTCTGGTCCTCGATCAAGTACAATCGCCATGAGCGGGAGGAAGAGCATCGTCTCGCCAGCGAAGCCGTGGCGGAGCATATCTGACCGAGAACGGTTGAGAAAAGTAGGAAAGGCCGGCCTTTGCGCCGGCCTTTTTCGTTTCGGATGGGCGGAGTGTCACTCCGGGCCGGCATCCGTCTTTTGGGATCCGATCTCCGGCAGCGATCCTGTGCCCGGCGTCTTCATCGGATCCTGCAGTTCCTTCTTGTCGTGCGGACCCGCCGCGGGCATGTCTTCTGCGTGAGACTTTTTCTCCTTCGACTGGCCGCTTGCGCGAATTTTTGATGTCTTCCGTCATGGATGTCTCCTTTGCTGGGACACGGGAAACCTGCAGGCAAGCGCAGAGGTTCCACCCATTCCGCACCATGTCTCCGGAACCGACTGTGGACGACGACGTTCGATAAAGATGTGAAGAGGAGGAGAACCGGCATGACCAGCGCAAAGACCGCCGAACCGCACGACGTTCAAAGGCCCCACCGGGACAGCGACACCCGGGGCACTCGCCTCGAACCGTCAGAACGAGACGACGCTGACGACCTTGAAGAGGGACCGACCGAACAGGGCGTCGATCTCGATCCCAAGCGCCGGATAGATTGAAGATCATCGCCATGAACACAGCCAATCCCCAGCTGGAAGGCCTTTACCTTGCGATCTCTGCTCTTGTCCGTCGCATGATCGACAAGGGCCTGCTCGACGCGGAAGACCTCCATCAGGCAATGGCCGAGGCCCGACAGGCGGCAGAGCAGGATCTGCAGACGTCCTCGCTCTCCGACGCGAACCGCAAGGCGGTCCTTTTCCCGATCGACCTCTTGGACCAGGCCGACGGCGACGTCGAAAGCTTCCGCGCTCTGGTCCGGCGGATCGCAGCGCGCCAGTAGTCGACGAAACCCGGACAGGCAATCTTGGCGTTGGGCCCAAGCCCTCCTACATCTTCGCGATGACAGGAGAGCCAATCCGATGACCAGCACCGAGCCGCAAGACAGCATCCCAGCTGAAGCCGGTGTAGCGTCCACGCGCCTTGCCCGGTTAAGGGCTCATGCGGCAGAGAGGGGTGCGGTCAGCCTGGATGAACTGATGTCGGCCATGGGCCGAAGCAGTATCGCCTTTGCAATCCTGATCCTTTCGCTCCCGGCGCTGACACCTATCCCCGGACCTTTCGGGCTGGTGTTCGGCAGCTGCCTCGCCATTGTCTCGCTCCAGATCATCGCCGGCTACCGGCGTATCTGGTTGCCGCAATTTCTGGGGCAGCGACAGGTGTCCGGAGCAACCATCGATCTCATGGTTCGCTATACGGCGCCATTGGTGTTGCGCGTGGAATCCCTCCTGCAGAAGAACCGCATGCGGCGCTTTGCCGGACCGCGTGCTCAGGCATTTCTTGGGATCCCGGTCCTTCTGCTTGCCATTGCGGTGGCTCTACCGATCCCCTTCGGCAACATGTTGCCCGTGGCGGCCCTTGTGATGATCGCGCTTGGCCTCATGGAGCGCGACGGTCTGGTGACAATTTTGGGATTGGGAATGGGCGTGATTGCACTCGGGGCGACCGGCGGTCTCGTCTATGCAGCAGCCTGGGGACTGGGCTCGATCGTCGGCCCGTGAAAAAAATCTTCTCGGCAATGGAATAGGATCGCCATTGGCTCCGTATACTGGGGCATGACGACGAACACGAACCCGTTCAATGTGATTGGCCAGCTCGCAGCTCTGCGACGCTACGCCCGTTCGCTCGTCAGAAACCCGGACGAGGCGGAAGATCTCGTTCACGATGCGCTTATCCGGGCCTTGGAGCGCCGATCGACCTTCAAGAGCAGCGGCAGCATCCGCAACTGGCTGATGTCGATCCTGCACAACACCCATATCGACCGGCTTCGCCGGGACCGTGCTGCCAATCGCCGACAGGATGCGGCCGTGGAGCTGGCCGACATCGTGGCGCCTGCCGGTCAGGAGCATTCGGTACGGCTCGCACAGGTGCGCGACGCGTTCCTGTCGCTGCCGGAAGACCAGCGCGAGGCGCTGCATCTCGTGGCCATCGAAGAGCTCTCCTATCAGGAAGCTGCCGATGTCCTGAATATCCCCGTGGGTACGCTGATGTCCCGCGTGTCCCGTGCCCGCGCCCGACTGAGGGCGATGGAAAGCGGCGAAGACGCGAACCTCGTGCCCCATCTCAGAATCGTTGGAGGAAACCCCGATGACCAGCAATGATCCTGTAATCGAGGCCGACCTGCACGCCTATGTCGACGACCAGCTGGATGTCGGCCGCCGTATCGAAGTCGAGGCCTATCTGTCGGAAAATCCCACGATCGCTGCGAAGGTCATGGCCGATCTGCGAGTCCGCGACGAATTGCGGCTGGCGCTTGCCGGCATGCCGGCGGCTGTTCGCCAGGAAACACGCGATGCGGCTCGGGTACTGGAAAGCGCCTTCAACCGTCCCCGCACGATCGACGTGATGCGGCGTGCGGCAGCCGTCGTGCTGCTCGTGGGCGCCGGCTGGATCGCCCATGGTTGGATCGCCCCTGGCAGTATCGGCGAAGTCGTGGCCTCCGTGCCGCCGCCGCAGTTCGTCGAAGAGGCCATGCGCGCGCATCAAACGGCAGAATTACGCGAACAAATGCGCTCGCAGACCGAAACGAGCCGTTTCGACCCGGCCGAAATCCGCTCTGCAACGGCCATCGTGCTTCCGGCCATGCCAGAGGACTGGACCGTGCGTGACGCCCAAATCTTCCCCTCGGCCTACGGTCCGAGCGTCGAACTGGAGGTCCAACCCGAATCCGGTGAGAGGCTGTCCCTCTTCGCCGTCAGGCCTGGCAATTTTGCTGTTCAGCAGGTGCTGCTGAAACAGGAAGGCCAGACCAACGCAGCCTATTGGCAGATCGGCGAAGTCGCCTACGCGCTGATCTCCGAAACAGAAACCGCAGACAGGCTTGCCGAGGAAGCTCGCAAGCTTGCCCGCACGCTTTACTGATCCATCCAAGGAGGTAACTGACTATGGATCCCATCCAGAACCGCTTCGGCTACGGCGCTCAGGCCCAGTCCGCGGCACTCTTCGACGAAGGCCTGCGCAAGCACATGCTGCGCGTCTACAACTACATGGGCCTCGGGCTGGTCATCACCGGCATCGTCGCCTTTGTTGTCAGCCAGACGCCGGCGCTCTACGTGCCGATCTTCTCCACCCCACTGAAATGGGTCGTGATGCTGGCGCCGCTCGCCTTCGTCTTCTTCTTCTCCTTCCGCATCCACGCGATGTCGGCCGCAACCGCGCAGCTGACCTTCTGGGCCTTCGCTGCCGTGATGGGTCTGTCGCTGTCGTCGGTTTTCCTGGTCTTCACCGGAACCTCGATCGCCCGCACCTTCTTCATCACTGCGACGATGTTCGGTGCGATGAGCCTCTACGGCTACACGACCAAGCGTGACCTCGCGCAGTTCGGCTCGTTCCTGGTGATGGGCCTGATCGGCGTGATCATCGCCTCGATCGTCAACATCTTCTTGGGGTCCAGCGCCCTGCAGTTCGCGATCTCGGTCATCGGTGTCTTCGTCTTCGTCGGCCTGACCGCCTGGGACACGCAGAACATCAAGCAGCAGTATGCCGAGAACTTCGATCAGGAGAGCCAGCAGAAGCTCGCCGTCTTCGGCGCGCTGTCGCTCTACCTCAACTTCGTCAACCTGTTCCAGCTGCTGCTGAGCCTGACCGGCCAGCGCGAAGAATGAGATAAAAACGCGTCGGGAGAACGCTTTGAAAAGAAAACGCCCGGGTTTCGACCCGGGCGTTTTTGCGAGATGAGAGCAAGCCTGACTCAGACAATCCCGCCGGAACCGCCCTTGACCGCAGGACGTTCCGCCGCAACGCGAGCGCGGTAACCGCTGGCGCGATAGGCTGCCACCGGATCGATGGCACCGCCCGCCCGCAGCCGCGCTTCTGCAAGGATCGGCTCGACATCAGTTCGATAGGCCCGCTTCAACGTCTCGGATGCCATTAGCGCATCATTGTCGTTCTGGTAGCCCTCCAATTCCGCCCGATCGACGAGCAGCGCCTGCGCATAGGCACGACGGATCTCGTTGGCGCTGGAAATCAGGCTCTCGATCGGATCCGTCACATTGTGACTCTGATCGATCATATGGGCGGGATGGAAATCTTTCACGCCACGATGCTCGGCATCCACCAGCTCGTTGAACACGAGGAAGAGGCGATAGGGTTCGACTGATCCAGCGTCGAGGTCGTCGTCGCCATATTTGCTGTCGTTGAAGTGGAAGCCGCCGAGCTTGCCGAACTGGATGAGCCGCGCGACGATCATTTCGATATTCGTGTTCGGAGCATGATGCCCGAGGTCGACAAGGCAATAGGCTTTTTCGCCGAGCGTCTGCGCGATCAGGTAGTTCGTGCCCCAGTCCTGGACAACAGTCGAATAGAAGGCCGGCTCGTACATCTTGTGTTCGGAGAACAGCCGCCAGTCGTCCGGCAGCGCCTTATAGATGTCCCGCATCGCGTCGAGATAGCGCTCGAACTGGCGGGTGAAGTTGCTCTGCCCGGGGAAGTTGGATCCATCACCGATCCAGACTGTCAACGCCTTGGAACCGAGTGCCCGACCGATCTCGATGCATTCGAGATTATGTTCGACCGCCTGACGCCGCGTCGCTGCGTCCACATGGCTGAGCGAACCGAACTTGTAGGAATGCGCCTGATCGGCGCCATCCGAGAATGTGTTGGAATTCATCGCATCGAAGCCGAGCCCGAGCGCATCCGCCTTGGCCTTCAGCTCTGTCGGGTCAGCCTTGTCCCAGGGGATATGCAGCGAGACCGTCGGCGTCGCTCGCGTCAGCTGCTGGATGACGCCGCAATCGTCGAGCTTGTCGAAGATATGACGCGGCTCGCCCTGCCCCGGAAAGCGGGCGAAACGTGTGCCCCCGGTCCCGACACCCCAAGAGGGAACGGCGACGAAGAAGTCCGCGACTTTCGCCGTGACTTTCTCGATATCGATCGAGCTCCGTGCGAGCTTCTCGCCGAGCGCCTGAAAGTCGCTGCGATGGGCGCCTTCCCGCTTCTGGTTATCAGCGGCAACGATGTCAGCGGCTATTCGGATTTCGCTCATTCTTTCCTCCACCTCGCGCGAACGATTGTCACCGAAGCGCGTTTATCTGCAGTCACACACGAAAATCGGAGCCAACATGGACGTTGTTCGCATTCTGCTTGCCATCCTCCTGCCGCCCCTCGGCGTTTTCCTCCAGGTCGGCATTGGCCTGCATTTCTGGCTGAACATCCTGCTGACGCTCTTCGGCTATATCCCAGGCATCATCCATGCCATCTGGGTCATCATCCGCAAGTAGGATCCCCTCGCGACGCAAGCGCCGCGAGGGCTCGGGAGATCAGCGCGGAAAGCTCTGCGCGTTGCCGGCATCGACATTGATGATGTTGCCGGTGGATTTCGCCGAGAGATCGGAGGCGAGGAAGTAGATCGCCTCCGCGATGTCTTCCGGGAAGACATTCAGCTTCAGCATAGAGCGGTTGCGGTAGTGCTCCTCGAGATCGGTGACTTCGATCTTCGAGGAGGCCGCCCGCTGCTCGCGCCATTCGCCATTCCAGATCTTCGAACCGCGCAGAACAGCATCCGGATTGACCGTGTTCACCCGGATGCCCGCATCTGCGCCTTCAAGTGCCAGGCAACGGGCGAGATGGATCTCGGCCGCCTTTGCCGTGCAATAGGCGGAAGCGTTTGGCGATGAGGCGAGACCATTCTTCGAAGCGACGAAAACGACGTTGCCGCCGAGCTTCTGACGCCGGAATAGCCGGAAAGCCTCGCGCGAGACGAGAAAGTAACCCGTGGCCAGGATGCTGATATTCTTGTCCCACATCGCTAGCGTCGTGTCTTCGACCGGCGCCGACGAGGCGATCCCGGCATTCGACACGAGAATGTCCACGCCACCGAATTCCACACAGGCTTCGGCGAACGCACGGATAACCGCATCCTCACGGGTTACGTCGAGTTGCGCCGAGCGCACGACATCGGCGCCATGGCGCTTCGAGAAGTCGGCGACCGTCTGCTCCAGTGCCGCCGCGTCGATATCGGCCAGCACCACGCAGGCACCTTCCGCCATCAACCGGTCGGCCGTTGCCCTGCCAATGCCGCCGGCGCCGCCGGTGACGAAGGCAACGCGACCGGCCAGGCTCTTCGGCTTCGGCATACGCTGCAGCTTTGCCTCTTCGAGCAGCCAGTATTCAATGTCGAAGGCTTCCTGCTCCGGCAGCCCCTGATATTCGGAGACCGTCGATGCGCCGCGCATGACGTTGATCGCATTGACGTAGAACTCACCGGCAATGCGGGCCGTCGCCTTGTCCTTGGCAAAGGACAGCATGCCGACGCCCGGGACCAGGAAGATCACCGGGTTAGGATCGCGGATCGCAGGCGAATTGCCGTGTTTGCAGGTCTCGTAGTAGCGGGTGTAGTCGGCGCGATAGGCTTCGAGCGCTTGGTCGAGGCCTGCGAGAACCGCCTCCACATCAGGTTTCGCCGGATCGAAATCTACGATCAGCGGGCGGATCTTGGTGCGCAGGAAATGATCGGGGCAGGACGTGCCGAGGCTACCGAGCGGCTGCAGGTTCTTCGAATTGACGAATTCGAGCACGGCATCCTGGTCATCGAAATGGCCGAGCTTGCGCTCGCACTTGCCGATGCGGCCGCGGATCTCGGGCATCAGGCGCGCGGCAATGGCGCGTCGCTCGTCTGGCGGCAGGCTCTTCGAAACGGCGCCGCCGAAGATCGCCTTGCCTTCCGTCTCCTTCGCAAACCAGGCGATCGCATTGTTGATGATCTCGAGCGTTAGCAGATAGCAATCCTTGGCGTCATCCGCCCAGGTGAACAGGCCGTGGCTTTCGAGAACCACACCCTTGGCGCTCGGATTGGCTTTCACGAAGGCCTCGAGGTCGAGGCCGAGCTGGAAACCGGGACGGCGCCAGGGAAGCCAGCCTATTTCCGCACCGAAGATCTTCTGCGTCAATTCCTTCGAATTCTTCGAGGCTGCAATCGCGATGATCGCATCCGGATGCATGTGATCGACATGCGTGAAAGGCACAAAACCATGCAGCGGCGTATCTATGGAAGCAGCGCGCGGATTGAGGTTGAAAGTGCAATGCGGCAGGAAGCCAACCATCCGGTCTTCGTCATGCACACCCTTGTAGATACCCTTCAGCGCTTCGAGCTTCTCCTGGTAAAGCGTCGCGAAACCGTCGAGCTTGATTGTGCCGACGTCGCCGCCGGATCCCTTGACCCAGAGAACCTTGACCGTTTCGCCGGTCAGCGGATCGGTTTCCATCACCTTGGCAGAGGTGTTGCCGCCCCCGTAATTGGTGATGCGCTTGTCGGCACCCAGCAGGTTGGAGCGATAGAGAAGCTTGCCTGGCTCATCGAGCGCGGCGGCATAAGCATCATCCCAACGGTTTTCGAGAAGGCGGGTTTGGCCCGTCATGACATCCTCCCTGCATTGATTTTCATGAGCAGTCAGCGACGGCTCATCTCCTTCTTGATCGCAGATATCGCGCAGCCCTCGCCCGATTGTCAATCAATTTCGATCATTTCTTTTCATGTTGCGCTGCAGTATTATTATTTTTGATCGTTTCTGATTGACAGCGTAAAAACATTGCGAATAAATCACGGTCAGGAGGACACCATGCACGAACGCGAACGCCATCGCATTATTCTGAGCGCGATCCAGGAAAAGCCTGTGATCACGGTGCAGGACATTGCCGAGCTGACCGAGGCTTCAGAAGCCACGATCCGCAGGGATATCGCGTCTCTCCACGTGCAGGGAAAGCTCAGACGCGTCCGCGGCGGCGCCGAAGCCGTGCATCCGCCGCAGCTTGGAAATCTCGCGGCCCGGCCCTTCCGCGTTTCCGAATCGGTCAACATCGACAAGAAACGCGCAATTGCGCGCGCAGCGGTCGATCTCTGCGAGGAAGGCGATTCGATCATCATCAACGGCGGCACGACCACCTTTCAGATGGTGCATTTCATGTCGGCCCGCCGCCTGCAGGTCATGACCAATTCCTTCGCAATCGCCGAACACCTCGTGAAACACTCGAAATGCACGGTCTCGGTTCCGGGCGGCGCGATCTATCGTGACCAGAGCCTGATCCTGTCACCCTTCGAGAATGATGCGATCCGCAATTTCTATGCCCGCCGCATCTTCATTGGCGCGCAGGGCATCAACGCCCACGGCGTGATGGAATCGGATGCACTGGTCATCCAGAGCGAACAGAAGCTAGTGCGCCAGGCCGAAGAACTGATCGTCATGGTCGACTCCAGCAAGTTCGCCAAGCGGTCGAGCCTGATCCTGTGTTCGCTCGAGAAGGTCTCGACGATCATCACCGATGATGGAATTTCCGACGAGGCGGCCGCCATGGTCACCGAAGCCGGCGTAAAGCTCATAACCGTGAAGCCGATGGCTTCAGCGGCAAGGGAGGATACCTCGTCGGTCGCTTAAGAGGAGGCGGCTGGGAGGAAGGGAAAAGCAGTTCATCAACCTGGGAGGAAAACATGAAACTGACAAAGATTCTGCTGGCCAGTGCCGCCATTGCACTCGCCACCATGGGCTCGGCGGCACAGGCAGCCGACATGAAGATCGCACTGGTCGTCAAGTCGCTTGGCATCGGCTTCTTTGAAGCCGCCAATAAGGGTGCACAGGAAGCCGCCGCGGAACTGGGCGGCGTTGAAGTGATCTATACCGGCCCGACCTCGACGACGGCTGAAGGCCAGATCGAAGTCATCAACTCGCTGATCGCGCAGGGCGTCGACGCCATCGCAATCTCGGCAAACGATCCGGACGCAGTTGTCCCGGCCCTCAAGAAGGCCATGGACCGCGGCATCAAGGTCATCTCCTGGGATTCGGGCGTCGCCCCCGAAGGCCGCATCATGCATCTCAACCCGTCGTCCAATGCGCTGATCGGCAAGATGTGCCTGCAGCTGGCCGCCAACCACCTGCCTGATGGTAAGGGTGACTTCGCCATCCTGTCCGCCACGACCACCTCCACGAACCAGAACATCTGGATCGAGGAAATGAAGGCACAGCTGAAGGACTTCCCCGGCCTGAACCTCGTGACGACAGTTTATGGTGACGACCTGGCCGACAAGAGCTACCGCGAAGCAAACGGCCTTCTGACCTCGCAGACCAACGTCAAGGTCATCGTCGCCCCGACCACCGTTGGTGTTCTGGCTGCTTCGCAGGCCGTCAAGGATGCCGGCAAGATTGGCGACGTTTATGTCACCGGCCTCGGCCTTCCCTCGGAAATGGCGGGCGCCATCCAGTCGGGTGCCACCAAGGAATTCGCCATCTGGAACCCGATCGACCTCGGCTACTCCGCAACCCAGATTGCCTATCGCCTCGCCAAGGGTGAAACCGATGCCGCTCCGGGTTCCGAAATCGAAGCCGGCCGCATGGGCAAGATCAGTGTCGGAGACGGCGGCGAAGCGGCCATGGCAGATCCCTTCGTCTACGACGCCTCGAACATCGAGGAATTCTCCAAGATCTTCTGATCTCGGCGGACCAGACCCGGCGGCTCAAGCCGCCGGGATTTCACTCATTCGGTAAGCACATGATAACCGTTCAATCTGCCAAGCTCGCGGCGGGCGCGATCCCGGCTGGCGAGCCCATTCTCGAAATGCGGGGCATTTCCCAGATCTTTCCGGGCGTCAAGGCGCTCGACAAGGTCGACATCGCCCTCTACCCGGGCAAGGTGACCGCGCTGATCGGCGAGAACGGCGCCGGCAAGTCGACGCTCGTCAAGATCCTGACCGGCATCTATCGCCCGAACGAAGGCGAGATCCTGATCGACGGCAAGCCGACCACCTTTGCCAACGCTCAGGAAGCCATCGACGCCGGCGTCACCGCCATCCATCAGGAGACGGTGCTGTTCGATGAGCTCACCGTCGGCGAGAACATCTTCCTCGGCCACGCGCCGCGCACGCGTTTCGGGCTGATCGACTGGCGCACCATAAACGAGCGGTCCCGGCAGCTGATGAAGGCGCTGGAAAGCGACATCGACCCGACCACCAAGCTCAAGGACTTCTCGATCGCCCAGCGCCATCTGGTCGCGATTGCCCGCGCGCTCTCGGTCGATGCCCGCATCGTCATCATGGACGAACCGACGGCCGCCTTGTCACGCAAAGAGATCGACGATCTCTTCCGCATCGTCGAGGGTCTGAAGCGCCAAGGCAAGGCCATCCTCTTCATCAGCCACAAGTTCGACGAACTCTATGAAATCGCCGACAACTACGCCGTCTTCCGCGATGGCCGCATGGTCGGCTCAGGCGTGTTGAAGGACACGCCCCAGGACGAGATAGTGCGGCAGATGGTCGGCCGCGACGTCCACGACGTCTTCCCGAAGACCGAGGCTGTCATCGGTGCACCTGTTCTGAGTATCCGCGGCTACAGCCACGAGACCGAATTCCGCGACATCAGTTTCGACTTGCGCAAGGGCGAGATCCTCGGCGTTTACGGCCTGATCGGCGCGGGACGTTCGGAACTCTGCCAGTCTATCTTCGGTATTACGCGGCCCAAGTCCGGCATGGTGGAACTCGAAGGTCGCGAGATTACCATCCGCAACACCTCGGATGCGATCACTGCGGGCATCGTCTATGTACCTGAGGAACGTGGCCGCCATGGGTTGGCACTGGAACTGCCCATTTACCAGAACATGTCCCTCCCCTCGCTGATCCGCACCTCGGTCGCAGGTTTTCTGAGGGCGGCCAACGAGTTGAAGCTCGCGCGCCGTTTTGCGGAGCGGCTGGATCTGCGGGCGGCCGCCCTGTCCGTTCCGGTCGGCACGCTGTCCGGCGGCAATCAGCAGAAGGTTGTCATCGGCAAGTGGCTTGCCACCTCGCCCAAGGTCATCATTCTCGACGAACCGACCAAGGGCATCGACATCGGTTCAAAGGCAGCCGTCCATGCCTTCATCTCGGAACTCGCCTCCGAAGGCCTTTCGATCATCATGATCTCGTCGGAACTACCAGAAATCCTCGGCATGTCGGACCGTGTGATGGTTATGCGCGAGGGCCTGCAGGCCGGCATCTTCGAGCGCGAGGGCCTGACCGCCGAGACGCTCGTGCGCGCCGCAACCGGCAATGCGTGAGGAATGACCATGCAGAAACTGCTCAAGAACCGTGAAATGCTGCTGGCCCTGATTATCATCGGCATGATCCTGAGCTTCACCACGCGCGCACCCAATTTCGCTTCGCCTGCTAACCTTGCGAACATCTTCAACGACACCTCGATCCTGATCATCCTGGCACTCGGCCAGATGGTCGTGATCCTGACGAAGTCGATCGACCTGTCGGTGGCCGCCAATCTCGCTTTTACCGGCATGGCGGTCGCCATGCTCGACAGCGCCTATCCGGGCCTGCCGCTCGCACTCCTCGTGCTCATTGCAATCGGCATTGGTGCGGCCCTCGGCGCGATCAACGGCTTCCTCGTCTGGGCATTGCAGATCCCGCCGATCGTCGTCACACTCGGCACGCTCACCATCTATCGCGGCATGAGTTTCGTCCTGTCGGGAGGCGCCTGGGTCAATGCCCATCAAATGCAGCCGGATTTTCTCGGCGTACCGCGTCTGCCGGTGCTGGGCTTACCGATCCTCTCCTGGGTCGCGATCGCAGTCATCCTGCTGGTCGGCTTCATCCTGGCCCGCACCCCCTTCGGCCGCTCGGCCTACGCCGCCGGCGGCAATCCGGTGGCTGCCATCTATGCCGGCATCAATGTAGGTCGCGCCCGTTTCCTTGCCTTCGCGCTCTCGGGCGCGCTCGCCGGCCTCTCGGGTTACCTCTGGGTGTCGCGCTACGCCGTCGCCTATGTCGATATCGCGGCCGGCTTCGAACTCGACAGTGTCGCTGCTTGCGTCATCGGCGGCATCTCGATCGCCGGTGGCATCGGCACCGTGATCGGCACGGTGCTCGGCGCCCTCTTCCTCGGCGTCATCAAGAATGCGCTCCCCGTCATCGGCATTTCGCCCTTCGCCCAGATGGCGATCTCCGGCATCGTCATCGTGCTCGCCGTCGTCTTCAACGCCCGAGCCGAGCGCAAGAAGGGTCGTATCATCCTGCGTGATCGCGCAGCCGGAAAGGAGGCGACGGCATGAGCACCGCAACCGAACAAACCAAGCGCGTCATCCCCGACCGTCTCGAAACGCCGTTGCGCCGACTGCTGGGCAGCTGGGAAGTCCTGCTCTTCTGCGTGGCGGTGCTGATCTTCATCGCCAATTCGCTGGCCTCGCCCTACTTCCTGAACGCCTGGAACCTGTCGGACGCCACCTTCAACTTCACGGAAAAGGCACTGATTGCCTTTGCCATGGCGCTGCTGATCATCGCTGGCGAGATCGACCTCTCAGTTGCCGCGATCATTGCGCTCGCCTCGACAGCCATGGGTTACGCCGCACAGCTGGGAGTCGGTGCGCCCGGTCTGGTCGCGATCGGGATCACCACCGGCCTTGCCTGCGGCGCTTTCAACGGCTTGCTGGTTGCTGGCCTGAAGCTGCCTTCGATCGTCGTCACCATCGGAACGATGAGCCTTTTCCGCGGCATTTCCTATCTGGTCCTGGGTGACCAGGCCTTCGGCAAATATCCTGCGGACTTTGCTTTCTTCGGCCAGGGCTATGTCTTCTGGGTCATCTCCTTCGAATTCGTGCTCTTCCTGGTGATGGCACTGCTCTTCGCCATTCTGCTTCACCGGACGAATTTCGGCCGCCATGTCTATGTCATCGGCATGAACCCGCTGGCAGCGCGCTTCTCCGGCATTCCGGTCGAGCGCGTGAAGTTCATCCTCTTCCTGCTGACCGGGCTGATGAGCGGCATCGCCGCCATCTGCCTCACCTCCCGTCTCGGCTCCACCCGCCCCTCGATCGCTCAAGGCTGGGAACTGGAGGTCGTGACCATGGTCGTGCTCGGTGGCGTCTCCATCCTCGGCGGATCCGGCACCATCGTCGGCGTCGTCATCGCCGCCTTCGTCATGGGCCTCGTCACCTTCGGCCTTGGCCTTCTCAACGTGCCGGGCATCGTCATGTCGATCTTCATCGGCCTGCTCTTGATCATCACCATCGCGCTCCCCATTGTCGCGCGCCGTATCAAGCACGCGAGGAACGCGCAATGAGCGAGACCGAACGCCACGTCTTCAAGATGAAGCTCAATCCGGGCATGGAAGCGGAATACCGCAAGCGCCATGACGAGATCTGGCCTGATCTCGTCGACCTGCTGCACGAAGCTGGCGTGAGCGACTACACAATCCATCTCGATCCGGAGACCAACCTGCTGATCGGCGTTCTCACGCGCACGAAGACGCACAAGATGCCGGACTTGCCGTCTCACCCGGTGATGAAGCGCTGGTGGGCGCACATGGCCGACATCATGGCCACCAACCCCGACAAGTCGCCTTGGGCCATCGATCTGAAGCCGGTCTTTCACATGCCATGAGCCAGTCTTTCCAACGCATCGCCGTCATCGACATCGGCAAGACCAATGCCAAGGTGGTGCTGGTGGATGGGATGACTGGCACCGAACTGGCAGTGCGAAAATCCGCGAATACGGTCATCCCCGGCCCGCCCTACCCGCACTTCGATGTCGAGGCGCTCTGGGCGTTTCTGCTGGGGTCTCTCAGGGAATTCGCCGCCGGACCCGGCTTCGACGCCTTGTCGATCACCACGCATGGCGCATCGGCAGCCCTGCTGAACGACGACGGCAGCCTTGCGATGCCGGTGCTGGATTACGAACATCTCTACCCACACGAGACAACCGAAGCCTATGGTAAGCTGCGACCGGATTTTTCGGAAACCTTCTCGCCAGCCCTCACCGGGGGCCTGAACGTCGGGGCGCAGTTGCACTATCAGAAGACAACGTTCCCGGACCGGTTCGACAAGGTCGCAACGATCCTCACCTATCCGCAGTACTGGGCATATCGCCTGACGGGTGTTCCCGCCAACGAGCGGACCTCGCTTGGTTGCCACACGGATCTCTGGCATCCATTTGAGGGTCGGTATTCGGATATGGTCGACACACTTGATATCCGCGAGCGGATGGCACCCCTGCGCTCCGCTTTCGATGCGCTCGGGCCTATCAGACCCGAAGTGGCCGACGCCATCGGCCTAAACGTCCCGGTGCCCGTCTATTGCGGCCTCCACGATTCCAACGCGTCCCTATTGCCGCATCTCGTCGGCTTCGGCAGCCCTTGCACTGTCGTCTCGACGGGAACTTGGGTGATCTGCTTCGGCGTCGGCGCCAAGCCGCACGGACTGGATCCTTCGCGCGATACGCTGGTCAATGTCGACGCCAATGGTCACGCCGTTCCCTCGTCCCGCTTCATGGGTGGCCGCGAATGGGACCTTCTCACCCGCGACATGGCGGTCGTCCCCATGGAGGAGGAACTAACTGCAGCGGCAACGGTGATCGACGCAGGTTCGATGATCCTGCCGAGCGTGGTCAAGGGTACCGGCCCATTCCCGGATTCGCATGTCCGTTGGCTCAACGAGCCGCAGACCACGGCCGAACGACTGGCCGCGGCCAGCCTTTACGAAGCCCTGATGACGCAGACCTGCCTCGACCTCATCGAGGCAGAGGGGCCGATTATCGTCGAGGGTCCATTTGCCGCCAATCAACTCTATCTCCGGGCGCTCCACACGCTGACGAAGCGCCCGGTGCACGCATCGGAAGCATCCACCGGGACGGCAATCGGCGCGGCCTTGCTGACCGGGATCACGCTCGACGTCAAAATGCGGAGCATCGTCGACACGCTAGACGGACTGGACGATTATGCCCGGGAGTGGCAATCCAGGGCCGGTAAAAACTAGGCCGTGACGCAGATCGTCCGGTGCGGACAATCAACGGTTACACGCTGATCCGGGTGTTCAGAAGACTAAAGCGTGACGATCAGCACCGCTATGAAGCCGATCGAAACAGTCGCGACGGCCATCGCGACCCGCTGCCGGCAAGCCTCGACGGAGCGCCAGGATTTGGGTTCACCGAACAACTTCGAGATCGCATGTGACATGGCAGTCTCCCACGAACGGAGCCACTCATTGGCTCCGGCTGATATTGACACATTTTCGTCATAATCAGCCCCGCGTCAACAATCACGACTAGATTGGTATTCTAAAGATGGCCGGTTTCGAAAAATTCCTCTCTGTGTTGAGCCGGGTCGTTAACCGATCTCTCCCGAGGCAGGTTAGCAGCAAGTCTCGGGCGAAAGGTCACGCCTGCGGCCTTGTCAACTGACGGCCCATCAGCCAATACAACTGTTGAATTGTCAGACAACATGACAGACGACAGTCGTACGCTTGTAAGGAGGAGCCATGACAACGCACACGACAGATGAGGCTTCTCGAAGGGGACTGGGACTCGCCGGGATGGCAGGCCCCGCGGTCATGCTGCTCGGCATGCTGCTCTTTGCAATGAACGATGCCATGGGCAAATGGCTGGTGGCAAGTTACGGCCTGGGTCAGGTCATCCTGATCCGCAGCATTGCCGCACTTCTGATCCTTGCCCCCTTTCTCTGGATGGCCGGCCGGAAGCCGGTCCTCGAGGCGGAGCGACCCTGGCTGCAGTTCATGCGCGTCGTTTTCTCGACACTGGAACTCTTCTGTTTCTACTATGCGGTCATGTATCTGCCGCTGGCCGATGTAATGACCTACTGGCTCGCAGCCCCGATCTATGTGGCAGCGGCAGCGCCCTTCCTGCTTGGAGAAAAGGTCGGCTGGCGGCGCTGGACCGCGATTGCAATCGGCTTCATCGGGGTCGTGATCACGCTCGAGCCATCGAGCGCCATGTTCACCGCGCCCGCGCTGATCTCGATCATCGGCACCGCGGCCTTTGCCTTCATGATGCTCTCCGGCCGCAGCCTGCGCGGCACGCCGGACAAGACGCTGGTACTCTTCCAGACCGGTGGAGCTGCGGTGGTCGGCCTGATTGCCGCCCCCTGCGGCTGGACACCGATCACGTCGGCAAATGAAATCCTGCTGCTGGGGCTTCTCGGCATCGTCGCGATGAGCGCGCACATGCTGGTCAACCGCGCCTTGAAGATCTCGGACGCCGCGACCGTCGCGCCGCTCCAATACACCCTGCTGCTATGGGCTGTTGTCTTCGGCTATTTCTTCTTCGGCGAAGTGCCTCGACTGACCATGATCGTCGGTGCGACGCTCATCGTCGGTTCGGGCCTGTTCATCTTCTTCCGCGAGCAGCAATTGAAGAAGCGGGACAAGGTCCTGCCCTCCGTCCCCGAATGATCAACTAAAAAGCCCGCAGCGGTCTCCCGCTGCGGGCTTCTTCTGGTGCGGCGCCCAAGGGCGCCACGACCAGGGAGGTCACTTACGGACTTCGGCGAGCTTGGCGAGAATGTCGTCCACCACTTCAGCGCCGATCGTGTCCTTGTGCTTTTCATAGACAACCATGGACTTTTCGCGGATGCGCTGCTGCTCTTCCGGCGAAAGCGTGTTCACCTCAAGACCAGCTGCCTTGATCTTCTCCAGCGACTGCTTGTTGAGATCGGCGATAACCGAACGCTCGACGTCGCGACCAACCGTTGCGCATTCACGCAATGCTGCCTGCTCCTCCGGCGTATAGGTGTCGAAGATCGCCTTGGAGAACAGGAAGAGGAACGGCGTATAGGCGTGGTTCGTCTCGGTGACGTATTTCTGCACCTCAAAGAACTTTGAAGTATCGATCGTCACATAGGGGTTTTCCTGGGCATCGATGGTCTTGGTTTCGAGGGCCGAAAAGACTTCGCCGAATGCCATCGGGGTGGCGTTTGCGCCGAGGTTCTGGAAGGTATCGAGGAAGATGTTGTTCTGCATGACGCGAACCTTCATCCCTTCGAAATCTTCCCACTTCGTCACCGGACGCACCGAGTTGGATAGGTTGCGGAAACCGTTCTCCCAGTAACCGAGATTCACCAGGCCAACGGCTTCGAGCTTCTGGTTCATCATCTCGCCGAATTCGCCGTCGAGCACCTGATAGGCCTCGTCAGCGGAGCCGAATAGGAACGGCAGGTCGAAGACGCCGAGCGCCGGCTCGATGCCGACGAGCGGCGAGGACGACGTTACCACGGCTTCCTGCACGCCGGAACGCAGAGCCTGCGTCGCCTGAAGGTCGCCACCGAGGGCACCGCCCCAGAAGGCCTGCAGCTTGAGCTTGCCACCGGACTTCTCGTCCAGGCACGACTGCATGGCTTCGATGCCGTTACCAACCGGGTGATCGGCATTGATCCCGTTCGATACGCGGATGGTGCGATCGTTGAACTCGGCGAATGCCGGAACGGCTCCAGAAACGGCAAATGCCAGTGCTGTTGTTGCGAGTAGTGTCTTCCTCATGGTGTATCCTCCCTTGGATTTTAATGAGCTGGTTGAACTTCTTTCCTCACCGTAGCCATTGTGCCGGCACGATGACGATCTCGGGAAATATGACGAGCAGGACGAGAACCAGCACCTGCGCCAGCAGGAACGGAACAATGCCCGTCACGACTTTGCCAAGCGGGACGCGCCCGACCCCGCTGACCACGTTGAGCACCACGCCCACAGGCGGTGTGATCAAACCAATGCAGCAGTTCATGATGAACATGACACCGAAATAGACCGGATCGATGCCCGCCTGCTTGATGATCGGCATAAGCACAGGCGTCAGGATCAGGATGGTCGGTGTCAGGTCCAGTGCGGTACCGACCACCAGGACCAGCGCCATGATGACGAACATCAGCAGCATCGGCCGATCGATCAAAGGCTCGATGTAGCGCGTGATCTCGCCAGGAATGTTGGCTGCGGTAATCAGCCAGGCGGAGACCAGAGCCGCGCAAACTAGGAACATGATGATCGAGGTTGTCTTGGCCGCCTGCAGGATAACACGCGGCAGATCCTTCGGCTTCAGCTCGCGATAGATCACCATGCCCACGAACATGGCATAGGCAGCCGCAATGACAGCCGCTTCCGTAGGCGTGACCACCCCGGCCTTGATCCCTCCGAGGATGATCACCGGCATGCCGAGCGCCCAGGCAGCACGCCCTGTGGCTCGCAAACGCTCTTTCGCTGGCGCTCTCGGCAAGGGCTTCACGTTGTCCTTGCGAACCACGATCTGCCAGGCAATGACGAGCGCGATGCCCATCAACATACCGGGCACGATCCCAGCCATGAAGAGCTGTGTGATCGACACATTGGCGGCCACACCGAAGACGATGAATGCCATCGATGGCGGGATGACGGGTGCGATGATGCCCCCTGATGCAATGAGGCCGGCAGAGCGCGGCACGTTGTATCCCGCCTTGGCCATCATCGGGATCAGGATCGCGGCCAGAGCAGCCGTATCGGCAGCGGCCGACCCGGAGATGCTGGCCATGATCACGGCAGCCATAATGGCGACGATGCCGAGGCCGCCGCGAATATGCCCCACGCAGGCAATCGCAAACTCGATGATGCGCCGCGACAGGCCGCCGGAATTCATCAGCTCTCCGGCCAGCACAAAGAACGGGATGGCGAGCAGCGTAAACGTGTCGGCGCCCGCGATCATGTTCTGCGCGATGATCTGGCTGTTGAACATGCCCATGTACCACATGAGCGTGACGCCGCAGAACATCAGAGCGAAAGCGACAGGAACGCCAATGGCCATGGCGCCGAGCAGCGAAGTGATAAAGACGACAAGGGTCATCAGGCGCGCTCCACCAGCTTCTCGATGCCGTGGTGTTCGCCCGCAAAGGCTGCGATTTCACTTTCGGTGACACGCCCTGTGACGAGACGGAAGAGGCGTTCGAGCGCAATCAGGCTGCAGCCGGCACCCGTGAAGAAGCCGATGCCGTAGACCCAGCCCATGGAGAGCCCGGTCACTGGTGCGCTCATGCTGGCATTGATCGGCAACTGCTTCCAGGTTCCCCAGAAGAAGATGGCGGAAACGCCGAGGATCAGGAGATTGGAGAGGATCATGCAGAGGACCCGGCCGCGCCGACCGAACAGGGCCACCAGGCTTTCAACGCCCATATGGCCATATTCGCGAAACCCGACGACCGCGCCAATGAAGGTCAACCAAACGAAGAAGTAGCGGGCCATTTCATCCGAGACCGTGAGGCCGGAGTTGAAGCCATAGCGCAAGATGACGTTGACGAACACCATGATCGCCATGCCCGACAAAAGCAGGATCAAAAGCAGTTCAAGCAGCTTGTAGAAGAGATCGACAACTCTGGTCATACGCCCTCACGCTTTGTCGAGCAGGCCGCGCTGGGCCAGGTTACGGAAAAGAGCATGCGTTCCGAAGGTCCATTCCGGGCAGGCATCCGTGCGATCGACCCAGTTCACCAGGCGACCAAGCGTCGGTGTCGCGATCTCGACGCGATCGCCAACCTCATGCGTGAAGCCAAGGCCAGCACCACGGCGATCCTTGACCGGCGCGAACATGGTGCCGAGGAACAGAACCGCACCATCGGGATATTGGTGATTGCGGTTGCGCAACTGCGCAACAAGGTTTTCCGGCGCACGGCTGATCGCTTCCATCGGACTTTCCCCCGTCATTTCAAAGCCGTCCTCGCCTCGTACGAGCAGCGAAACGCGAACCTTGCGCAGCACGTCCATCGTGAAGCTGCCATGGAAAAGCCGAACGAAGGGCCCTATCGAGCACGATGCATTGTTGTCCTTCGCCTTCCCCAGGAGCAGCGCCGACCGCCCCTCAACATCCCTCAGATTGACGTCGTTGCCGAGTGTCGCGCCGATGATCTTGCCGTCGGAACGAACGGCAAGAACGATTTCGGGCTCAGGATTGTTCCATTGGGAAATCGGGTGAATGCCGACGGAATCGCCACAGGTCACCGACGACATGGGCTGGGCCTTGGTGAAGATCTCGGCATCGGGGCCGATACCGACCTCCAGGTATTGCGACCAGAGACCCATGTCCTGCAGCAGCGCTTTAACCTTCGCTGCCTGCTCGGAGCCGGCGACGAGCCCACGCAGGCTGTCGCCAAGCACGGGTGCCAGCTTCTCGCGGATGGCCTGGGCACGGCCGGCATCGCCCTTCGCCTGTTCCTCGATCACCCGCTCCAGCATGCTGTCGGCGAATGTCACACCGGCAGCCTTGACCGCTTGCAGGTCGATGGGAGCGAGCAGATGACCGGCCTCGCCAGACAGGAACTGGTCGAGCGTGCCAAGAGCCGGCAGGCTCTCCTCAGCCACCAAGCGCTCGGCGAGATCCTCCAGTTCGAACAGGCCGGAAACCGTGGGGGCGATGCCCGTCAGGTCGTAGAGGGTGCCATTGCGCACGACCACAGGGCAGGGACCACCGGCCGCCTTCGACCACACTCTGCCCACCAGCACAGCCTGGGAGGAATCTTCCGGCAGAATATAGACGGATTCGAGACTTTGACGGCGCTGCAAGATGGACCTCCTCCTTGTCCTCCGGCATGAACGACCCTGTCGCCTGCCATATTGTCAGGATGTCTGACAACTCTTGATCCGAATTCATAGGGTCAGATTTGATGCCTGTCTACCCCGGACGACGGACTTGTGGACAAAGCTGCCGCACGAGACCGTGTCAGAACTGCTCGAGACTGAGATCGATGCGGCTTGCCGCACCGTGCAGATGGGCGCGCATGGCCTCCCGCGCGCCAGCACCATCCCGCTTGGCGATCGCATCTCTCAGCCGGACGTGTTCGGCAATGGTCACTTCGACGATTTCTTCGAGCACGGCGCGGGAGCGTGCCGCATCGATCGCCAGGCTGATGCGCTCGGCGATGAAGCCGATGAACAGCGCGAAATACTCGTTGTGCGTCGCCTCGGCGACCGCGCGGTGGAAGGCGAGATCGGCGACGATGCCCTGCTCTGTCCACTTCTCGGCCCCCGTCATGCGCGACAGCGCCTCGTCGATCCTCGCGAGATCCTCAGCGGTGTGGTGCACGGCAGCGAGACCGGCCGCCTCGATCTCAAGCGGCACACGCAGCTGAAAGAGCGCGCGAAAACTCTGCGGCTCGGAGAGCTCGCCATCCTTGATGCGGATCGGTCTGGCCGAGGGTTCGCTGACAAATGCGCCGACTCCCTGTCTCGTCTCGACCATGCCTTCGTTCCGCAACTGCGCAATGGCCTCGCGTACGACAGAGCGGCTGACGCCGAGCGTCTTGGCCAGAACGTGCTCGGTCGGCAATCTCTCGCCGGGCTTCAAGCGCCCCTGGCTGATCTCGTCGGCCAATTGCGCGGCAATTCGGGCCGGCAGGTGCTCACTGCGCCTGATCTGTCCGAAATTCAATTGCCCGAGGTCGATCGACATGCCCGCTGGTCTCCTTGCCACCTGCTCCGGTATTTCACGAATCCGCACCTGAATTCAATTGGCAACCGGGATTCATGATCCCTGCGGGGTCGATGGCCTGCTTGATCGCAGTCAGGAGATGCAGCTGCGTGGCCGGCACACGCGACAGAAAATCCGGTTTCTTCAGCCGACCAATACCATGCTCGGCGCTGATCGAACCCTGGAAACCATCCAGAACATCATTCACGACGCGCTTGGCCGTGTAGATCCGCTCGGCCACCTCGTCCCTGGATAGACCAGAAGGCGGCAGCACGTTGAGATGCACGTTCCCGTCGCCGACATGACCGTAGGAAACGCAGGTGCAATCCGGCAAGCGCGCTGCGATGGCCGCTTCCGCCCGTTCGACGAACTCCGGAAGACACGACAAAGGCACAGACACGTCCGTTCGCAGATGCGCGCCCCGTTTGGCCTGCCCCTCGTTCATCCCCTCGCGGAAGAGCCAGAGAGAGCGGGCCTGGCTCCGCGACGTTGCAACGACGCCGTCCAGTACCAGGCCGTCCTCGAGAACACCTTCCAGAAAACGGTGCATCAGGTCTTCGATATCCACGAGGCCGGAACCCGAGATCTCGAGCAGCACATAGGCCGGATAATCGCCGCTCATCGGCATGGCGAGATCAGGAATTGCCTCTTGCGCGAGGGTGAAAGCGATCGGCGGCATGAATTCGAAGGCTGACATGAGATCGCAGCAATCGCGTCTCGCGCGGCGATAAAGCGTGATCACGTCCGTCAGAGCGCCCATACCGAGCAAGGCAGTCGCCACCTTTTCGGCTGGCGGCATCAGCTTGACTGCGACAGCCGTAATGATACCGAGCGTGCCCTCAGCACCAATAAACAGCTGCTTCAGATCGATCCCGCGATTGTCCTTGCGCAGCGTCGAAAGCCCATCGAAGATCGCCCCATCGGGGAGAACGACCTCCAGGCCGAGAACAAGCTCTCGCGTCATGCCATAGCGCAACACGTTGATTCCGCCTGCATTGGTCGAGACATTGCCGCCGATCCGGCAGGAACCCTGCGCACCGAGCGCAAGCGGGAAGTAGAGCCCCGCATCCTCCACCTTGTCCTTGAAGTCCTGCAGGATGGCGCCCGCCTCGACGACGGCCGAAAAATCATCTGCATCGATGCGGCGGATCGCCGTCATGCGCTCGAGACTGACGACAACCTGGCTCGCCGGCGCGTCGGGAGTGCCCCCGAGAACCAGCCCCGTATTGCCACCTTGCGGCACGATCGCGAGCCCCAGCGAGCGGATGGTCCTGACGGCAACGGAGACCTCCTCAGTCGTTCGCGGACGGACAACCGCGACAGCACCGGTCGTGACATCCCCATGCCAATCCCGGCAGTAGCGCTCGACCTCGGCACCGACGATGACCATGTCAGGCCCGAGCGCCTTGATGAGGCTGGGAAGCGGGTTGCCCGCCCCGCTCCACACATCCTTGCTCTCGATCGCGCTTTCCATGGCCATCATCAGTCTCCCCGTCGGCCCATCTGGAGATGGACAAAGAATTTGGTTTCCACGAGAATGATATAAGGTTATCAGACAACCTTACAAATGGTTTTTGAAGAAGGCCCTTGTGCAGACGCGCGCGGGGTCAAAGAATGACATGGGAGGAGACTGTCACATGCATATTCTGGTGATTGGCGCGGCCGGTATGGTCGGACGCAAGCTGGCGCAACGGCTTACCCGCGATGGTGAGCTGCAGGGACGGCAGATTACGGCGATGACACTCGCCGATGTCGTGGCGGCCGACGCTCCAGACGGCTTCGACGGCAGAGTGACGATCGAAGCCGTCGATCTGTCCGAGCCCGCGTCTGCCGAGCGCCTGATCGCATCGCGCCCCGATGTCATCTTCCATCTCGCTGCGATCGTCTCTGGTGAAGCGGAACTCGACTTCGAAAAGGGTTACAAGATCAACCTCGATGGCACCCGCTACCTGTTCGAGGCAATCCGGCTTGCCCGTATGGCTGACGGCTATTGCCCGCGTGTGGTCTTCACCTCATCGATCGCGGTCGTCGGTGCACCGCTGCCCTATCCGATCCCGGACGAGTTCCACACCACGCCGCTCACCAGCTACGGCACGCAGAAGGCGATTTGCGAGCTACTGCTCTCCGACTATTCCCGGAAGGGGTATTTCGACGGTATCGGCATCCGCCTGCCAACAATCTGCATTCGCCCCGGCAAGCCGAACAAGGCAGCCTCGGGCTTCTTCTCCAACATCCTGCGCGAGCCGCTGGTCGGCCAGGAGGCCATCTTGCCGGTCGGCGAGGATGTCCGCCACTGGCACGCCTCGCCCCGATCTGCGGTCGGCTTCCTCATCCACGGCGCAAACATCGACCTGGAAACTGTCGGCCCACGCCGCAACCTGTCGATGCCGGGCCTAAGTGCCACCGTTGGCGAGCAGATCGAAGCGCTGCGCCGCGTGGCAGGGGAGAAGGCGGTCAAGCTCATCCGCCATGAGCCCGACGAGATGATCATGCGCATCTGCGCCGGCTGGGCTCCCGGCTTCGAAGCAAACCGCGCCCGCGCACTCGGCTTCATCGCCGAAAGCTCTTTTGACGAAATCATTCGGGTGCATATCGAGGATGAGCTGGGAGGCAAGCTTTGACGGGAACTGAAAACAGGCAGATCGCCTTTCTCGGGACGGGACTGATGGGCGCGCCCATGGCAAGGCGCCTGCTCGCGGCTGGCCTTCCGGTCACGGTCTGGAACCGTGACCTTGGCAAGGCAGAGCCTTTGGCGGCGGCCGGCGCCAGGCTTGCCAAGAGCCCGGAAGACGCCGTCGCCGGTGCAAGCGTGATTTTCACCATGCTGTCGGACGGCTCCGCAGTCGAGGACGTACTTTTCACCAAGGGTACGGCCGAAGCGCTGGCAAAGGGTACGGTCGTCATCGACACATCATCAATCGCACCGCCCATTGCAAAAGATCACGCAAAACGTCTCGCTGGCCACGGCGTAGCCCATGTCGACGCACCCGTGTCGGGGGGCGTCGTCGGCGCGGAAGCCGGCACGCTGGCGATCATGGCGGGCGGCGATGCCGATGTCATCGAGAGCTTGGCGGATGTCTTCGCCCCACTGGGCCGTGTGACCCATGTCGGCCCCTCGGGCGCTGGCCAGATCTGCAAGCTCGCCAACCAGCAGATCGTCGCGATCACCATCGGCGCCGTTGCAGAAGCCATGATGCTCGTCGAGGCCGGCGGCGCTTCGCGGGAGAAGTTCCGCGAAGCAATCCGCGGCGGCTTCGCCGAAAGCCGCATCCTGGAACTGCACGGACAGCGCATGGTCGAGCGACGCTTCGAGCCGGGCGGCCCCTCGCGCCTGCAGTTGAAGGACCTGAACGCGGTCGCCGCCATGGCTGAGACCTTTAGCCTTGAGCTTCCATTGACCTCGGATGTTCGCCAGGCCTTTGATGCCTTTGTTGCAGAAGGTCACGGCGAACTCGACCACAGTGGCCTTCTGCTTCATCTCGAAAAAATCAACCACCGCAAAGGTGCCGCCGATGACCGAGTCTGAGAAACCGCAACGCCGCCTCCGGTCGCAGGATTGGTTCGACAATCCCGATCACCTCGACATGACCGCGCTCTATCTGGAGCGCTTCATGAACTACGGCACGACGCCGGAGGAACTGCGCTCCGGCAAGCCGATCATCGGGATCGCCCAATCGGGCTCCGACATCAATCCCTGCAACCGTCATCACCTGGATCTTGCCAAACGCGTGCGCGACGGCATCCGCGACGCCGGCGGTATTCCGATCGAATTCCCGTCGCATCCACTGTTCGAGAACTGCAAGCGACCGACGGCCGCCCTTGACCGCAACCTTGCCTATCTCGGTCTGGTCGAGTTGCTCTACGGCTATCCCTTCGATGGCGTCGTGCTGACGACCGGCTGCGATAAGACCACGCCCTCTGCCCTGATGGCTGCATCGACGGTGGACATCCCGGCGATCGTGCTCTCCGGCGGCCCCATGCTTGACGGCTGGCATGATGGCGAACTGGTAGGTTCCGGCACGGTGATCTGGCGCTCTCGTCGCAAATATGCGGCCGGCGAGATCAGCCGCGAGGAATTCCTCGAACGCGCCCTCGATTCGGCCCCCTCTCCCGGCCATTGCAACACCATGGGCACAGCGTCGACCATGAACGCGATTGCCGAGGCACTCGGCATGTCGCTTACCGGCTGCGCTGCCATTCCCGCCGCTTACCGCGAACGCGGCCAGATGGCCTATCGCACCGGCAAGCGGGCGGTCGAACTGGTTCTGGAGGATATCCGCCCCTCGGACATCCTCACCCGCGAAGCCTTTCTCAATGCCATCAGGGTCAACTCGGCGATCGGCGGATCGACCAATGCCCAGCCGCATCTGATGGCCATGGCCAAGCATGCTGGCGTCGAACTCCTGCCCGAGGACTGGCAGGTTCACGGCTACGACATTCCGCTGCTCGCCAACGTTCAGCCGGCCGGCGCCTATCTCGGCGAGCGGTTCCACCGCGCCGGAGGTGTCCCGGCGATCATGTGGGAACTGATGCAAGTCGGAAAGATCGACACGACCTGTCGCACGGTAACCGGCCGCACCATGGTTGAGAACCTGCAAGGCAGGGAGGCGACGGATCGGGAGGTGATCAAGCCCTATCACGAGCCGATGCGAGAACGCGCAGGCTTCGTGGTGTTGAAGGGCAACCTCTTCGATTTTGCCATCATGAAGACCAGCGTCATCTCCGAAGGTTTCCGCCTGCGTTACCTGCAGGAAAAGGGCCGCGAGGGCATCTTCGAAGGCCGCGCGATCGTCTTTGACGGCTCGGAAGATTATCATCACCGGATCAACGATCCCGCCCTGGACATCGACGAGGACTGCGTTCTCGTCATCCGCGGCGCCGGCCCGCTTGGCTGGCCGGGTTCGGCCGAAGTGGTCAACATGCAGCCGCCGGATCACCTCATCAAGCGGGGCATTCTCAGCCTGCCGACAATCGGCGACGGCCGCCAGTCCGGCACAGCCGACAGCCCGTCGATCCTCAACGCATCGCCTGAAAGCGCGGCGGGCGGCGGTCTGGCATGGGTGAGGACCGGTGACGTCATTCGCATCGACCTGAACCAGGGCCGCTGTGATATGCTGGTCAGCGACGAGGAAATCGCAAGGCGCAAGGCCGAGGGCATTCCGCCCGTGCCGAAAGACGCGACACCATGGCAGCGGCTTTATCGCCAGACGGTTACGCAGCTCGCCGATGGTGCGACGATCAAAAACGCGGAGGATTTCCGTCAGATCTCCAAGACGCCGCCCCGCCACAACCACTGAGGCGCAATTCGGCCGTTCGCTTCCTTTCGGAGAAACGGTCGAATAATCAAGGGCAAGACACGTTTCATCGGGAACCGTCCGAGGGGAATTTCATTCTCCTGTCACAGACGATGGATGGAGATCCCGATGAAACCCGTTATAAAACTGCTCTCAGCGTCAGCGCTCGCCGCCGGGATGGTGATTGGTGGCGTCGTACTCGCGTCAGCCGCGCTCGCCCCGGAAGAAGACCCCCACCGATTCACCGGCCTAGACATCAAGGACCTCTGGACGATGGAGCCTGTCCGCATCGACAGGACCGCACAGAATCTGGAGCGCTTGCCACCCCGCTATGCAAGTCATGTGGTGATGGTCGAACCCGACCTGGGGGCATCGGATCAGAGTGAGCAGACGGCCACCGCAGGGCGAGGTTCTAAGGTCGGCGACATCGACACTCTCGTCACTGCGGCGATCGACGAATCGACATCCGGTTTCGGCGCCGACACGCTACCTCCGGAGCATTTCTCCTGGTGTGAAGCACGCTATCGTTCCTACGATCCCGTCCGCAACACCTATCGCAGCTTCAGCGGCGACATTCGTCCCTGTGACTCACCCTATCAGGTCGAGATCATGGCGGAGCTGGAAGAAGGTGATGCAAGGGTCATGACCGTCAGTGCCGACGGAAGCAATCCTGGTGCTGGCATGGAGAACGAAGGCCACGTCATGGCCTGCATGGAACGCTATCGCTCCTATCGTCCGAGCGACAACACATACCAGCCTTATGGCGGCGGCCCGCGCCAGCCCTGTCAGCTGGCGTCGTTCTGACGCTGGAAGCTCTTGGCCAGAATAAGGCCCGGCGGCGGGCTAATCGTCTGATCGCCGGTCACTTTCTCACTGATATAGCTCAGGGCATTTTGAAGCCCGTTCATCGTATAGGGCTTCTCGATTGCCCCGATCGCGCCGACGAAACCTTCCGGTATCCGTTTGACATTCCCAGTGACGAAGACGAAGGGGACCTCGCGTTCCGCAAGCCGGCGCCCGATCTCGATTCCCGAGGGACCATCGCTGAGGTGGACATCGACGAAGGCGAATTCGGGCGTGCTGGATTCGATAATGTCGAAAGCAGCCTTGCGCGATGCGGCCGTTCCCACGACGACATGGCCGGCAGCCTCCACTTCAAGCTCCAGTTCGAGGGCAAGAAGCGCCTCATCCTCGACGATCATGATTTTCAAGCGTCTGTTTCCTTTGCGTCTTCGACCAGCATCGTGACCTGAACATTAGTCCGGTAGCCTTCGACCTCCCGGGCGATCTTCGCGCCCAGCTGCTTCGCACAGGTCTCCAGCATCAGCTTGCCAAAAGCCTCCTCCTCCGGATTAACGGAGACTGGCTTCGTCGTGTCCGTCACCCGGATCAAGAAATGCCCGTTGGTGCGCCGCACCTCCAGATGGATATCGCCACCCCCATCGCTCAGCCCCCGGCGCACGGCATCCAGGACCAGCTCGTTTATAATGAGAGCAAGCGGCGAAGCCTTAACAGCGGGAACCAGCACCGGCGACAGGTCGGTCGTCACGCGAATGTCGTCGCGTTTCAAGGCACCTACCAGATCCTCGATTAGATCCTTGGCAAAATCGGACACGTCGAAGCGCCCAAGGTCGGCGCTTGTGAACAGCTTTCGTTGCACTGTGCTCAGCGCTTCGACGCGATTGAGCACCGAGAACAAGGTGCGCTTTACGAGGTCGTTTCCAGACATTCGCGCCTGCAGCTTGACGATCGAGGCGATGGTCAAGAGGTTGTTCTTCACACGGTGGTCCACCTCATGCACCAGAAGGGTCTGGGCCTTCAGCGCTTCGGACAGGTCATGCGTCCGCCGTGCGACCTCACGTTCGGCCGATTGCCGCGCCTCTGCCAGATCGAGTTCCTTGCTCTTGATCGTCGTGAAATCGAGCTGTGATGCAAAGAAATAGACCACTTCGCCGTCGGCATCCCGGACGGGGCTGACGAAAAGCGCATTCCAGAACTGGCTACCGTCCTTGCGATAGTTGAGGATGTCGATCGCAACGTCCCGCTCTGCCGCAATGGCCTCGCGCAGACGGGCGATCGCACCGCTGTCCGTTTCCGGTCCCTGCAGCAAACGGCAGTTGCGCCCGATGAGCTCATCTGTGCTGTAGCCAGTCAGGTTCGAAAACGCCTGATTGCAGAAAATGATTGGGTTGTCGGGCTGCCGCGGATCCGTAATCAGCATCGGCATGCGGGTAGCCTTGAAGGCTGCCGCGAACGGATCCTCGGATGGATGGGAGGCGAGAAGGCGGTCGCCGGCGTCTTGTGCGTCGCGGCGCGAGGAGTTTTGATCAGACATTCATACCCAGTCCTGGAACAGGCCACCATCGACAACAACGGCCAAATAAAAAAGTTCCGTGCACTCTCAAAAATTTTGACGACCAGGGATTTTGAAATGCCAAGGCCGCCCGAACCCGGCCATAAGGGGCAATAGACACGGAAACGTGTTTGTCCTATCTGACATAACATAAGCCGCAACGCATAGCTCAAGGCAGCCGGATATATGTCCCACGACGAGCAACAAAACGTGATACCCGGCTTTCTCAGGAATGGCGGCCAGATGGCCGAACTTATCCTGAAACATGACTGGGCAGACGGTCTCGGCCCTATCAAAGAGTGGCCAGCCGCGCTGCGCTCGGCGCTGTCCATCTGTCTCAACTCCAGCTTTCCGACCGCCATCTACTGGGGACCGGAAATGCGGCTGCTCTACAACGATAGCTGGGCACCCATTCCGGCAGACCGCCATCCCTGGGCTTTGGGCCGACCGGCTGCCGAAGTATGGTCGGACATCTGGGAGGTTGTCGGACCGCAATTCCACCAGGTGATGACCACCGGGGAAGGCGTGACGACCTATGACCAGTTGCTGATGATGGAGCGCAACGGCGTTCCGACGGAAGGCTACTGGAACTACAGCCTGTCCAGCATCCGCGACGAACACGGCAACATCGTAGGCGTCTTCAACCAGGGCAACGAAACCACGGCTGCCGTCCTCGCCAGGCGCCAGACGCAGGAAGAGATCGCCAGGCTGGGGCGGCTTTTTGCGCAGGCACCCGCCGCGATCGCCATTCTGGAGGGCCCGTCGCATACATTCAAGCTGGTCAACCCGGCCTATGAAGACCTCGTTCAGAGAAGCAACTTGCTGGGACGATCGGTTGAAGAGGCCCTGCCGGAAGTCAAGGATCAGGGCTTTATCCACCTGCTCGATACCGTCTACGCTACTAACGAACCCTATCAGGGCAAGGCGGTGCCGGTGGAATTCGTGCGCCCCGATGGAAAACTCCAGGGGCGATACGTGGACTTCGTCTTCCAGCCGATCACCGACACGGCGGGCCAGCCAGGGGGCATCTTCATCCAAGCGTCTGATGTCACCGAGGCGACAACGGCCATGGCCGCTCTCCGGGAAAGTGAACAGCGTTTCGAAGCCATCGTGAACTCAATCGACCAGATGATCTGGTCGACCCGACCAGACGGATACCACGACTACTTCAACCAGCGTTGGTACGAATACACAGGCGTCAGCGAGGGCTTCACCGACGGCTCGGACTGGGAAAATGTCTTTCACCCCGATGATCGGGCTGAGACCTGGGCAAAGTGGCAGCACAGCCTGGAGACCGGCGAACCGTATCACGTGGAGTACCGTCTTCTGCATCGAAGCGGCGTTTATCGCTGGGTCATCGGACGCGCCCAATGCGTGCGGGACGAGAACGGCGAGATTACCCGCTGGTACGGGACCTGCACGGATATTCACGATCTCAAGGTGGCCGAAGAAGCTCGTCAGCTTCTGCTGCGGGAACTCAACCACCGCGTCAAGAACCTCTTCGCCATCACTGCAGGCATGATCAACATGACCGCACGCTCATCGCCGTCGGTCGGCGAGATGGCTCAATCTCTGCACGGTCGCCTGCAGGCCTTGGCGAAGGCACACCACCTGATCCAGCCGGCAATTGTTGCCGGATCGTCAATTGCCGAAACCGTTGCATTCCATACACTTCTGGAAGAGATTCTGTCCCCCCACCTGGCGGATCGCGACAGACAAGTCACCCTGAAAGGCCCGGAAATAAGCCTCGGCCCGCATGCATCGACGAGCTTTGCCCTGATCTTTCACGAGTTGGCGACCAATGCGGCAAAGTACGGCCCCTTCCGCGACGCGGATGGAAGGCTCGATGTCCGCTGGCGGATGGACAAAGATGCTTTGCATCTGGAATGGCAAGAAGACGTCAACCGCCCCGAAATCAAGGCTCCAAGCCAGGAAGGCTTCGGCAGCAAGCTTGCACGAACCAGCGCAATTCATCACCTCGGCGGAAGCATCGATTTTGAGTGGCTGCCGGGCGGCGTCACCATCGCTCTCACTGCAGCCGGTGATCGGCTCGCCAAGTGAGTAGGGCTTGAAGCAATCCAGGTTCTCGTGGCGCAAAATGCAAAGAGCGCCCCGATGGAGCGCTCGCATGATCTGGCGAGGGAGTTGCCAAGATCGCTGACCAAGGGCGCTGCAGCAGCGCCCAACCTGTCATCGGATCAATAGCGCGGGAAATCCGCCGGATTGATACCGAGCGTCTTCAGGTGGTGATCCTTCGGACGACGATGCCCTTCGACAGCAGCCGCTGCGGAGCTTGCTGCACCGAAAACGGCGATGGCACGACCGAGGAAACCCTGCTGGATGGACTTGCGGAGGCTAGACATTTCTTTGCTCGCTTTCTTCGTTTGCAAGCAGAAGATGATACTCCGAAGGCCAGATTACAATGGACGGAAAGTCACGACAGCCATGCAGCCGATGCAGGCCGAGTTAATCGGATCCTACATCGGCACATGACAATTTGGGCATCAGTCTTCGCTGGCGGCAACCTGTGCCAGGACCTGCCCCCTACCCCGCGCCCGAAGGATCATCGGGACAACCAGCGCAATGGCGGCGAGCGCCAGCAGGATTGCTGCGATCGGAGACGTGACCAGCACCGTCGGATCGCCCTGGCTGATCGACAAGGCGCGGCGCAGCTGCTGCTCGGCCATCGGGCCGAGGATCAGACCGACGATGACGGGCGCGATCGGATAGCCGAAGACACGCATGACATAGCCGAGCACACCGAAGGTCAAAAGCAGACCGAGTTCGAACACCGACGGATTGGCGCCGATCGTGCCAAGTGTCGCAAACACCAGAATGCCGGCATAGAGCCAGGGCTTGGGAACCGTCAGGAGGCGGACCCAGAGACCGATCAGCGGCAGGTTCAGGACCAGCAGCATGAAGTTGGCGATCAGCAGCGAGGCAATCAGACCCCAGACGAGCTGCGGATTGGTCGCAAACAGCAGCGGGCCGGGCTGCAGGCCGAACTGCTGGAAACCCGCAAGCATGATCGCAGCAGTCGCCGTCGTCGGCAGGCCGAGCGTCAACAGCGGAACCAGCGTTCCGGCAGCAGAGGCATTGTTGGCAGCTTCTGGCCCGGCGACGCCCTCGATCGCACCTTTGCCGAACTCTTCCGGATGCTTCGAGAACTGCTTTTCCGCCGAATAGGACAGAAAGCTCGACACGTCCGCACCACCGGCAGGCATGGCGCCGATCGGGAAACCGATCGCCGTACCGCGAAGCCAGGGCTTCCAGGAGCGGCTCCAATCGGACTTGTTCATCCAGAGCGAGCCACGCACGGCTTCGACCTTTTCCGGAGCCCGGGCTCCCTGGGCAGCCACGTAGAGCGTCTCGCCGATGGCGAACATCGCAACCGCAAGCGTGGTGACTTCGAGCCCATCGAGCAGATCCGGCACGCCGAAACTCAGTCGTGTCTGGCCGGTCAGCTGATCGATGCCGACGATCGAGAAGGCGAGGCCGACAAAGAGGGCGGTCAGACCACGCAGCGTCGAGTCCCCGAAGGCTGCGGAGACGGTGACGAAAGCGAGCATCATCAGCGCGAAATACTCACGCGGACCAAAGGACAGGGCGAACTTCACGACATAGGGCGCAATGAAGGCAAGCGCGATGGTTGCCAGAAGGCCCGCAACGAAGGAGCCGATTGCGGCCGTGGCAAGGGCCGGCCCGCCGCGCCCGGCGCGGGCCATCTTGTTGCCTTCGAGCGCGGTCACGATCGATGCGCTCTCGCCTGGCGTGTTGAGCAGGATCGACGTCGTCGAGCCGCCATACATGCCGCCGTAATAGATGCCGGCAAACATGATCAGCGAACCGGCAGGATCGAGCTGGTAGGTCACCGGCAACAGGAGTGCGACGGTAAGCGCAGGACCGATGCCCGGCAGGACGCCGACGAGCGTGCCCAGCGTAACGCCGATCAGCGCGTAGAACAGGTTGATCGGCTGAGCGGCGATCGCCAGCCCTTGGAGAAGGAAATCAAACGTATTCACGGGGTTCCCCTCAGAAGAACAGCCGTTCGAGTGGACCCGCCGGCAATGACAGTTGCAGGAAACGCGCGAAGAGGATCCACACGACGAACGAGAGAGCTATGCCGGCCGGCAGCGAGATCCAGAACTGCCTTTTGCCGAAGCCGGCCGCGGTCAGAGCGAACAGGACACCTGTCGCAAGCGAGAAACCCAGCGTTTTCAGGAGCAGCATCTGCGCTGCGAGCCCGGCCACGATGAAAAGCACAGGCGGTAGCTCCTGATGCTCGCGCTCCGGAAAATCGCGGCGCATCGCAGCGAACACCGTCCAGATGCCAAGGCCGATCAAACCGATGGCAATGCCCTTCGGCACCGTCGCAGGACCGATACCGGAGTAGCTGTTACCGCCTTGCAGACGGGCGACATCGTAGAAGATCAGGCCCGCCACGGCGACCAGCACCGCGGCGATGACCAGCGCCGCCCAATCTGGGCGACGCGTACGATGTCCGGAAGAACGATCTTCCGTGCTCATTTCACCAGACCGATGTCTTTGAGAATGGTCTCGGTGGCAGCGATGTCCTTGGCGAGCTGCTCTTCAAAGGCAGCGCCGGCAAGGTAGGTGTCCTGCCAGTTCTTGGTCTTCAAGGTTTCCTGCCAGCCAGCCGACTTCGCGAGCTTTTCGATATCAGCCGCGACGGCGGCCTTCTGTTCGTCGGTCAAGCCAGGAGCGGCCGCGACCATACGCCAGTTCTGCAGCACGACATCGAGACCGCTTTCCTTGAGCGTCGGAGCATCGGCACCTTCGATACGCTCGGCACTGGAAACAGCGAGCAGACGAAGCGTACCGGCCTCTACCTGCGCCTGGAATTCGCCATAGCTGGAGATGCCGACAGTCACCTGACTGCCGAGGATGGCAGCAAGCGCTTCACCGCCGCCAGAATAGGCGATGTAGTTGATCTTGGTCGGGTCGACGCCGGCAGCCTTGGCGATCAGGCCAGCACCGATGTGGTCGGTACCACCAGCCGAGCCGCCAGCCCAGGACACGGAACCTGGATCAGCCTTCAGCTTCTCAACGAGCTGGCCGATGTTCTCGATTTCCGAATTGGCGGGAACGACGATCGCTTCATACTCGCCCGTCAGGCGGGCGATCGGCGTAACATCCGCCAGCGTCACCGGCGACTGGTTGGTCAGGATCGCACCGACCATGACATAGCCACCGACGATCAGGGCGTTCGGATTGCCCTTCTGCTGACTGGCGAATTGGGCAAGACCAATGGTGCCGCCGGCGCCCGGTACGTTCACAACCTGAACATTGCCGGAAATGCCTTCAGCCTGCATCACCTGCTGCAGCGAACGGGCCGTCTGGTCCCAGCCGCCGCCAGGCGCAGCCGGAGCGATGATCGTGTAGTCGGCAGCCGCAGCCGGAAGGGCGAGAGCGCCTGCAAGGAACGAAGCCAGGAAAAAGTGTTTCAAGATAGTCCTCCACCATCAATGCGGTCATTGCCGCTTGCGAATGATCTGTGGGGAGAGCGCGGTTGCGCAGCATGCGGACGACGCCGCTTCAGGCCGTGACCTGCTCCTCCCAGTCCCATCTGGTCCCGCCTCCACGGGAAGATGTGAAAATAGACCTAGCAGCGAAACCTGTCACGCACCTGTCATCGCGCTGGACCTTGACTGACGGCATCGAAGTGGTTGTCGGCGGAGAAATGCGTGAGGACTGACTTACACTCAGGATACGCGGGCCTGATCGTTGAGATCTCGAACGAGCCTTTGATGACCACGCAATTCGGTCAGCACTTCACCGAACCGTACCAGGCCGCGCCCGGCCAGCATGTCCTTCAGCTTGATGAAAACGTCAGCAGTCGCAATCGCATCGCCGAGCGCAGTGTGGCGATCTTTCTCGTCGATATGCACACCGAGCCTGTCGGCGAGCGCATCGAGCGTATGTGTTTCGGCGCGGCCGAAGGCGGCGGCTGACACCAGCACCGTATCCAGGATCGGGTTCATGAAGCGCAGCCCGACTTCCTTCTCCCGTCGCGTGAGAAACTCCATGTCGAACGGCGCATTGTGTGCCACGAGCACAGCCCCTTCCGCAAAGCGGTGAAACTGCCGCACGGCCTCCTGAACGCTTACGGCATCTGCGACCATCGCGTCCGTCACGCCATGGATTGCGGATGAGGACGGAGGTATCGGCCGCCCCGGATTGACGAGCAAGTCGAACACCTCGTTCTTGACGCGCTTTCCATTGACGATGCGGACAGCCGCGATCTGGACGATTTCATCGCCCTGTTCCGGCAGCAAGCCCGTCGTTTCCGTATCGAACACCACATAGGTCAGGCTATCGAGACGCGCGTCGGAGAGCTTCTCGTAGTGCAGGCGCGACAGCAGATCGAAATCGTAGACGACATGCCGCGACATGTCCGCTCCGACCGGTCGCAGCCGCTCGATTGGCCGCAGCCGGGTCGAGATCGACGGTGCATCATCATCCGCCCCGACGACCAGAACGATGCCGTGGGTCTTGAGGATCGTCTCGCAAGTCACACCGCCGTCAAAGACCGGCTCGTCCAGCCAGTGATCCACGCTTTCGGGCGACACGGCGCCGCCCTTCCAGAACAAGGTCAGGTCGGCAGCGCCCTGGGCTTCGCTGATTGTGAGATGAAAATGCGCAGCAGCAGTCGCCGTGCTGACCCGGGACACGAGGTGTCCGAGGAGACTGACGATATCGAAGGCATTGCAGCGGACAGCGATTTCGGCGACCTCGGCGTCGAGCGTGAGTTTCTGGCCCTCGAGGTCGCGACGGAGTTGGCCAGCAAGCTCACGCACATCCGTCGGCGCCATCGGCCAACCAGCGGACCGACAGCTTTCAAAGCGGGCTTCGAGATCCGCGAGCGTCGCATCCAGCGCCTGAAGCTGCGTTGAAACAGGGGCATCGGCTCCCGTGCCGGGGCCATGCGAGACAAGCGCATGGCGCAGATCCGAGACGATGGGCCGGACCTGCAGGAACACGTCACCGAGAAGAGCGTCACGCCGGGCATAGGCCGCAACTTCGGTCGTCACATCGCGAAGGGTCATGACATAGGCCGCCTGATCGCCGCCGTTGTCACTGGCGAGCCTCATGCGTCCGGCGAGCCTGCGCCGACCGCAGGGGCTGAGACAGATGAACTCGACCACCGCATCTGGATCCGAGCTCTCCAGAAGCCGGTGATGCGCGTCGCGGATCGGCCCTTCACTCAGATAGTCGAAGATGTTGCGATCGAGGCAAACAGGGCGCTGCGAGCCCGCAAGCATCTGTTGCGCCACTCCGTTGTAGAAGACGAGATGATGTCGGCCCGTACAGAGAAGAACGGCAGGCGGCACGTCGGCGAGCAGCTGTTCGAGCTTGTTCTTGTCGGACGACAGACGCGTGGTTTCGCGCTGCACCTGTTCCGCGAGCGCGCCCCGCGTCTGCGCAAGGGTCGCTGCGGTTGCGGAGGCTGCATCGGCAAGATCACCGAGATAGCGCGCTTCCTCTGCCTGAAAGTCGTTGCCCACATCGGCATGCGCCCGGGCACGCATGGCCGATGCCACCTTGTCGATGGGACGGGCGAGATGCGTGTCGAAGAGAAACCAGACCCAGGTGATTAGAGCGAGGATCAGAAAGCCGGCGGCGATAGCGCTCTGCATGAACGCATTCAGCATGTCCGGGCTGCCCTCGCGGTGGTAGCCGAACCACAAACCGACAGCCAAAGCCGCGACCGCACCAGCCGCCAGCGCCACGAAGAAAAGCAGGATACGTCCGCGCAGGCTGATCCTGGTCATATTCCCCTCACCCTGCCGAACACGCGATTTTCAATGCGGCATCATCAGGCGCGACCTTGCTCCACTCGGCACCCTGAAGGCTGCCGTCATCGGCAATATTGATATCCGGGGTAACCAGATCCGCCCGCTGGGCATTCTGGCAGTCATAGACCACCTTGACAGGCGTCACCGGTTGCCAGCGAGCGACGAGCAGGACGTCGACCATGACGAGGCCAGGCTGGTTTGGGTGCCGCTTCGCCCCCTTCAAATCGAGCGCGATGAACCGGGTCGTGACAGGCTCGATATAGGACCAGGGGCGCCAGAACGCCGTCTGCTCGTTTTTCCAGGACACCGCGAGACCGGGCAAGGCGATGTTCATACGATCGAACCAGCTGTACTCGCTCCAGATCGAATAGCTCAACATGCCGAGGCCAGCCATGGCCGGGACGATCCACTTCGGCAGCAAACCCCGGCTTATCCAGCGCAGCAGCATCGCCACACCGGCCAGAGCAACACCGGTCACCACCGCGGCGATCAACTCAAACAGCATTCTTCATTCCTTCAGACGGGCGCCCGTCCGCCATTGGCGAGCGCCGATTGCATGGTTCTGACGACAACGAAGGCATCGCGAAGATGCGAGCGCTCGAAATCACCGAAATCGTAGGGTGCCAGAAAGTTATCCGGCTTGCGACCGTCGCGGACCTGCCGAACCTGGTTGCGCAGGCGCATGTCCGCAATGAGATCGTAGGCCGCGACGAGATCCCGGGCTCCGGCACCGGAAATGATACCCGCTTCTTCCGCCGCAAGCAGCCGCGCCCGCGTGTTCACTGGAGCAAGTTTGCCGATCAGGGAATAAACGCGTCCGAGATCGACAACAGGCACCACACCGTTGTGCTTCATATCGATCTGGTTGCGATGTTCGCCGCTGCGGATCGTGGCAAACCCCCGGAGAAGTCCAAGCGGCGGAGCGTGCTTCAACGAATTGCTGATCATGTGCGCGGTAAAGATCGAATTGCGGCCCGCCTCCTCGAGCGTTTCTGCCTGCAACTCCTGGAAGAGCGAGGACGCACCGCAGATCGGCCTCAGATCGAACATCACGCTGGCCAGCATCTGCGCTGTCGGATCGGGCTTGTAGATCCAGTCACGGAAATAGCTCCGCCAGACCGAGACCGGCTGACACCAGCGCGGATTGGTCGCCATCATGTCGCCCGGGCAGTAGAAATATCCGCAGATGTCGAGACCACGGCTGACTTTGGCAGCCAACTGCTGGAACCAGGGCATTTCCTCGGGCTCGACGCCGTCTTCGATGAAGATGCAATTATCCTGGTCGCTGACGCCACTCTGCTCCTGCCGCCCCTGACTTCCGCAGGCGAGCCAAACATAGGGAACGGGCGGCGGTCCAAGCTCCCGCTCCGCCAGCATGATGAGCCGGCGAGTGACGCTATCGGCGATATCGGTAATCAGCCGCGTGACCACCTCATGGGCATTGTTGCTGCCGACGAGCTGGACCAGCAGTTGCGGGATGCGCGTGGTAATCGCACGCATCGCCTCCGGCGTTTCTGCCGTTGCGATGTCCCGGATCAGTTGCGCCGAGCTGATCGCATGAAAGCGGATGAGATCGGTCTGCGTGATCATTCCCACCAGCCGATCGCCCTCGACCACGGGCAGATGGCCGACACGCCGCTCGAGCATCAAATGCAGGATGTCGGAGCCCAGAGCCTCTCCGGGCAATCCGACCGGGTCGGCAGTCATGACGGCAGAAACCGGGGTCGCGTCAGGGTCGAGCCCCTCGGCGAGCACGCGCCCCGCAAGGTCCCGGGTGGTGAGGATACCAAGAAAGCGCCCGCCATCCACGACGCCGAGGCTCGAGACATGCCGCTCCCGCATGAGCGTGGCAGCCGAGCGCACCGTATCGGTCGGCGCGCAGACGATAGGGGGTCGCGACATCAACTCGCTGACCTTCTGGATCGCCATGTCGCCGCGCCGGCTATCGGCAAATCGGCCGCGCGTGAAGAAGCGGGCGAATACCGCCTGTTCCTGCATCAGGCGGCGGAATTCGTCCTTCGGCAGCATCAGCAGCGTGCAGTCGCTACGAGCCGTTGCCGTCGTCGCCGCGAAGCCATCGGCCAGAAGACCGCGTTCACCGAAGGAGTTGCGAGGCGCAAGCTCGGAGACCACTGTATTGGTGGCATCCATGATTTCCACGGCCCCGTCCATGATGAGGAAGATGCCGGGCAGCTGAGAGCCGCGGTGATAGATTTCGGCACCAGCCGAAAAGGAAAACTCCTGGAAGCGGGTCGAGACCCGTTCGATCTCGTCTCTCGGGAGACTGTCGTAAGGGTGGACCGTCTCGAGAAATGCCAGCACGTCGGATTGTGCCTGGATCATCGGATTTGCCCTCATGTGGCACGAAGGTGCCCTGGCTGTTTGAGGGACAGGAGGGGCGATCTGCTCGCCCCTCCCGGTTGATCGGTATCAGTGACCGGTCGCCTGACCCGCACCGCGCGGAACGCGGATGGATTCGACGAGATCCTGTACATGCTTCGGCGGAGCCTGGGTCATCATCGACACGATATAGGCCGTGGCGAAGTTGAGCAGCGCACCGATCGGACCAAAGGCCGTTGGCGGAATGCCGAAGAGATAGTTGGCCGGAACGTTCTCCATCATGTTGGTGCCTGCGATGAAGAACCAACCGAGATAGGTGAACAGGTACAAGCAGGTGACCACGAGGCCGACGATCATGCCGAGGGTGGCACCGACCGAGTTGATGCGCTTCGAGAAGATGCCCATCATCAGAGCCGGGAAGATCGTCGCAGCCGCGAGACCGAAGGCGAGTGCGACGGTCTGGGCGGCAAAGCCCGGCGGGTTGAGGCCCAGGAGCGTTGCGACCAGGATTGCGCCTGCCATCGAGATACGCGCCGCCAGAAGCTCACCCTTTTCGGAGATGTCCGGCTTCAGGAAGTCTTTGATCAGGTCGTGGCTGATCGCAGACGAGATGGCCAAAAGCAGACCGGCAGCGGTCGACAGAGCGGCTGCGAGACCACCGGCGGCGATGAGGGCGATAACCCAGCCCGGCAACTGTGCGATTTCCGGGTTGGCGAGAACGAGGATGTCGTTGTTGATCGTCAGCTCGTTGCCAGCCCAGCCACGCTGGGTGGCGGTTTCGGTGAAGCCAGCAGCAGCATCGTTGTAGTACTGGATGCGGCCATCGCCATTCTTGTCCTCGAACTTCAGCAGGCCCGTGACTTCCCAGGTGCGCATCCAGTCCGGACGCTCATCGTAAAGGACGGCTTCCTGCTGCGTACCACCAGGGAATATAGTGCTGATGATGTTCAAGCGCGCCATTGCGCCGACAGCCGGAGCCGTCAGATAGAGAAGCGCGATGAAGACGAGCGCCCAACCGGCAGACCAACGCGCATCCGACACCTTCGGAACGGTGAAGAAGCGGATGATGACGTGCGGCAGACCGGCGGTACCGATCATCAGCGACAGCGTGAACAGGGTCATGTTCAGCATGGAGCCTTGAGCGGTATAGGCGTTGAAGCCGAGGTCTGTGACGACCTGGTCAAGCTTCTGCAGCAGCGGCAGTGCAGATTCCGTGTGCGTGCCGAAGAGGCCGAACCACGGGATCGGGTTGCCGGTCAGTTGCAGCGAGATGAAGATCGCCGGGATGGTGTAGGCGATGATCAGAACGATGTACTGCGCGACCTGCGTATAGGTGATGCCCTTCATGCCGCCGAGAACGGCGTAGCAGAACACGACCGCAGACGCGATCCACAGGCCGGTCGAGACGTTGACTTCCAGGAAGCGCGAGAAGGCGACGCCGGCACCGGTCATCTGTCCGATAACGTAGGTGACCGAGATGATGATCAGGCAGACGACAGCCGTCAGGCGCGCGCCCTGGCTGTAGAAGCGGTCACCGATGAACTGCGGAACGGTATATTTGCCGAACTTGCGCAGGTAGGGAGCAAGCAGAAGCGCGAGCAGCACGTAGCCGCCGGTCCAGCCCATCAAAAAGGTCGAGTTGCCGTAGCCGACGGTGGCGATCAGGCCGGCCATGGAGATGAAGGAGGCAGCCGACATCCAGTCAGCCGCAGTTGCCATGCCGTTCATGACCGGGTTGACGCCGCGGTTGGCGGCGTAGAACTCGGCCGTGGTCCCGGCGCGAGCCCAGACGGCGATGCCGATGTAGAGCGCGAAGGACGCGCCTACGATCAGCAGATTAAGTGTATACTGATCCATTGTGGGTCCGCCTTACTGCTCGTCGACGCCGAATTCGCGGTCGATCTTGTTCATGTACGCCGAATAGCCGAAAATGAGCGCGATGAAGACGACGATCGAGCCTTGCTGGGCGAACCAGAAGCCAATATCGGATCCACCGACGGCGATGCCGGAGAGAGCCGGACGAAGCAGGATACCGAACCCATAGGATACGATGGCCCATATCGCCAGGCAGATGTAGATGATGCGAACGTTTGCTGACCAGTAAGCGTTAGACGAAGATTTATCCGTCACGAGTACTCCTCCCTTTCCTCGATGAGACGTCCCCCGGGACGCCCCTTGCCTCCACGTCGATTCCGCCAATCCTTGTCCCAAGGCGGAATAGACAATTGTCTAGGAGTAACGAATCCCCCGGAGATCGTACATTCTCCGTTAGTCGCAGGAGTCACTGTATTGCCGGAGAGTTTGCTGCATTGCAGCAAGAATTGAGGCAGAAACACATCAATAGATCGGCGATCCAGAGCCTTTGCGTCATCGGTCAGGACAAGGCTCGCCAGCCTCGCGAAGGGACAGCCTCAAGGAACAACTTACCGCAACGATATCATGAATTTGAGGAGGAACGGACCAGACGCTGCAGGCGCGGGCGGATGCGCAGAAAACCCCGATAGGCGGCTTCGAAGACCGGCGTCAACGGTTTCCATCCAGCCAGGAGACCGAGCGGTCGCAACACCGGAATGGCCCGCCACATGGCCGCGAAAGCCGCGGCACCCGACAGGAGTTTTCCCGCTTCTTCTGCATGGAAACGGGCCAGAAGCTCGGCTCGATCGATCGGACAACTGCCTTGAGGGTCGAACGCATCGATGAAGTTGATCGCACCGCGACTGTCGAGACGGCGCATCAAGGCGATCTCTCGCTGGCAGAGAGGACAACTGCTGTCGAACCAGACGGTCACCTGCGCGGACATGCTCGCCTTTCACGGGGAGAGTTTTTGTCTCTCCATAACTGGGGCCAAAGCTGCCTTCCGGCAATGCGGCGTCCCGCCGCTGCCTCACTGCTGTCGCCGGTCACCTTTGACCCGGAACTTCAAAGCGGCAAGCCGCGCGAGCGCAATTTGGCATCGGCGCGAGCGGAATATGATGCTTTTCGGACCCCGCGATTTTGCCTTATCGAACGAGGTGAACAGAGACGCAGAGGCAGACGGCAATGACCAGACCATTCTTCTGGAACGAACTGACGACGACGGATTTTGCAGGGCTATCGCCGGAAACGACGATCGCCATCCTGCCGATCGCTTCGACCGAGCAGCACGGACCTCACCTGCCCATTGCGACCGACGTGTCCATCGCAAACGGCATGCTGGCGGAATTGCAGACCCAGCGCCCCGATGATCTCGACTTCCTCGTTCTTCCCACCCAGGAAATTGGCAAGGCCAACGAGCATGTGTACGGGCCCGGCAGCCTGTCCTTCGGCCCGGAGATCCTGATCCCGGCCTGGACGGCGATCGGCAGCAAGGTCGCCGAAGCCGGCATTCGCAAGCTCGTCATCGTCAATTCTCATGGCGGCAATGTCGATGTCATGAGCATTGTCGGCCGCGAACTGCGGGTCCGACACCAGATGGTCGTCGTCACGACCCAATGGGGCCGTTTCGGAAACCCGGAGGGTATGATCTCCGAGCATGAGAGCCGCTACGGAATTCATGGCGGTGAGGTCGAGACCTCGCTGATGCTGCATTTCCGGCCGGAACTGGTGCGTATGGACAAGGCACAGAACTTTATCTCGAAAGCCGAGAAGATGCGCGCAAGCTCGAAATATCTGACGCCCCTGCCGCCGCATTCGCTCGCCTGGATCGCCCATGACCTGAACCCGCACGGCGTGGTCGGCGACGCCTCGAAGGGCACTGCCGAAAAAGGTGCCGCGATCTGCCGCCATCAGGTCGCGGGCTTCATCGAACTCTTGCGCGACGTTGCCGCCTATCCGCTCTCGAACCTCTACACGCCCAGCTGACCGGACACTCGCCCCTCAGCTCTGGCCGCGAATGGTCTCGGGGATATGCCCCCGCGCCTTGAGGTCCTGAACCAGCGCCAGAAGCTCCTGCATCAGATATTCGACGAAGAGGCTTGTCGCGGAATCGAGTGGCGCCCTTGCACGGGCGAAAAGCTTCATCGGCTGATGACGGATATGAGCCTCGGTCAGCGGCCGGAAGATCAGCTCGCCGCGTCGGCATTCGGCAACCGCGTCGAGCGGATTGAGCATGGTGAGCCCCGTGCCCGCCTTGACCAACTGCTTCATCAGTTCCGAGGAATTCGTCTCGACAACTGGCTCGACGAGCAGTGGCAGCGGTGCCAGCGCCAGATCGATGATATTGCGCAGGCTGGTGCCCGATTGCGCCAGTATCAACGGCTCCTGAACCACCTCCACAAGATCGATCGGCCCCTCATCGCGCGCCAGCCGATGGCCGGGCGGCAGCACGACACCGACAGGCACATCGATATTCGCAAGGGTGCGAATACCGGGGGTCGCCGGGATGTTGAAGCCAAGGCCGAGATCGACCTCGCCGGTGAGCACGGGATTGATCGTCGTTGAGCCACCGTCATTGCGCAGCTTGATCTGAACACGGGGATGCGCAGCAACGAAGCCAGCCAGGATTTCCGGCAGTGGTCCGGAGGCAAGACCGACCGTCGTCACCAACGACACCTTTCCGGCCTGCGGCGTCTTCAAGCCGCGGATCCGGCCCTCCAGCCGCTCGTAATTCTTCAAAACGTCGCGGATGTGTTCGACACACAGCTCTCCGGCGGCGGTCAGCCTCAGCCCTTTCGGCAAACGCTCGAAAAGGGGCGCGCCCAGTTCCTCCTCCAGCGCCAGGATCTGGCGATTGACTGCAGATGATGCGACATTGAGGCGCTGGGCCGCCTTCCGGATCGAGCCGCAACGGACGATTTCGTTGATGTAGACGAGCTTTCTGGAGTGCAGCACGAGGCCTCCGCTGCGTAAAAATTAGTCATGCCGCATCACTATGCATCAATCTCGAGAGCAGTGCAAAAAAAGCATCGATGCGGACGAAATTTGATGCTTTTCAAGACGCAATGCGACCGATCAAATGACCGAAAAGGGAGCCCGAAAACGGGTCCTGCAACGAACAGGGGAACGATCAATGCGCGACATGCTCACTAAGACCAGCCTCTTTGCCTTGATGGGCCTTGTGGCCTCGCTCGGCTCCACCTCGGCGGCTCTTGCCCTCGACGAAGTGACCTATGGTACAAACTGGCTGGCCCAGGCCGAACATGGCGGCTTCTATCAGGCAGTCGCCGATGGCACCTATGAGAAATACGGCCTGAAGGTCACTGTCGTACAGGGTGGCCCGCAGGCCGCCAACCGCGCGCTATTGATCGCTGGCAAGGTCGATTTCTACATGGGCAGCCCGCTCGGCGAGATGGACGCCGTCAAGGAAGGCATCCCGCTGATCGACGTGGCCGCCATCTTCCAGAAGGATCCGCAGGTCCTGCTCGCCCATCCGGATCAGGGCATCGAGACGTTTGCCGACCTCGCCAAGCTCGATAGCATCTTCATGGGCAAGGACGGCTACGTCACCTATTACGAGTGGATGAAGAAGAACTTCGAGGGCTTCACCGACGAGAAGTACAAGCCCTACACCTTCAACCCCGCTCCGTTTATCGCAGATCCGAAGTCTGCCCAGCAGGGTTACCTGACCTCGGAGCCCTATGAGATCGAGAAGCAGGCCGGCTGGGCGCCAAAAGTCTTCCTGCTCGCCGACAACGGCTACAATCCCTATTCGACGATGATCACGACCACGACGACCATGGTCGAGAGCAAGCCCGATCTCGTCCAGCGCTTCGTCGATGCCTCGATCGAGGGTTGGTACAACTACCTCTACGGCGACAACAAGGCCGCGAACGACCTCATCAAGAAGGACAATCCGGAAATGACGGATGGCCAGATCGAATACTCGATCGCCAAGATGAAGGAATACGGCATCGTCGAGTCCGGCGAGGCGATGGACAAGGGTATCGGCTGCATGACCGACGAGAAGTACAAGGCCTTCTTCGACGCCATGGTTGAGATCGGCGTCCAGCCGGCCGACCTCGACTACAAGAAGGCCTATACCACACAGTTCGTCTGCAAGGGCGTCGGCATGGCGCTGAAGAAGTGATGCGACACAGGGCAGAGGCGTTACCCCCCTCTGCCCTGCCGGGCATTTCCCCCACAAGGGGGGAGACCGGCTGAGCGGCAGGCCTATCGCCCGCCTTTGGAGTGCCGAACAACGCGGCAAACGCGCCGCTCCGCTCTCCCCCCCTTGTGGGGGAGATGTCACGCAGTGACAGAGGGGGGTACCCCACCTCGCAACGTCAACCTTGCCGCAACACCAGAATGCAACGCGGATGTAACGCGAGACAGAATGACCAGTTCGCCAGCCACCGAAGACCCCATCACCCCGCCCCCCGAACAGCGCCGCGCGCTCGTGGTGATGAAGGACGTGTCCAAGGTCTTCTCCAGCGGAACGGTGGCGCTGACCGACATGTCGCTCACCGTCAACGGTGGTGAGTTCGTCTCGCTGCTCGGCCCCTCCGGCTGCGGCAAGTCGACGGCACTGCGCATCATCGCCGGCCTCGGCGACACAACGACTGGCACGATCGACTGGCCCAGCTCGCGCATCAACTCCAAGGGCCTGCCCGACGGCGACATCTCCTTCGTTTTCCAGGAGCCGACGCTGATGCCCTGGGCTACCGTCTTCGGCAATGTCTACCTGCCGCTCAAGCTGCGCGGCATCTCCAAGTCTGCCGCCAGGGCCGATATCCTCGCCGCCCTCGACCGCGTCGGGCTCAAGGACTTCGCGGACGCCTATCCGCGCGAACTCTCCGGCGGCATGAAGATGCGCGTCTCCATCGCCCGCGCGCTGGTCACCAAACCGAAGCTTCTTCTGATGGACGAGCCCTTCGCGGCGCTCGACGAAATCACCCGGCAGAAGCTGAACGACGATGTGCTCAAGCTCTGGAAGGAGACCGGCATTACCGTCATTTTCGTCACCCACTCCGTCTTCGAAAGCGCCTACCTCTCGAGCCGCATCGTGGTGATGAAGGCAAGGCCAGGCCGTGTGCATGCCGACTTTCCGCTGCAGACCAGCCTCGACCGCGACGGCTTCTACCGGACGTCCGAGGAGTATCGGCAGGCCTGCGAGACCGTGTCCAAGACACTGATCGAAGCCATAGGCGGGGAGCATCACTGATGACCGGATCGGCTGAAACACTTCTCAAGATCTTCGTGCCCATCCTCGTCGTCTGTCTGCTGATCGTGGTCTGGCAGGTCGGCGTCTCGGTCTCCGGCGTTCCGCAATACATCCTGCCCGGCCCGATCGCGGTTGCTGGTGCCCTGTTCAAGGACTGGGGCACGCTGTCGCCAGCCCTCTGGGTCACCACCAAGATCACCCTGATGTCGCTTGGGCTAGCGCTGTTGGGCGGCGTCGGCATCGCCGTTGCCCTCGTCCAGTCGAAATGGATCGAGATCGCCTTCTACCCGATCACTGTCATCCTGCAGGTCACCCCGATCGTCGCGATCGCCCCGCTGATCCTGATCTATTCCCCCTCGACGCAAGTGGCGCTGCTGATCTGCGCCTTCCTCGTCGCCTTCTTCCCGATCCTGTCGAACATGGTCCAGGGCCTGAAAAGCGTCGATCACAACCTGCTCAATCTCTTCGACCTCTATGGCGCCTCACGCTGGCAGACCTTGCTTTACCTGAAGCTTCCGGCCTCCCTTCCCTATTTCATGACCGGCTTGCGCATCGGCGGCGGCCTCGCCCTCATCGCCGCCGTCGTCGCCGAATTTGCCGCCGGTTCCGCAGGCGCCGGTTCAGGCCTTGCCTTCCGGCTGCTTGAGGCCCAGTTCCGTCTGAACATTCCGCGCCTCTTCGCTGCCCTCTTCCTGCTCTCCTGCCTCGGCGTGGTGATTTTTGCCATTACCTCCTTCATTTCCTGGCTGGCATTGCATCGCTGGCACGAGAGCAGCCTGAAACGAGAAAACTGATGTCGAGTCCCATTGCCAATCTCCCCGCCGCAAAACGCTTCGTGCTTGCCAATGCGACACTGCCGCAGATTTGCGTCGATGGTGTCGAGGCGCCGGCCTGCGAGGGCCTGATCAGCGCCGACATCGTCGTTGCTGACGGCAAGGTGGAGGCGATCCTGAAGCCCGGCGAGGCACCCGCTGGCCTCCCCTCGACGGATCTCCGCCACGGCATGGTCTGGCCGACCTTCACCGACATGCACACCCATCTCGATAAGGGTCACATCTGGGATCGCCGCCCGAATCCCTCGGGCGATTTCATGGGTGCGCTCGAAGCGGTCCAGGCCGATCGTGTCGCCCGCTGGACGGCTGAAGACGTCAAGGCGCGCATGGAATTCTCCCTGCGAACGGCCTATGCCCATGGCACAAGCCTGATCCGCACCCATCTCGACAGCCTGGCGCCCCAGCACCGCATCTCCTTCGAGGTCTTCGCGGAAGTCCGCGACGCCTGGGCGGGCAAGGTCGACCTGCAGGCCGCCGCCCTCTTTCCCTTCGACCAGATCACCGACGAGGCCTTTTTCAAGGATCTGGTCGAAGTCATCGTCGCCCACAAAGGCCTGCTCGGCGGCGTCACCTATCTGATGCCGGAACTCGACGAAAAGCTCGACATCCTCTTCCGCACAGCCTCCGAAAACGGCCTCGACATCGACCTGCATGTCGACGAGACACAGGACAAGGAAACCCTGACGCTGAAGACCATTGCGGAAGCCAAAATCCGCAATGGCTTCGAAGGATCCGTCACTGTCGGCCATTGCTGCTCGCTCGCGCGTCAGGACGAGGATCTGGCGAAACGCACCATCGATCTGGTGGCTGAGGCCGGCCTCTCCGTCGTCTCGCTGCCGATGTGCAACATGTATCTGCAGGACCGTCACCCGGCCCGCACGCCCCGCCAGCGCGGCGTAACCCTCTTCCATGAACTCACGGCAGCAGGCGTCGCGACCGCCGTCTCCTCCGACAACACCCGCGACCCCTTCTATGCCTACGGTGATCTCGACCCCGTCGAGGTCTTCCGCGAAGCGGTGCGTATCATCCATCTCGACCATCCGCTGGACACCGCCGCCCGCGTCGTCACCCGCACGCCCGCCGACATCCTCAAGCGTCCCGACCACGGACGCATCGCCGTCGGCGGCAAGGCGGACCTCGTCCTCTTCAGCGCCCGCCGCTGGAGCGAATTCCTTTCCCGTCCGCAGGCTGACCGCATCGTGATGCGGAATGGCATGGGCATCGACCGCAGCCTGCCGGATTACCGCGAACTTGACCCGTTGCTTGGAGTTTAGACATGGCCGACTACGCGAGGATCAAACAGGAACTGGACGGCATCGCCGTCGAAGACAATCCGGCGCTCGTCAAACAGAAAAGCCGCGACTTCTACTGGTATTCGCCGATCCTGAAGGAAGAACTCGACAATGTCGTCGGTGACCTCGTCGTCTCGCCGACAACGGAAGAAGAGGTCATCCGGACGCTCAAGGTCGCCTATGCCCATGGCGTGCCCGTCACCCCGCGCGGCGGCGGCACCGGCAATTACGGCCAGGCCATGCCGCTCTCGGGCGGCATCGTTCTGAACCTGATCAACATGAACAAGGTGAAGGAGATCCTGCCCGGTCGCGTCATCTGCGAACCAGGCGTCATCATCTCAGAACTCGACAAGCAGACCAAGGAACATTCCGGCCAGGAACTGCGCTTCCACCCATCGACGAAGCAGACCGCCAGCGTCGCCGGCTTTATCGCCGGCGGCTCCGGCGGCGTCGGCTCGATCACCTGGGGCGGCTTGCGCGACCTCGGCAACATCCTGCGCCTGCGCGTCGTCACCATGGAAGCCGAGCCGCGCGTGCTTGAACTCTCCGCCTGGGATCTGCAGAAGGTCTCGCACGCCTATGGCACCAACGGCATCATCACCGAAGTCGAGATGCCGCTGGCACCTGCTTACGACTGGGTGGACGTCATCGTCGGCTATGACGACTTCATGGACGCGGTGAAATTTGCCGATGCGCTCGCCCACAAGAACGGCATCCTCCTGAAGGAAGTCGCCCCGATCGCAGCCCCGATCCCTTACGACTATTTCACGCGCCACAAGCCCTGGCTGAAGGAAGGCCAGTCGGTGGTCGTGCTGATGGTGGCACCCCATTCGATGGAGCCCTTCCTGGCGCTCGCCGAGCGGATGAAGGGCGATGTGCGTTTCCGCTCCGATCAGGTCGAAAGCATGAAGGGCATCCCGCATGCCTATGAGCTGACCTGGAACCACACGACGCTGCGAGCGCTGAAGCTCGATACCAACATCACCTATCTCCAGGTCCAATACCCCGGCCCCAATCATGTCGAGAAGGTCCGTGTCATGACCGAGCTCTTCCCCGACGAGGTCATCGGCCACCTCGAATTCATCAAGTTCGACGGCCAGATCCAATGCGCCGGCCTGCCACTGGTACGCTACACCACCCAGGAACGGCTGGAAGAAATCATCCGCATCCACGAAGAAAACGGCTGCCCAATCTTCAACCCGCACCGCTACACGCTGGAAGAAGGCGGCATGAAGCAGACCGACCAGGTCCAACTCGCCTTCAAGAAGGAAACCGATCCGAAGGGCCTGCTCAATCCCGGCAAGATGATCGCCTGGGAGAACCCGGACTTCGACTTCTCGGCGGGCAAGAACTACCTCTTCCCGGGCCTGGAAGTGTTTTCCGAAGCCTCATAAGGCCCTTCAGATGCGTTGCGGCTCCCTGTTCCGGAACCGCAACGGATAACCGCCGGAACGAACTTATTCCGAAGGTACTCCCGGCCGGACCAATCCGGCCCATGCGACATCAGACATGGCATCCCCCATCCCTCGGCATCAGGCGGCGAAGGATCGGGATGTTGGGACAAACGGCGCGGAAGTTTTCAACTGGACCCCGACTGCGAACGCGGCGGGCAACGACTTGGAGCTTTTGACATGCGCGTACTCGTCCTTCACTCCCACCCCCTAGACGAGAGCTTCGGCCGGGCGCTTTACAAGCTGACATGCGAGAGCCTGGAAAAGGCCGGCCACGAAGTCGACGGCTGCAATCTTTATGAGGAGGGTTTCGACCCGGTGCTCTCAGCCCATGACCGCCGCGTCTATCACGACATCCCGGACAATCTGGCGCTCGTGAAGCCCTATGTCGACCGCTTGCTGAAAGCCGAAGCGCTCGTCATCGTCACGCCCGTCTGGAATTTCGGCTTTCCGGCCATGCTGAAGGGCTATTTCGATCGCGTCTGGCTGCCCGGCGTCTCCTTCGACCTGGTCGACGGCAAGCTCACCCCGACGCTCCGCCACATCAGGAAGCTCGCCGCCGTCATGACCTATGGTGCCACCCCGATGCGCGCCTTCCTCGCCGGCAATCCGCCAAAGAAGATCGTGAAGCGCGTCATCCGCGCCCAGATCAAGATCGGCGCGCCGGTCAAATACCTCGCCCATTACGACATGAACAATTGCACGGAAGAAACCCGTGCAGCCTTCATGGCCAAGGTGCGCCGCGAGATGGAAAATTTCTGAGAGAAAGGCTTGCGGTCAGACCACCTTGGCCGCTGTCACCTCGACTTCAACGAGGAATTCCGGCCGCGTGAAGCCGCCCACCACCAGCAGTGTCGAAACCGGCTTCGGATCGAGCGTATAGCGATCGCGCACCGCCATATAGGCGGGAAAGTCCTCCCGCCGCGTCACAAAGCCGGAGATCCGGATCACATCCGCGAAGGTCATCCCAGCCTCTTCCAGAATGGCCTTGATCGCCTCAAAGCAAAGCTCGGCCTGGCCGGTCACATCAGGCGGGATCGTGTCGTCTGGACGGATGCCAAGCTGACCTGAAGTGACGAGCAGGCTCGCACCTGGCGGCACCAGCAGACCGTGATTGTAGTGTCCGAAAGGACGGCGGACGGAGGGGGGATTGAAGACCTTTTTCATGGGTCCGAGCCTAGCGCGGCGAGCCCGTGTGCGAAAGCGCAAAGCGCGCATCGACTCGCCTTTTGTCCTTGGCGATTGAGGCCTGTCGGCTAACGAATGCGCAGCCCCGAAGCATCGAAGAGAAAGCTGGTCTTCGCAGAAATCCCCACCGCGATCTCGTCGCCATAGCGCGCTCCATGACGCCGCTCTTCCTGCTCGATGATGATCTGCTCGCCGGGCACCGTATGGGCGTAAACATAGCTGGTATTGCCGAGATGTTCGACAACATCGACATGCGCCACCATCCGCGTATCCCCGCTGCCATCAGGCAGGAAATGCTCTGGCCGCACCCCGACCGTCACGGCATCGCCGACCTTTGGCGGGGTCGCGCAGGCAATCGTCAACTGCGTATCCGGCCGCGCAGTGAGGGCGACAGTGACCTGCCCACCCTCCGCCTGAGCGACGACCGTGGCCGGCAGAAAATTCATTCGCGGCGAGCCGATGAACCCGGCCACGAACATGTTGTCGGGATCGTCGTAAAGGGCGAGCGGCGCTCCGACCTGCTCGACAATGCCGCCACGCATGACGACGATCTTGTCGGCCAGCGTCATAGCCTCGACCTGGTCATGCGTGACATAGACGATGGTGGCGTTGAGCTCCTTGTGCAGCCGGGCGATCTCGACACGCATGTGCACGCGCAGTTCCGCGTCGAGGTTCGAAAGCGGCTCGTCGAACAGGAAAACGTCTGGCTGGCGCACGATGGCACGGCCGATCGCGACACGCTGCCGTTGGCCGCCCGACAAGGCCTTGGGCTTGCGGTCCATCAGCGCGTCGAGTTCGAGGATCTTCGCCGCCGCATTGACCCGTCGCTCGATCTCGTCCTTCGCCATGCCGGCAAAGCGCAACGCGAACCCCATGTTCTCCCGCACGGTCATATGCGGGTAGAGCGCATAGGTCTGGAACACCATGGCAATGCCACGCTTCGACGGATCGACATCGTTCATCACGCTGCCGCCGATCTCAAGCGTGCCTGCGGAAATGTCCTCAAGCCCCGCGATCATCCGCAGCAGCGTGGACTTGCCGCAGCCGGACGGACCGACGAAGACGACGAATTCCCCCGAGGAAACCTCGAGATTCACCCCCTTGATGACCTCAAGCGAGCCGTAGGACTTGCGGATATCGGTGAGCCGGACCTCTGCCATGTAAGCCTCGCTCAGGTGACGTTGAAGGTCATGCGCTTGGTCCCGAAGGGACGGCAAGTCGCCGACAGCGTCAAGTGACCGGTTTCGTTTCCGGCTTCGACATAAACGCCAACCGCGCCACCCTTGAAGGAGAGAAGCGAGGGGCCGACGATCCGGCCCGGGCCTTCGAGCGACACCTCGACCGGATCATCGAAGAAGCCCAGGACATTGCCGCCCTGATCGAGCGCACGCAGGATGACGCGAACCGTGTCCTTCTCGCCAGATCGAAGCTCAGTGTCGTCAGCCGCGATGTCCAGAGTTGTCGGCAGCGGATCGGCTGGCAGATGACGGCGAACCACTTCCTCGCCGTTGATAAAGCCGACCAGTTCGCCATCCCGCCAGGTCATGCCCCATTCGCCGAATTCCTCCGGCGTGACCATGCTGTGGTCGAGAATGCAGGGCGGATGCGGGAGGTGCGGATAGGTCTTAGTATCCGGCTCGATCCGCTTGACGATATGGCCCATGCGGATTTCGACATAGTCGCAATTGGTGAGCACGATCAGCGGCAGCACGCCACCGATATTGCGCTCGCCACGCGCCCAGAAGCTGACCGGCTGCATTACCACTTTGTCAGTTGGGTCGCCCTGCGAGGCATAGGCGTAAGCCGCGAATTTCGGCTCGCGATACATGTCGGTGACGCCGTGATAGCAGATGCGATCGCCGGAGCCGAAATCCTTGTGGGTGTTGTAGTCGAACATGCACCAGCCGGTGGACCCCGAGATCGACGGGTCACCGGCGGCGGCATTGAGGATCGCCAGATGCCGGCCGACATGCTCCGCCTGCCGCTGCTCCTGGTCGAAACGCTTGGTCGGATACATGTGACCGCCGTATTCGGTGATCATGTAGGGCACCTTGCGGTCGAGCCCGGTGACCTCGCGCTGGTCGCGCAGCACCAGCCGCTCGCGATTGTGGCCCGGCATTTCCTCCATGCCGAGGATGAAGTCGTTCATCGTATAGACGTCTTCGAGCAGCTCGCTGTCGGTGATGTAGCGAACACCGCCGGTCTGGCGGGTCGTGTCGAGCGAACGCGCCATGGCATTCGTCTCGACATAGAAGTCGTGATCGTCCTGGCTCTCGTTGATGCGGACACCCCAGATGATGATTGAGGGGTGGTTCCAGTCGCGCTCGATCATCCGGCGCACGTTCTGAACGCTCTCCGCCTTCCAGGCATCCCCGCCGATATGCTGCCAGCCGGGAATTTCCTCGAAGACCAGCAGACCGATCTCGTCGCAACGGTCGAGGAAGTACTTCGACTGCGGATAATGCGAGGTGCGGGCAATGTTGCAGGCGAGATCGAACTTCAGGATATCGGCATCCTTCTCCTGACCACGCCGACCCATGGCGTAACCGAGATGCGGCCAGGCCTGGTGACGGTTGAGGCCGCGCAGCTTCACGACGCGACCATTCAGCTTAAAGCCCTCGATCGTGTATTCGGCCGAGCGGAAGCCAAAACGGCTCGTCGTCTCATCGATACCGGCTGCGGTCTCCAGCGTAACGGTGAGGTGGTACAGAGCAGGATTGTCGATATCCCAGAGCGTGATGCCCTGAAGTGCGGAAAAGCTGAGCGCGACCTCACCGCCGGAAACACTTGCCTCGGTCCGCGCAATTTCCTGACCCGCGGCATCCTTAAGAACAGCCGTAACCTTGCCGGAGAGCGCCTGATCCGTCGGATTGGAAATCCAGACCCGCGCCGTGACCTGCTTGGTTTCAGAGAGCACATCCGGCGTCTCGATCTTGACGTTCTTGATCGAAACCGGCGCAGTGATCTTGAGCCAGACGTCGCGATAGATGCCAGCATAGGTGAGATAGTCGATCACGCCACCGAAAGGCGGGATTTCGGGGTTTTCCGAACCATCGATCTTCACCGTCAGCAGGTTGTCGCCGGCCTTCAAATGCGGCGTCAGCCGCGCCTCGAACGGCGTATAGCCATCCTTGTGCCCGGTGATCTCGGCGCCATTCAGATAGACCACGCTGTCCGCCATGGCGGCATCGAACACCAGCGAAACTTCTTTGCCTTCGAAACGCGGATCCCAGGCAATGACCTTCTGATAGGTGAAGGCCTTCTGATAGCTCTTCTCGTCGAAGTAATTATAGGGCAGCTCGACCGACGTATGGGGAAGCTGGACCGTCTCGCCCGGCTGGGACGCCGAGGCAAAAGCCGGCTCGAAGCCTGCGCGGAAGGTCCAGTCCCGGTTGAAAGTCTCGATAATGCGCATTTCAAAGTCCTATTTCACGGAGCCGAGCATGCCCTGCACGAACTGGCGCTGCATGGCGAAGAAGACGAGAAGGGTTGGAAGGGTGGCAAGAATGGTGCCGATCATCACCGTGCCGTATTCGGGCGAATAGGCGGAGGCGAGCGACGAGACCACCAGCGTGATCGTCTTCATGTCGTTCGACTGCAGCACGATCAGCGGCCAGAGATAGTTGTTCCAGTTGAGCATGAAGACGATGACGAAGGCCGCCGCATAGGTCGAGCGCATCACCGGGACATAAATATAGAAGAAGATCTGCCACTCCTTCAGACCATCGACCTTGGCCGCATCGCGAAGCTCGGTCGGGAAGGCCTTCGAGGCCTGGCGGAAGTAGAAGATGATGAAGGCCGACGCGATCATCGGCAGCATGATGGCGATATGCGTGTTGAGCAGTCCCGCCTTGCCCATCAGCATGAAGAGCGGGATCATCAGCGCCGCGAACGGCACCATCAGCGTCAGCAGGATCACGGTATAGACCCGCTCCCGAAGTTTGGAGCGGAACATCTCGAAGCCATAACCGGCAAGCGACGAGACGAGCAGCGTCAATGCTGTGCCGACCAGCGCGATCTTCACCGAATTCCAGAAGACCAGCGGCACATCCACCTGCGCAAAGAAAGACGCGATATTGTCGAGGAGGGCCGTACCGAACGTGACCTTTCCGCGAATGATCTGGCTGGTCGTATTCGTTGCCCCAATCACCATCCAGATGAAGGGGAAGATCGAGAGAAAGGCGGCAAGCGACAACACGCTGTACTGCACGATGTCGGGCAGGCGGCGACGAAGTATTGTCATCATCGACGTTCCCTTGCGGCATAGAATTGCAGGAAGGAGAGCACCGCCACCATCAGCACGATCACATAGGAGACGGTCGCCGCATAACCGAAGCTCGGCATGAAGCGGAAGGTCAGATTGTAGATATAAAGCGACAAGGTCAGCGTCGAATTCGCCGGCCCGCCCGTGCCTTCGGTGAAGTTATAGACCTCGTCGAAGAGCTGCAGCGTGCCGATGGTCGAGGTGATCGTGGTGAACAGGATCACCGGCTTCAGCATTGGGATCGTCAGGAAGGCGAAACGCCCCCAGGACGGCACGCCGTCGATCTTCGCCGCCTCGTAGATCGAGCGGTCGATGTTCTGCAGCGCTGCCAGATAGAAGATCATGTTGTAGCCGGTCCAGCGCCAGGTGATGGCGATGATGATCAGGACCTTGGCCCAGAAGGGGTCGGTGAGCCAGCCGATCGGTTCGCCGATGACGCCGATGGCGAGCAGCGTATTGTTCACCACGCCGTCGAGCGAAAACATGCTCTTGAACAGGATCGAATAGGCGACCAGCGAGGACACGCAGGGCAGGAAGATCATCGTCCGGAAGAGGCCGGAATAACGCAGCTTCGGATTGTTCAGCATGGCGGCCAGGATCAGCGCCATGGTGATCATGATCGGCACCTGCACGATGAAGAAGATGATGGTGTTTTGCAGCGCCTGCCAGAAGACCGGATCATTCCAGAGACGCACGAGGTTACCCGTGCCTGAGAATTTCAGCATCATTCCGCGTCCCGAATACAGGGAGAGAATGAGCGAGCGAACGATCGGATAGAGCATGAACAGCGAAATGAGCGCGATGGCGGGCGCAACGAACAGCCATCCGTTCACGTCGTAATAGCGTTTCAAGCTGGATCTGGATGTGGTGGCCATGCGGTTATCCCCGAACCCGATCAGTGGTCACTGAACCTTGTTATGCGAAGGGAAGCCGCGCGACGTTTCCGCCGCGCGTCTCCGGGAGGACAGGGGCCATGCCCGAGGCCAAGCCCCTGTGGGATGGGCTTACTGGATCTGAGTGGCGGCCTGGCTTTCGATCGCCTTCAGGACGTCATCCACGGGCGTGCCTTTCAGCAGTGCCGGGAAGTTCGCCGTGACGGCCGTATCGAGCTCGTTGGTGAAGATGCCGTAATTCACAGCCGGCACCTGCTCGAGCCAGTCCGCGAAATTCTGCCAAACCGTCTGACCGCTGAAGAAATCGTCCGGCTTCTGATAGGCCTCACCAGTGCGGGCGGCGAGCAACGAACCGACGGCGCCTCGCTCGGTCAGGATCTTCTGATAGAAGTCGAGATCCTTGGCATAGACCTCATTGAGGAAGTCGATCGCCTCATCCTTCTCGGCGGACGCTTCCAGCACATACCAGCTTGAACCACCGAGGTTCGATGCAGCCGTCGCACCCTCGATGTTGAGTTTCGGAATGGCGGTCAGCGCCCATTTTCCGGCCTGGTCAGCCTGCGATTTGACGGTACCGGTGATCCACACGCCCATCAGGACAGATGCGACATCGCCCGACGTGAGCGCACTGATGCCGTCATTCCAGCCGCTGGTCGGTTTGGCCACACCTTCGTTGACAATGCGGGCCTGGGTTTCAAGTGCGGCCTTCAGCGCGGCGTTACCCGTGATGTTGAGACTGCCATCCTCGTTGAAATACCACTGGCCGCCGGACTGCATCATGATGCGGATCAGGCCGCCGTCATTGCTGTCGAGCGCCATCATCTCGTGGCCGGTCTTGGCCTTCACGTCCTTGCCGATTTCGATAAAGCGGTCCCAGGTCAGGTTCTCCATATCGGAGGCCTTGTAGCCAGCCTGTTCGAGATAGTCCGTGCGGTAATAAAGCCCGGTGACGCCGGAATCGAAGGGAACGCCATAGACCTCGCCCTCGAGCGTCATCAGGTCGACCTTGTATTTGGCAAAGCCGGAATAGTCGATCTTGTCGGTCAGCGCGGCAAAGGAGCCCGGGAAGGACTGGAGATACTTCTGCGCGCCGTAATCCTCAATGAGCACGATGTCCGGCAGCGTGTCGGTCATGCCGGAGGCGAGCCCCGTTTGCAGCTTCTGCTCAACATCGGCCTTGGCGAAGTCGACGATGTTGAAGGTCGTGTCGGGGTTCTTAGCAGTATAACGCGCCGCCGCTTCCTTCATGATCGCAACGTTGAAGTTCGGGTCCCAGCACCAGATGGTGACTTCACCGGCAAAGGCGGCGGTGCTGCAGAGAAGTGCGGCGCCAGCAACGGTGGCCGAAATCGAGCGCTTGAACGCGCGAGAATAATCCATGTCTTCCTCCCAAGATCTCGTTGAACGCGGCAGCTCCATCCCCTGCCTGACGGTCACTATTCCTGAAAATCGGGAGACAGCCAAGAAAATTTTTACTAAATATTTTGTGCGCTGCGGTAAGTCACGAGGATCTCACAACCTTTCCACGAAGACTTAAGTGCGCACAGGCCTTCTCGCACTGCCACGCCAGACCATTTCGGTCGGCAGGGTGACATGCTTGGAATAGTCGCGCCCGTTCAGCCGCTCGACCAGGAGATCTACGGCCACTTCGCCGATCAACTCGCCGGGAATGCGCATGGTCGAAAGCGGCGGGTTGAGAAATTGCGCCACAGGAATGTCGTTGAAGGCCACCACCGCGACATCATCAGGAATTGAAAGCCCCGCCTCCTGGATGGCCCTGTAGGTACCGATCGCCATATTGTCGTTCGCCGCAACGATGGCATCGGGGGGCGTATCGAGTGCCAGCAGCGATTTCGCCTGCTGGTAACCGGTCTCAAGCCGGAGGTTCTGGCCGAAGCGCTCGCTTTGCCCAAGCGCCATGAGCTCGGGCTGGTAGCTCCCGCGCGCCTCGTGCCATTCGATGAAGGCCTTGCAGCGCTGCTCTCCATGCATCAGCGCATCATTGTCCATTAGCTCGTAGCCGCCGACAAAGCCGATCCGGCGGTAGCCAGCCTGCTCCAGACTGTCGAGGATAGTGGTCGTCGCCTCGCCCAGATCGGCGCGGACACAATCGAATTGCGGCATGCGTGGATTGAAATCAGCCATGATCAGATGCGGACAGACCTTGGCCATCGCCTCGATCTCGGCTCTGGGATGATGCCCGACCACGATCGTCGCGGAAATGCCCGTCAACATCGCAAGATCGACGGGCACATCGGGATTGAACACCCTTGCGATCTCGATCTTGTACTCGCGGCAGCGGGCCTCGATGCCAAGCCGCACGCCGACATAATAGGGATCGACCAGCTCCTCCTGCGGCGCCAGGAAGTGGACGATGGCGACATGCGCCGACACATCCGCATGGCTGGCCATCGGAATGTTGAGCGGAGGAAGCAGGGCATTCTTGCGCGCGCGTGGCGTCGCATAGTTCAGCGCTTCGGCCGTTTCGATGATCGCCTGCCGCTTTGCCTCGGAGACCGACAGCGTCTGGTCGTAGTTCAAGACACGGGAGACGGTCCCCGACGAAACGCCGACGGCCTTCGCGATTTCCTTGATCGTCACCACGGCGGCCTGTCCCTCCTCCACCTCTTTCCCAAGGAAACTGGTAAACCTCAGGAAAATATTTACTAGGCCACTGCGGAGATCGATACAAGCACTTCCTTGAAGACGGACCGGACCGATGCAGAGCGCCGTCCTGACGAGACACGACGACGTGGATTGCAGGGAAATCTGATCCGCCGTGAAGCCTTATCCTTGTGTCTCGCTGACAAAGGCTTCGATCTCGGCGAGACTGTCGAGACGGGTCACGTCGAAATCGGCAGCAGCCAGATCGATCCCGAAAGTCTCCTCGAGCAGCATCATCAGATGCGTGGCCGCGAGCGAATCCAGCCGTCCGCTGAAGAAGAGCGAATCCGTATCCAGAAGCGGCTGCCTGTCGCCGCGCTCTTCGAGCAGTCCCTGAACACGAGCACGGATGGATGCAATCTTGTCGGTGGTCATGGCAGGTCAAACTCCAAACAGGCCAAACAGAAAGTGGAAGCGATCCGACAGCTGGCCTTCGAGCCAGACGCTGTCGAAGATTTTCAGAAAGCAGAAGAACAGCGCCACATTGATCCGGGGCAGAACCTCGTGACGCCAGAAGCCATCCGCCGGCGAGGTCTTGCGGCCCCAGATCTGCGAGATGATCAGGCCCGCCGAGAGCAGACCGACATAAAAGGCCAGCGTCGCAAAACGGTCGAGTTCATCGAAAGGCGTCCCGTCTGCGAAGACATGGGAGACGAAGATCAGATGGTAGAGGAAATTGCCGAACCCGGCCGCACAGAAGGTGGCGAACGCGATCCGCAGGCGTGGCGATGTCTTGAACCAGCGCATGAAGGCCGGATAGAAGAAGAAATCAACCAGAACCTCCTTGAAGTAATAGTAGTAGCGGTTCCAGAACTCGGCGATCGAGCGGGATGCCAGCGGGTTCACCGTATTGCGCGGGATGTTGTAGCCCATCATGCGCGCCACGGCGACGATGGCATGGCCCCAGGCGGCAATGATCAGCAGATCCACACCGTAATTGACGATCAAACCGGCCCATTGGAGGCCAAGGGGCATGGTCGCAGTATCCCCCGGATTGAGGATCATGAAGCCGAGTTTCGGCACGCCCAGCATCTCATGAAACAGTGTCGTGGCCGCAAGCGCGGTCCAGCTGAGAATGGCCGTCCACACGGCGAGTTTCAGTGCCTTTAAGCGCGTTACGGCGAGGGCTTCGTCATCCTTTGCCTCGAAACGCTTGAGGAAGGACAGACCCTTGCCGAACGGCGCGACATCACCGCCCCAGACCGGACGCATGTAGAGCGCCCGCACGCCGTCCGGTGCTGCAGCCTTGGCCCTCAGGTCGACAGCCGCATAGGCGAGAAACCAGAAGCAGGATGCCCAGACAGCGAGGAAAGCCCAGAGCATGGCATGGCCATAATCGCCCGGCGGCACGAAGGCGGCAACAGCAAGCACCGCAAGGAAGCCGACAAGCTGCACCAGCACCGGACGGCGGGACCAGATGCCGCTGCTCATGCGCTGGCCTGCGATCATCAGCTGCGCAAAACCGAGGAAAAGAACCACACCGGCCACCTGGAGGGCGAGCGGAGGCACGGACACGCCGTTCCCGACCGCTGCGGCCAAGTCGACAACAAGCGTGTTCATGTCGGCGGTTCGGAAGGGCCGCAGCAACAGGAAGACTAGGCTCGACGTGACCAGAATGGTGAGCCGGCGCTCTGGCCAGCGCGCTGCAGCAAGAAGGGTCAAAGCGATCAGTGCAAGTGCCGACAGACTGATCTGCAGGCTTACGGCGAGTGCCGCAAGGAAGAGTGCATGGATCAGAAGCAGTCCGCGGATGGTCCCGGCAAAGCTGCGCGCTGCCGGATTGGCGTCGATCGTCAACCAGGCACGCCGCCACTTCATGAGGCGGCCTAGAGGGCGAAGCGGCTCTTGCTCGAAAACGATGCTCAAGACGCGCCCCCTTCGAGGATGTCACGCAATGCGCGCCGATCCACCTTGCCGTTGACGTTGACGGGTAGCCTATCCTTGAGATGAATGGCTTCCGGGACCATGTAGCGTGGCAGCGACCGCAACATCTTCGTCTGGATCGATTGAGCCGTTTCATCGCTGCCGGCGACAAAGCCGACCAGCCCGGTGGCAGCACCATCGACATGGGGCCAGGCCACGACCGCAACGACCGTGCTGTCAGCCGCCAGCCGCAGATGCGCCTCGACTTCTTCCAGCTCGATCCGGTTACCCTTGACCTTGACCTGGTTATCCGTCCGGCCGAGATGATGGTAGACGCCCTCGGCATCGCACAGACCGAGGTCCCCCGTCAGGTACCAGCGCTCACCATTCATGTCGCGGAAACGGTCCGCCGTCTGTTCCGGCGAAGCAAAATAGCCAATGCCGACCTGCGGCCCGCCCAGCGCGATTTCTCCCGGCACACCCGGAGCCACCGGCTGCAGGTCAGGACCGAGGATTGCGATCCTGCCGTCGCTGAAGGGTGTGCCGATCGCTACCACCCCGCGCCCTGGCGTAAGCGGCATCTCGGCACCCACGCTTTGCCTGAGCATGACGACGGTGCATTCCGTTGGCCCATAGATATTCTCGATGGCGCTGTTTGGCGCGGCAACCTTCCAGGCCTCGACCGTCACGCCCGGCAGCGGCTCGCCGCAAAAGACGGACAGGCGGATCGTCTCGAACAGTCCGGGCTTCAACGAACCGGCCGTACGCATCATGTTGACGATTGTCGGCACCGACATCCAGGCCGTGATGCCATGGCTGCGAATGAAATGCTGCGGTGCCGATAGCTCGAGCGCCGACATCACATGCAGTGCGGCGCCCGACTCCAGTGCCAGGAACAGATTATGCACACTGAGGTCGAAGGTGAGGTCATGCGCTTCGGCAACCCGGTCTTCTGTCCCGAGCGTCGTCCACGGGCGTGCCTGCACCAGATAGGACGCAAGAGAGGCGGCCGAGATCACCACACCCTTTGGAAGCCCGGTCGTGCCGGAGGTGAAGATGATATAGGCCTCATGATCCGGCCCCACCATCTCGGGTTCGCCGAGCGACGGATCGGTCAGGGCGTCGAGCGGCGTGATCGCAGCATCCACCGTTGCCGGCATATCGGCCCGCTCAGGGCCGATGATAATGGAAGGGGCCGCAGCCAGGACCTCCGGCGTCAGCAAGCCTATCCCATTGCGGTCAACGATCAGCGCATCAAGCTGGAGCAGGCTCAGCAGCGTGACCAGCCTCTCCGGCGGCCATTTCTGATTGAGCGGCACATAGGTCGCACCCGCCATGCAGGCGCCGAGAATGCCAACATAACCCTCTAGGCTTCGGGTGGCGAAAATCCCTACGCGCCGTTGTCTCAACCGCGGCGCCAGATGGCCGGCGAGGCGAGCAACCTTTTGCGCCAAGACTTCATACGTAAACTCGCGCCGCGCAACGACCAGGGCAGTCGCACTGGGATGAGCATGCGCGCATTGCCAGAAGGGAGCGGCAATGTTGAAGTTTTCATGCGTTGTTTTCACTGGAACACCGTTCAAGATTAAGCCCGTGTCACTGATATCTTTTATCGTGCTGGCGCTGATCGTTACCCGTCCGCGCACCACTAGAAGTCGGCGGCAATCATCAGGGCCGAGGCTGCTGCGGCTGAGCCGACGGCCATCGAGAGCCAGGGTCGCTTCTGCGCCACATCAATGGTGAAAAGATTGAGCGGAAACAGGTGCTGATGTGGCTGTGGCGTCGCGCCCTGACGGGGTGCCGGCAGATACCACTCGTCATCAAACCATCGCCAGTCATCCGCCCAGGTCCAGCAATCATGCCGCTTGTAGACAGAGGCCACCTCTTCCGCGAAAGCCTTGTTGGTCGGCAGACGGATCGGCTGTCCGGGAGATGTCTGGAAGTATCGCATCGCCAGAGGCAGCGACCGATTGGTGCAATAATTCGACATCCAGAGATTGAAGCCGATCTCATCCCTCAGACCTTGGAGCACGCGGAAGAGCTGGACATGTTCCTCATGCCCATATTCGCCCCAGGGATTGTGTGTGAAAACATTCATGCCCGGACGCAGGCGATCCCGCAGCAAGGTTTGTATCTTCACGAAGTTGTCCTGATAGGCCTTCAACACACTGTGTTCGGCCACGCGCCGTTCGCCCATGCCGACCTTGCCAAGCGCAAGGCGCGACATGCGCGTCAGTTCCCGCCGCTGGCTTTCGAAGCTGAGGACGAGACCGTCAGGGCTTTCTCGCGGGTCATCCCAGTTTGCACAGCCAGCCGCACCGGATTCCGAGATATTGAGGCAACTGACACCCGCGCGGGGAAAATCGGCGAGAGCGGCAGCTCGCTTTTCGCCGAGTCCCGGCTGGGCCCAGAAATCCCTGTAGACGACGACCACCTCATCGACGTCGTGCAGAATGGCATTGAACCACAGCAGTTCATCGTCCGGATGCGCTGCAACGATGACCGAATTCTCGAGGAATGCTGGGCGCGCGTTCATCCACTGTCCTCCCCGGATGTCTGGCGGCGGGCAAAAGGTGTCGTGGTCGTGGCGGCAGAAGCCTCGCGCCACCGCTCGCGCCAACGCATCGCAGTAAGCGCAATTGCGCCTCGCACGGTCGGCGTATGCGTCAATACATGAAGGGGCGTGGCCACCGTGCCGAAATCTGCCTTGAAGGGCTCATCGCCAATGGTGAAGTCGAAGATCTCGCCACCGGCCTCAATCCAGTCGCCGATCATCCCATCATAGAGCAGCAAACCCGGCGAATGGCGCCCATGGGTCTGGTAATCGCAGCCGATCAGCAGGTAGTGGAGCCGTCCGCCAAACGAGAGGCAGAAGGTATAACCGATCGCATCGCCCCCGAGTTCGAGCGCGTAGATGCGGGCAAAACCTGCCTGCGCCCCGGATTGCGCAACGGCGCTGTAGAAGGCTCGCGCTGCGGGCGCGGCAATCACGTCCTGCTCGAAACGGCCCTCGCGCAGCTGAGCCAGCCGTTCCATCGCGCGGGCGATCGCGTGCTCTCCGTGAACGACAACAAACTTTGCGCCTTCCGTCTTGAAGAATCGCTTGCGTTTGCGGGCAAGATAGCGCGCGAAACTGTCGGTCAGCGCCTCTTCTCGCCAATGCTCCACCGGCGCCAGGAGTGCCGAAGCATGCGCCGAAAAGCCGAGTGTCTTCGTGCTCCCCGGCACGAACGCCTGCCAGAGGGCCAGATGCTCATCGCGGATCGGTTTTACCCGCAAGATGTCATGCGATGGCAAGGCAGCGGCGACACAGGCGCGAACCGCGTTATGATCATGCTGCCTCTCCCACCAGACGGAATCGACCACCGGCGCCGCATAGTCACTGACGCCGAGATCCGCACTTTCAAGGATCGTCACGCCGGAGAGCTTCCGGGTAATCATCGGCAGGACGAAACAGGGAGGCTCGCCAGGCCCCGGCCGTCCCACAAGTGTTACGCCTTGCGCGCCCCGTGACGGGGCAAGATGCTTGTGCAAGGCCTGGAGCCAAAGCGGATGTTGAAAGGCGGTGGCTTTCGAGCGCGCATGCAGCGCCGCATAGTCGGCGGACTGGAAGAAGGCTTCCGTCACGGCCTCGACGACGTACGCCGTCGCCGCACCGGTCTCGGCGTGGCCTTTTTCAGTCGAACGTGGCGAGCTCGCAATAACCATGCTCCGATCCATACCAAACAGCGTCGAAAAGCAGATTAACGGCAAGCGAACGTTCGGAATTATCGTGAATCTTAAGTAAAATGCGCTGCTCTTTGGCGAAAAGCGGGACGATTGAAGGTGAAAGGATTGCGACGCGAGGGGGTGATCAGGCACACGCTCTTGCAGACACTGCTGCAAACGTCAGCGGAATCTGGACACACATGACGGCGGGAAGACGACGCGGACATATTTCCTGATGCTTGGCCGACGATACAATCGCAACTTGCCGGGGCCAGCAATTCTGCGTACTCCGATCACCATAACGGATGCGGGAATACCGAAATGGCTGCCAGTATCAGGACGATCGCGAATGTTGCCGAAACCTCGGTATCATCAGTCTCGCGCGTCCTTAACAACAGTGGCTATGTCTCGCCGGAAGTGCGCCAGCGCGTTGAAGCCGCGATCCGAGACCTCAACTATGCGCCAAGCAAGGGCGCCCGCATGCTACGCGGTGAAGCGAGCCGGATGATCGGCCTCATGCTGCCGTCCATCGATGTGCCCTTCTTTGGCATCCTCGCAAACACCATCGAGCGCGAACTGTTCGAGCGCGGTTATCACACCCTGATCTGCAGTTCGGCGGAAAACGAAGACCACGAAGCCCGCTATGTCGCGATGCTGCGCGCGCAAAGGGTGGAGGGCGTCATCGTCGCCAGTGCCTATGGCGGCACCGCGCATCTCCAGCCGCTGGTCGGTTCCGGGATCCCCGTGATAGCGATCGACCGCGAACTCGTCGGCATATCGGACGACACCGTGATGGCCGATCATGTCGAAGGCGGACGCATGATGACCCGGCACCTCGTGGATCTCGGCCATCAGAGGATCGCCGTTGTCGGGGCGCCGGGACACAGCCAGCCGATCCGGCTTCGCATGGAAGGCATCAGGGCCGTTCTGCGCGAACATGGACTTGCACCGGCCATCGAGGCGATCGGCGAGGAGCACAGCTTCGCCGCCACCTACGCGCTGGCACAATCCGTTCTGCTGGATCACACCGACATCACCGCGATCATCGGCACCACGGACATCGCGGCCATTGCGGCGATCCACGCCGTCCGCGACACCGGGCGCAGCGTACCGGATGATTGCTCTGTCATTGGCTTCGACGACTTGCCGGAGGCAGCCTATGTTCTGCCACGGCTGACGACGGTCGCACAGCCGATCCGCGCGGTCGCGCTCGAGGCGACCCGCAAGCTCGAAGAACGTCTGCAGGATCACAGGCAGAATCTGGAACGCCGGCCAGCCTCGCTTACGCGCATGCCCGTTGAGCTCATCATCCGGGAATCGACCGGGCCAGCCCCTGCAGATATCTGATTGCAGGCGTTCAGATTTCGGCGAGCAGAACCAACATGTCGGGTATGCCATCAGTCGCGGTCGCGCCGCCCAGACAATGAACTGCTGCGCGATGGGCAACGGCCGAAATGGTCTGGATCGGCCAGCCCTCGTGCAGACCGTAAAGCACCGCCGCGCAGAAGGCATCTCCGGCCCCGACGGGGCTGACGATGGCGGCCGGATCCACGGCAAGTGCGGGCGTGACAACCGGGGCCTTGTCGGGCGAAAGCCAGATGGAGAGTTCCGGCGCATGAATGACGACGCCTTGCGCCACCCCGCCGTCCAGAAGCCGCTGACCGGCCTCTTCCACAGCTGACAGCAGCAAAGTGCCCGACTTGTCGCGGACGACCATGCCCGTTGCGCGTCCGGCTTCGGTCTCGTTGACGATGACATAATCACAATGGGGCAGCGCAGCGGCGACCTGGTCGGCAAAGGCGGGGTCCTCGCTGGAGACGAAGTCGACACAAGTTGTCAGCCCCGCCTCGCGTGCCGCCTTCAAAAGACGCGCCGCCCCGGAAGAGCCGCTTGCATCCTTCCGGTCGAGAGCCGGCAGGAGCATGAGATAGCCGAGATAGAAGATCCTGTGTCCGCTGCCTGCAAAAGCAGCAGGGTCGATCAGATCGTCCGTCAGCAGGTCGTTGGAGCCGCCGTGATAGAAGAAGGTGCGGCTCTGCCCCGGCACGTTCATGACATGGGTATGTGCCGTCGCCTGGTCATCAAGAATACGGAGACCGGCAATATCGATGCCGAGAGCCGCGTGCCGATCGCGGACATAAGCGCCGTCCCGATCGTCCCCCACCGCACCCGCCACCGAAAGCCGCCCCTTGAACCCAAGCGAAGCGAGGTCGGTCACCACATTGGCCGCACCGCCGCCGACGCCCATGTCCTGGTGCAAAATATGCGCGAGACTGCCCTGTTCCGGCCAGTAGGACAGGGTGTGAATACGATCGACAATGAAGTTGCCGACGCAGACGATACCACCTGCCGTTCGGGCCTCTTGTCTGGTTCGAACCTCCTCCCCGGCTCTCATCAGACAGTCCCCTCGTTCCAGAGAGGTCTAAGCGGCGGCTCATCCTCCTCGATCTCGGCGAAACGCCCGATGGGTTCGAGGAAATAGTTGTCGGTCCTGTCGTCATTGACTTGGCTGACCTCGCCGACCAGCACCGGACCTTTGTCTTTCGCACCATAGAAACGGTGATAGAGCCCCGTGGGGATGGTGACGCTCTGGCCTGGATGCAGGACGAGTGGCTCCCAGGTCTGGAGATGGTGCTCGATGCCATCGACGAGAACAGAGACATCGGATTCCGTGACCTTGCCCGTTGCATCAGCCGCACAGAATTCGATGACGAGATCGCCGCCTGCCCGGTTGATAATGTCTTCCTGCTTTGACTTGTGCAGATGGGCCGGGGTCACCTGGCCTTCCTGGATAAAGAGCAGCTTCTCCGCATAGCTGCGTTCCCCTTCCATGCCGAGGATGCCGTTGCGCAGGCAAAAGAGCACGAGCCCCTGTTCGGCAAAACGGCCGGAGCCAAAGTCGGTAACGTCCCAGCCGAGCTGCCGGCTGGCCAGATAGCGCGAGGCCTCGGGATGGACTGCAAAATCGGCAGCGCCCCACTGCCCCCAGACGGGCAGGGACCAGCGCCAGGTCTCGAGCATCCCGATGGCAAACCGCAGGGCTTCGTTGATCTCGGAGCGTCTCATGGTCCCGCCTCAATCGTAGTCGACAGAAACGACCCGGTTTTCCAGACCGGATTGCAGCGCGGCCGTCAGCACGGCATGATGGGCAGCCGCTTCCGCGGGGCTTGCACAGGGGAAGCCGTTCGCCGTACCACCCGCCAGTTCGTCGACGAAGGCCGCCCACATCTGCTGGATCGCATCGGCGAAGCCGAATTCGAAGATCTTGCCGGTGATGGCGGGGAAGACCGAGCCATAGCCGAGGTCTTCCGTGTTCCAGGACTGGGTGCTGCCCTGGTAATCCATCCACTGCCACTGGCGCGGCTGCTTGGTCGAGAAGAAGGCGCTCTTCTTCATGCCGAGGATGCGGATGTACCACGTGTTGGATTCTCCCGGTGCGATGCGCCATGTCTTGAGAACCAGAGGGAAATCCTGGTCGGCGGTGCGCACGCGGCTGCTGATCGTCGCATTATCCCAAGTGGTGCAGGGCACTCTGTTGCCCTTGCCATCCGGGCGCTCGGTGATCCGCTTGACGAGGTTGGCATGCAGCGTTTCCGGCCGCCAGCCGAGCCGCAAGGGAACATGCAGCACATGCATGCCCAGATCCCCCATGCAGCCGTAGGCGCCGTTGACATGCTCCATGCGCTTCCAGTTGATCGGTTTGTTGGGATCGATGTCGGAAGAATGCAGAAAACCGGCTTCGACTTCGAGAATGTCGCCCATCTCGCCACTCGCCGCCATGGCAATGACCTTCTGCGCGCCAGGGAAGAAAGGCATTTCCGACGAGCAGCGAACGATGAGTTCCGGATGCTCGGCGAGAACAGCCATGATCGCCCTGTTCTGCGCCAGATCCATCCCGAACGGCTTTTCACCCAGCAGATGTTTTCCGGCCTTGAGAATGTCCGTGTAGAAGTCGGCATGCAGCACATGAGGTACGGCGCAGTAAATGGCGTCGACCTCAGGATTGGCGAGAAGTTCGCGGTAGTCCGTGGTTGCCTGTCGAACGGAGGGAACGTGGGTCTGAAACCACGCCATCAGCTCCGTATTGGTGTCACAGACGGCAACGATCTCTGGCCTAGCCTTGGCGTCAGTCAGATGCATCCAGCGGGCTGCGGCGCTGGCAAATTCGCGCCCCATGAGGCCGCAGCCGATGACGCCGAAACGAAAGGTCTTCATAAGCTCCTCCTCCCGTCACGCTATCTCAGGCGAGATGACGCGACGCTTCCTCCGCCGTTGCGCCGTCGTGAACGATGGCCATCAGCGCCCGCGTCATGCCGCCCGGATTGGCATGCTGGATGACATTGCGGCCATAGACGATCCCGCGCGCGCCTTGCTCCATCAACACCCTGGTGCGAGCGAGGATTTCCTCATCGGAGACCCGGCCACCGCCACGCACGAGGACGGGCAGCCCTTGAGCGATCTCGATCACCCGATGATATTCGGTGACGTCGTCGCAGGGGTCTGCCTTTATGATGTCGGCGCCGAGTTCGGCGGCTTGGCGGACCAGCGGCAGGATCTTGTCGATTGCGCCGTCAACCATATAGGCGCCCTTGGAATTGTCCTGCATGACCAGCGGCTCGACCATGAGCGGCATGCCGTAGATCTCGCATTCGCGCTTCAGGCTGTTCACGTTGCGCACGCAGGCCCGATAGACCTCGGGCTGGTTCGGCAGCATCAGCAGATTGACCACGACACAGGCTGCATCGAGCGCGATCGCCTGTTCGACCGGACGATCGATCACCTCGGAGAACAGGGCACTCGGCAGCGGGTTGCCATAGATGTTCGCAATATCGGTACGCAGCACGAGGGCTGGACGAGCCTTGCCCGGGATCGACTGCAGCATGGGCGCTGTGCCCGGCGGCAGCTGGATGGCGTCAGGGCCTGCCGCAGCGATGACGTCGATGGCTTGGCGCATGTTCTCGATACCGGCGAGAAACGTGCGTTCATTGAACATGCCGTGATCGATGGCCACGTCGAAGCAGTTGCCAGACGTGCCGAAGAGGCGGTTCAATCGCGCCTGTTTCATCGTTATCTCCTCCCAATGTGGTAACGTTTCCACACAGGCTAGTAGCGCACCCCACGGGTGTCAACGGAAATGATGGGAACGGTCCTATCAACGAGGCAAGCACAAAGATGCCGCCCCGGAAAACCGAGGCGGCTTCAATCAGCCGACAATGTCATCAATCGCTTTGAGACGTTCGCGGGGCCGCGTCACCACAGCCCCACAAAGATGCTCACGCCTTGGCGAGAGCGCCCCCGTCCGGTCCCGCCACTCTTTGCGCATGGGGCCAGGCGGAATGATCGAGATCGAGATCGGGAAACGCCGTCGGTTCAAAGACTGGCCGCGCCACACCGGCCTTCAGCTGCGAGCGGAAATCGTCGAGGACCCGCAAGGCGACGGGGAAGAGCATCAGGATCACGGTGAGGTTGACCACCGCGAGCACGCCCATCAGCGGATCGGAGAAGAAGAAGACCGCCGTTGCACCCGGAGCCGTCGCGCCCAGGAATACGACGATGACGATGGCAAAACGCAGAACATGCAAGGCACCCGGCCGTGCGGTCATGACCTTCAGGGCCGTCTCACCGAGATAGTAGTTGTAGATGATCGAACTGAAGGCAAAGAGCAGGATGGCGAAAGTCAGGAAATACTGCGACCACGTGCCGACCTGGCTGACCAGCGATTGCTGGGTAAGCACGATGCCGTCGATGCCTTCCACGCCCGGCTGATAGACGGGGCTGAGCAGGATGATGAAGGCCGTGCAGGTGCAGATCACGATGGTGTCGATGAACACCGAGAAGGACTGGGTAATGCCCTGGCTGATTGGGTGGCGGACATCAGCCGTCGCCGCCACGTTCGGGGTGGATCCGAGACCCGCCTCGTTGGAAAACAACCCGCGGCGAAGCCCCTGGGCCAGGGCAGCGCCGAAGCCGCCGCCGACAACCTCTTCCAGGCCAAAGGCATTGGCGATGATCGACCAGATGACGCCCGGAATCTCGGTGATGTTGGACAGGATGACCAGCAGTGTCAGGCCGATATAGATGAAGGCCATGATCGGAATGATGACGTCAGCGACCTTCGCGATACGGCGGATGCCGCCATAGACGATAAAGCCGGTGATGATCGCAAGACCAATGCCACTCCAGACGCGATCGACGCCGAGGCTGTCATAGACGGCACCGGCAAAGGTATTGCCCTGGAAAGCGTTGAAACCAAAGGCAAACGCCAGCATCAGGCAGACGGCATAGACCACGGCCAGCCATTTGTGCTTCGCACCGAGCCCATAGATGATGTAGCCGGCAGGCCCGCCCTGATAGGTGCCGTCGCCGTTGGAACGCTTGTAAAGCTGAGCAAGCGTCGATTCGACCAGGCTCGTCGCCATGCCGATGATTGCAATCGCCCACATCCAGAAGACGGCCCCCGGCCCGCCGAGCGTGATCGCGACCGCGACGCCTGCGATGTTACCACCACCGACGCGCCCGCCGACGGACACGAGCAGGGCCTCGCGTGCGCTGATCGCATTCGGATCGCCGGTCTGGTTCTTGGCGAAGAGAACGCGAAACATGCGCTTGAAGAACCTGATCTGCACGAACCCGGTCATCACCGTGATGAACACGCCGAAGACAACGAGCATGGGAATGAGCGCCCATCCCCATGTGAGATCCTCGACCAGTCCGAAAAAGCCGGTGATGATATCCATGCGTTTACTCCTCAAAGACCATAATAAAGATAGATAGCGTAGCAGGACGCCAAGCCCACTATGATGTTCATCGGCAAGCCGATCTTGACGAAATCACTGAAACGATAGTTCCCGGCACCATAAACCAGCGTATTCGTCTGATAGCCGATCGGCGTCGCAAAGCTTGCACTTGCACCGAACATGACGGCCACCACCAGGGCCCTCGGATCGATACCGAGTTGCTGACCGAGGCCGATGACGATCGGCGTCAGGATGACGGCTACTGCATTGTTGGTCACGCATTCGGTGAGCGTCGACGACAATGTATAGACCAAAAGCAGAAGAACGAAGGGCGAGACCGTCGACATCAAGGGCATGGCCGTATCCACAACGAGTGCCACGGCTCCGGTTTCTTGCAATCCCTGCCCGACGATCAGCATCGCGAAAATCAGGATCAGAATGCCGCCATCGATCGAGCCCCAGGCTTCGTCTGCGTCAATGCAGCGCAAGATGAGAATGGCGGGAACTGCGATCATCGCCAGAGTGCCGATGTCCATGACATTGAATGCAGCGAGAAGCACGACGAGACCGAGGGCGAGCAAGGCCAAAGGCGCCTTGGTCGGCCTGAAAGCACGGGCGGTGGAACGGGTGACCGATATCAGCTCGTTCTGCTGCGACAGTTCATCGAGAGCCTCGGCGGTACCCTCAATGAGCAGCTTGTCTGCCGGCCGCAGGCGGACATTGGCAAGGTCCGGACCCGGTACATGCCGGTGTCGATGGGCACCGATGATGCGCACGCCGAAGCGGCGCCCGAGCGTCAGGCTGGAAAGGCGTGTCCGATAGCCGTAGCGCCCGGGTGCCACGACCGCCTCGACCACGATGACGTCGCCCTTCGGCGCCGCTCCGCGTCTTTGACCGACGCGCAAGCCTTCCAGCGCATTCAGGGTCAAGATGTCTGCCGACTTTGCAAGAATGATCAGACCGTCGCCCTTTTTCAGGGTCATGGTCTCGATATCCTTACGGACCACCTCGCCATTGGCGTGCAGACCGACGATGCGAAGCCCAGGCTGCTTGAATTCCGCGATTTCACCGATCGGCTTTTCAGTGAACGGACCTTCGGCGAGCACGGTGATTTCCGAAAGAAACTCGGCGTCATCCTGATCGTCCAGTTCGCCGCCTTCCTCACGGCGATCCGGCAAAAGAAACCTGCCAAGCACGAGCATCGTGAGCCCGCCAGTGATTGCAGCAGCCAGACCAATCGGTGTGATCTCGAAAAGCGAGAAAGGCTCAAGCCCCTGTCCCCGGGCGACGCCATCGACGAGCAGGTTGGTCGATGTGCCGATCAGCGTCAAGGTGCCACCCAGAATAGCAAAATAGGATACGGGGATCAGGAGCCGTGTCGCAGCGATGTCCAGCGAGGTGGCGAGCCGGATCACGATTGGGATGAGGACCAACACGACCGGGGTGTTGTTCATGAAAGCCGAGGCGACGAGCGCCGTGACCAAGAAAACGACAAGCGCCAGCCGTGGGCGCTTTTTCGACCGTTCCAGAACCATTGCCGCCACGCGTTCCAAAACACCGGTACGCACAAGGGCACCCGTCAGCACGAACATGGCACCGATCGTCAGTGGCGCAGAGTTTGAGAAAACGCCCATTGCCTTGTCGGTCGGGACGAAGCCGAGCACGATAAAGACTGCGGCACCGGCAGATGCCGTCACTTCAGCGGGATATTTTTCCCAGACGAACATGCCAAACAGCAAGATCACCAGGCCCAGAGCAATCTGCGCCTCGTAGCCCGAGAAAAACTGCATCATCTTTTTCCGTAAAGCCCCCGACTGACCGCGTGAAGTAACGCGCGACACGCGATCTGGCTCCACCGGCTCGCAAAAATGTCGAGGGAGCGGGAGCTCACTACACTCTGAATGCGGCTCGCGCAAACCATAGCCCGACCTCCTGTTATGCCCGCCACTGTCCGACATCGACTGAGACGGCAACGCCGACCTCGTAAAGGACTGCCGACTGTACCGTCCTAATTATCCGATCGTGCCTGCCCGCGCCAGCATATAGGCCTCAGCGAATGCCATATGCTCGGCCGCGATCGCGCGCGCATCCTCTGTCCGTCCATCCTTCAGCGCTGCCATGAGCCGGTACTGGTAGGAGAGCCCCTCCTCCCGCGAGCTGGGCGCAGGATCAGCATAGATCTGCCTGGCCAGTGGCAGATCGCGCAACAGATTGTGCATCAGACCACAGAGAAACCCGAGCAACGGGTTGGGACAGAACTGAGCCAGCTGCGAGTGGAAATCGAGTTCCGCAACGCGTTGGCGATACTGTTCGTCCGGGTCGACCGGCGGGTGATCATAGAGCCGGATCGTTCGCTCGAGCAAAGCCAGTTGCTGGGCCGATACCCTGCCTGAGAGCGAGGCGGCGACTTCAGGCTCCAGCGCCTTGCGGATCGCATAGATGTTGGAGAGGGTCGGCGGATTGAAGAAGAAGTGGGTGGACAACAACTCCATGGCGTGGCGAGCGGAGGGAGCCGCGACGAAGGCACCGCCCCCGGGGCCGCTACGCGTGAAGATCAGGCCTTGTGTTTCCAGAGCCTTCATCGCCTCCCGCACCGTGCCCTTGGCAGCCTTGAAGCGGTCCATCAGATCGCGCTCCTGCGGCAGACGATCGCCTGGCTGAAGCCCTTGCGAACGGATGAAATCCTTCATCAGATCGGCAATGGCATCGGGTCGGCGCTTCGTCTTTCCGGCAGGGGTAAACAACCGCTTGCCGTCTTCGCTGCTCGTCTTCGCCCTCTCCTCGGTATCGGTCATCGCACGTCATTCTCTCCTGATACGGGGCGCACTGGCCACGAGCCGCCTTGTATAAGCGTGTTCAGGATCGGCAAAAAGCCTTGCCGCGGGTGCCAGCTCGACAATCTCACCGAAATACATGACGGCCACGCGGTCACAGATTGCCTCGACAACGGCAAGGTCATGACTGATGAAGAGATAGGACAAGTCGAACCGCGTTTTCAGATCGCTGAGAAGCAACAGGACCTGCGCCTGCACGCCGACGTCGAGCGCGCTCACCGGCTCGTCGAAGACTAGGATCTCCGCTTCCGCCGCAAGAGCGCGCGCGATCGCAATCCGTTGCGCCTGCCCCCCGGAGAATTCGTGCGGATAGCGCGAGAGCGTGCTCTCCGGCATCTGGACCGCGTCCAGCAGTTCCTTCATCCGTTCACGCCGCCTGGGCGCCTCGTATCCGCAGAGCAGCTTGAGCGGGGTCTCAAGGATGCTGCTGATTGTCTTGCGCGGGTTCAGCGAGGCAACCGGGTCTTGAAAGACATACTGGATCGTCTTGCCAAAGGCCTGCGGCCCCTCGCGCCGAAGCACATCCGCATCCTTGCCCCCGATCAGCATGCTGCCCGATGTCGGCGTCTCGAGCCCGACCAGCATGCGGGCAAGCGTGCTCTTTCCCGATCCGCTTTCCCCGACGACGGCAAGCGTTTCACCCCGCATCAGATCCAGCGACACGGATTTCACGGCCTTGACCTCGTGCCGTTCCTTGCCGAACAGGCTGCGCCCGCCACCGAAGGACTTGGTCAGCTCACGGATCTGGATCGCAGACTTCGTCATGACACCTCCGCGTTCTGCTTAGGGAAGAGCCGGGCGACACGCTCCAAGAATTGCGCTCCGGTCCCGAGTTCGGGCACACAGGCAATCAGCCGCTTCGTGTAGTCATGCTGCGGGTTGGCGAGAACCGCGCGCGTTTCTCCGGTCTCGACGATCTCGCCGTCCTTCATCACCGCGACGCGGTCACAGATCTCCGACACGACGCCGAAATCGTGGGTGATGAAGAGAAGCGCCATCCCGCGCTCGCGCTGAAGATCACGCAAGAGTTCGAGAATGCGGGCCTGCACGGTCACGTCGAGCGCGGTCGTCGGCTCGTCGGCGATGATCACGTCAGGATCGTTGGCAAGCGCCATGGCAATGCCGATACGCTGGCGCTGCCCGCCCGAAAGCTGATGCGGATAGTGTTTCGCCCTTTCCCGGGCCTCCGGAATTCCGACCTTTTCAAGCAGGGCAATCGCTCGTTCACGGCGGTCCTTCGCGCTCACTGACTGATGCGCAGCGATCGCTTCCTCGACTTGCCGTCCGACGGGATACATGGGGTGCAGGGTGGTCAGCGGATCCTGAAACACATAGGCGACACGGCTGCCACGCAGGGAAATCAACCGTGTCTGCGACATCGCCAGCACGTCTTCATTGCCCACATAGATCGCACCGCTCTGGATGATGCCCGGTGGGGACGCCACCAGCCCCATGACCGACAGCGCCGTAACGCTCTTCCCCGACCCGCTTTCACCGATCAGCCCGAGGCATTCCCCGCGCTTCACATGCAGGGAAATCCCACGCACCGCCGGAATGATGTCGTTTCCGCTGCGGAAACCGGTCTCTAGACCTTCGATGGAAAGAGCAGCGTCCTGGGCTGAGTTTTCCGGAACGTTTCGATCGGTTGCAATTTCCGTGACAGGCCCCGGACGCGCAAGCGCCCCGGAGCGCAGGCGTGGATCGAGCACGTCGCGAATGCCGTCACCCAGCACATTCAGGCTGATGACGATGAGAAAGATCATGACACCCGGCACGATCGACACATGCGGAGCGGTGAAGAGCTGCGCCCGCCCCTCGCCCAGCATCGACCCGAGATCGGCTTGCGGCGGCTGTGCGCCGAGGCCGAGGAAGCTCAGCCCCGCCGTTTCCAGGATCATCCAGCCGGCTGTCGTCGACATCGTGATGACGATGACCGGCGCCACATTCGGCAAAACCTCGGTGAACATGACGGACAGGTGCCCCTTGCCGGAAAGGCGCGCAGCATCGACGAATTCGCGATGGGCGTATCCGAGCGTCACGCCGCGCACATTACGCGCGAAGAAGGGGATGTTGACGATGGCAATGGCATAGAGCGCGTTCATCAGGCCCGGCCCCAGGGCAGCGACGATAGCGAGCGCCAAAAGAATGTAGGGAAAGGCCATCAGCATGTCGATGCCACGCATGATGGCATTGTCCGTGCGTCCACCCACATAGCCCGCGACAATACCGATCACTGACCCGATCAGCGCGGCGATCAGCGTCGCCGTGAAGCCGACCGTGACGGACAAACGGGCGCCCCACAAGAGCCGGCTGAGGATATCGCGGCCGAGTTGATCCGTGCCGAGAAGATGTCCGGCCGTCAGAACAGGCTTTAGCCGCTGTGCCGGCGCGGTGGCATCGGGATCGGGCAGAGGCAGGATCGGCACGAGCAGGATCAGGAGAGCGATCAGGCCGATGAGCACGAGCCCCGCTGCCGCGAGACGGTTGTTGAGAAGAAGCCGCCAGGACGTGATCCGTCCCGAAGCGACCTTGGGCGGGGTAACAGCAGAAACGGTACTCACGTGCGGATCCTCGGATCGAGCATGGATTGGAGAACATCAGCGACGAGGTTGAAGAGCACGTAGCTCGCGGCAACGACGAGCACTCCACCTTGGACCAACAGGATGTCACGGCTGGAGATGGCCTTGACCAGCATGGCCCCGACGCCCGGCCACTGGAACACGGTCTCGATATAGACGGCGCCGCCGAGCACGAAGCCGGACTGGATGCCGATCACCGGAATGATGCTAACCAGTGCCGATCGAAACGCGTGACCATAGATGACCCGCCGTTCCGAAAGTCCCTTGGCACGGGCCGTGCGGACAAAGTCCTGTCGCAGCACTTCGAGCATGGCGCCCCGCGTAAGGCGTGCGATCACGCCAGCCGCGACGACCGACAGCGTGACGGCCGGCAGCACCAGATGGAGCAGAAGGTCTTTGAGGTCCCCTCCGCCATAGACGGCATACATGCCCGAGGCCGGCAGCATGCGCCACTTGACCGCGAAGAGATAGATGAGAAGCAGTCCCAGCCAGAAGGAGGGCATGGAGATCCCGGCCAGCACGAAAAAGGTGATCGCACGGTCCGCCCATCCGAACTGCCGGACAGCCGAGACAACACCGGCGAGAAGGCCGATGACCGTGCACAGAAGGAGGGAGACGCCGGCAAGGATGAGGGTGGCGCCGAAACGCTCGAGGACTTCGTCGAGCACGGGCCGGTTCAGGGCATAGGAGCGGCCGAAGTCACCCTGCAGCACATTGCCGATCCAGACCAGGTATTGTTGAACCAGGGGCTTGTCGAGCCCGAGGTCGCGATTGATGCGCTCGACGTTTTCTGGCGTCGCATAGGCGCCGAGAATGGCTGTCGCCGTATCCCCGGGAATGAGGGCCATCACCAGGAAGACGATGATCGACAAGCCGAACAAGACGGGCACGACTGCGATCAGACGTTTGAGAATATAGGCCGGCATAGCAACCTCCGGGAATGTCCCAGGCTGACGCCGGCGAGCGACATGCCCGCCGGCATCAGCCGCAGGAGGATTACTGCTTCGTCACACCGTGCAGGTTGAGAAGGAACGAGGGCTGCAGCTTGAAGCCCTGGACAGCGGCAGTCGTGACCGCGTTCTGCTTCCAGTTGGCGACAAACAGCCAGGGGGCATCGTCATGCACGATCTCCTGGACCTGGCCGTAAAGCTTGCCGCGTTCGGCCTGATCCGTCGAGGTGCGTGCCTTCTCCAGCAAGTCGTCGACCTCGGGGTTCGAATAGTAGCCAGAGTTGAAGCCACCCTTGTCCGGCATCGCATCGCTGCGCAGCGTGAGATAGGGCACAGTGTCGGGATCATTCGTCATCCAGGCCATTTCGGCCATATCAGCCTGACCGTCGAGACCCTGGTTGACGCGACCGAGGAAGGTATTCCACTCATAGGTCTCGATCTTCACTTTGAAGCCGACAGCCTGCAGATCGGCCTGGATGGCTGCGCCCATCGTCACCGGATCGAGCATGCCCGAACCGCCTTCAGTGACGTAGAATGTCAGTTCCGGCGCCTCGACACCCGCCTCGGCGAGCAAGGCCTTGGCCTTCTCTGGATCATGGGCATAAGGCTCGACCGAGCTTTCCACCCAGTTGAAGGCAGGCGGAATCGGACCAGCGGCCACGGTTGCCGTGCCCTGAAGCACATCGTTGACCAGCGTTTCCTTGTTGACGGCGTAGTTGGCGGCCTGACGAACACGCTTGTCGGCGAACGGACCGCTCTTGGTGTTCAGGATGCCGAACCAGACATGCGGCCCCGCCTGCTCGGCGACGGAGAACGCGGCATCCTGCTGGAAGGTCGTGAGATTGTCCGGCGGCACCTCGACCATCACGTCGATGCCTCCGGAAAGCATTTCGGCAACACGCGTATTTGCATCCGTCACGGGTCGAAAGACGACGGCTTCGAGGGCCGGAGCCTCACCCCAGTAGTCCGGATTGCGCTCGACGACCACACGCTGGTTCGACAGCCATTCGGCAAACTTGAATGGTCCGGTGCCCGAGGGGTTCCGGCCGTAGTCTGCGCCATGCTGCTCCACGGCAGCCGGAGAAACGATCAGCCCTGTGGGATAGGCGAGATTGGACAAGAAGGGGGCAAACGCCTCGCTCAGCTTGAACTCTACCGTCTGGCCGTCGATCACGTTGACGGCCTCGACAGAGGCGAAGTTGAACGACAGGGGAAATGGACCGGTATTGTAGAATGGGTGGTCCTCTTTCAGCATTCGGTCGAAGTTGAACTTGACGGCCTCGGCGGTGAAGTCGGAACCGTCGTGAAACTTCACGCCCTGACGCAGCTTGAACGTATAGGTCTTGCCATCCTCCGAGATGTCCCAGCTCTCCGCGAGCGCCGGCTCGATCTCCAGCGTCCCGTCCTTGAAGCGCACCAGACCATCATAGACGTTCACCAGAATGCGGAAATCATTGGTGGCGGTGACAGTATGCGGATCGAGAGACTTCGGCTCGGCGATCTGCCCGACGACGAGGACATTGGGCGGGGTCTGCGCGCTCGCCGGCTGGGCGGCAATCATGGCGGCACTCAAGGCGGCAGCGGCAAATGCGCTCCGGAACAGCCTCTTCATGGGGAAATCCTTTCGATTTGGCATCCTTTATGCGCGCTATTAATTCACATAGATAATCCAATTGCAATAATTTATCATGATAGATATCAACCGCAGGCTTTCTCGCGGGCATGCCAATGCAGCGAGCACCGGTACCCATCACGCGTCGGATTTCGTCAGTGGAGGGGATTTTCGGCTAAAGCCTTTATGCGGTCGGCCGCGGCTGCACGAGGATCGCGCGGAAATCGTTGACGTTGGTCAGGGTCGGGCCAGTGACAACCTGTGCGTCCAACGCTGCGAAGAAGGAATGGGCGTCATTTCGTTGCAGAGCGACCTCTGGGTCGCAACGCAGTTCGGCAGCCTTTTTCAAAAGTTCGGGACCGATGACGGCGCCGGCGACTTCGGCTGCACCATCGACACCATCCGTATCGCAAGCGAGCGCGTGGATACCTCCAGCGCCGTCCAGAGCCAATGCAAGCGCCAGACAGAACTCGGCATTGGGCCCGCCAATGCCATCGCCGCGCCGTGTAACCGTAAGCTCGCCGCCGGAGAGGAGCAGGACCGGCGCATCCCCCGCACGCAGGGAATGCTGCACAGCCAGCGCCTCCCTTGCCTGGGCCTCGGCGACATCCCTCGCCTCACCTTCCAGGGCATCACCAAGAACGCGCACGTCGCAATCGACCTCTCGGGCCAGCGCCGCAGCCGCCTCTAGCGATTGCCGGGGTGCGGCGTAGATGACGTTCTGCACCCGGGCAAGGCGCGGATCGTCGGGCCTGACGACCCCGGAGCCGCGCTCCAATGCCTCACGGACCCGGCCCGGCAGCGCGACCTTCCATTGGTCGACGACCGCAAGAGCGTCATCCGTGCTCGACGGATCGCCAACCGTCGGACCGGAGCCGATAAAGGCCGGATCGTCACCCGGCACATCCGAGATCATCAAGGCGAGGACCTGAGCCGGCCAGGCTGCGGCGGCCAATTGTCCACCTTTTACTCGGCTGAGATGTTTTCGAACCGTGTTCATCCGGTCGATCGGCGCGCCTGACGCGAGCAGCGCCTGATTGACCGCCTGCTTCTCGGCAAGCGAAACGCCCGGCACCGGCTGAACCAAGAGCGCCGAGGCTCCGCCCGAGATCAGCGCCAGAACGAAATCGCCTTCGCCGGCACTTTCAACAAGAGCCAGCAGACGCGCCGTCGCCTTGAGGCCCGCCTCGTCTGGAACCGGATGGGCCGCCTCGACGATCTCGATGCCATGACATGGCCGGCCATATCCATAGCGCGTGATGACGAGACCTTCGCAGGGACCCCAGACCGCCTCGACCGCTTCCGCCATCCGAGCGCTCGCCTTGCCGGCGCCGACAACGATCACCCGCCCCTTCGGCTTTTCAGGCAGACAATCCTTGAGCGACCGCATCGGATCCGCCACCTCGACAGCACGGTCGAGCAGCTGCCGCAGGAAGACTTCCGGTCGTTCGATCATGCATTTGGCCCTCTCGAAGCCTTTCCGACGCAGCAATGCCGCCACGTTGACATCGCCGGCTGCCGGCGTACCACTAGGCGCGCCGGTTCTGAGACTGCGATGCTACCGCCAAACTCTGTCTTGTCGCAACGCTCCGTCTGTCACAGACCACGCTACAAGACGGAGAAGGCCTTAGCTGATCAGAACTCCCCTCTTCCGGATTCTTCGAGAGGCAGGACCACCATCTGCGATCCGACTGGAACACGGGCGTGGAGATCGATGATGTCCTGGTTGAGCAGGCGAATGCATCCAGACGATACGGATTGACCGATCGACCACGCCTCGTTGGTCCCATGGATCCGGTAGAGCGTGTCCCGCCCGTTCTGGTAGAGATAGAGGGCGCGCGCTCCGAGCGGATTGTCGATGCCGCCCGGCAGACCCTGTGCGAGCGGACCGTAGCGATCCGGCTCGCGAGCAATCATGTTCTGCGTCGGCACCCAACCCGGCCAGCGGGCCTTGCGCTTGATATCGCCTACGCCCTGGAATTCGAGACCGGCCTTGGCGACACCAATGCCGTAGCGCATCGCCTTGTCGCCCTCCATGACGAGATAGAGGAAGCGAGCATGCGGATCGACCACGATCGTGCCGGGCAGATAGGATGTGCGATAATTGACGACCTGGCGGATATTGCGGGGATCCATCTTCGACACATCGACCGCGGGAATGATCTGTCCACCGTCCTGCACTTCGGCATACATCGCCTGCAGCGCAGGATCGACCGGCGGCGCAGCCGGTTGGCGTGGCACGCCAGTCGTTTGCGAGCAGGCGGTCAGCAGCAGTGCGAGGCCCGCTGCCGCGCATAGGCTTTTCAGGATCCGGACTGCCGGCATCACGTCAACAAATCTCATCTACTTATCAGTCCTTGTCTGCGGGGCGATCTTGCGATGGCGATATGAAACGCCTCGCGCGAAATCCGACCGCACTGGGTTTTGGCTGCGCGCCCCTTTCAGAGCCGCATTTCCGGCAAGCCTTAAGCTGGCCGGACGAGGCCATAAAACGACATTTTCTCACGGAGGCGTGATGACAGTGTTTGCGGCTGAGAAAATGGAGACTGAGGAGGCGACAATCGGAAGTGATGGACGCAATGTCATCGTGCAGCAATGCCATTCACCAGGCCGTCCGACCTGGTGAATGGCGCTTAATAGGCACGCCTGAAAATACGTGGCCGGCATCGATGCCCACGCGTCCCTAGATGGTTCGAGCTCAAAAATCGGCGGGCAGATGTCCGATCAACTTGTCCAGCGTAACCGGATAGTCGCGGACGCGAGCACCCGTGGCGTTGTAGATGGCGTTCGCGATCGCCGCCGATACACCGCACAAGCCCAGTTCGCCGACACCCTTGGCCTTCATCGGTGAAGACATCGGATCCGTTTCGTCGAGGAAGATCACCTCTTGGCTCGGAATGTCCGCATGCACGGGCACCTCGTAACCGGCGAGATCGTGATTGACGAAAAAGCCTCGGCTCGTATCGACGATAAGCTCTTCCGAAAGCGCAGCCCCAATGCCCATGGTCATCGCGCCAATGACTTGGCTCCGGGCAGTGATCGGGTTAAGGATGCGGCCGGCCGCACACACGGCCAACATGCGCCGAACGCGGCACTCCCCGGTGACGACATCCACACCCACCTCGACGAAGTGCGCGCCGAAGGTTGATTGCTGATGGGTCTTGGAGAGGTCACCCCATTCGATCGTGTCCTCGCCGACAAGACCATCCGGACCGACGGCATCCGCCAGAGGGATTGCGTGACTGCCCGAGCGAACCTGACCGTTTTCGAATCGAACATCCTGAGCATTGAAACCGAGTTTTTGGATAACGGCCTCGCGCAGCTTGACGCAGGCGGCATACACACCGGCAGTCGAACAATTTGCACCGAACTGACCGCCGGAGCCGGCGGATACCGGAAAGCTGGAATCGCCGAGCCGGACATCGACTTCCTCCAGCGTCACCCCCATCATTTCGGCAGCGGTCTGCGCGATGATGGTGTAGCTGCCCGTGCCGATATCGGTCATGTCGGTCTCGACGGTAATCCGACCATTGCTTTCGAGGCGGACCCGGGCACCGGACTCAACGAGCAAATTGTCGCGATAGGCGGCCGCCACACCGGTTCCGACAAGCCAGTTGCCGTCGCGTCGTGTTCCCGGCTGGCCTCGATCGCTCCACCCAAAGCGTTCCGCCCCGAGGCGCAGACAACCGATCAGGTCGCGTTTCGAGAACGGGCGATCCGGGTTCTCCGGATCAACCTGCGTGTCGTTGATGATCCTGAAGTCGACAGGATCAATGCCGAGCTTTTCGGCCATCTCGTCCATGGCAATCTCGAGCGCCATCAGACCCGGCGCTTCGCCCGGCGCGCGCATCGCATTGCCCTCGGGCAGGTCGAGCGAGGCCAGGCGCATGGCGGTCATCCGGTTTTCGCCGCCATAAAGAAGCCGCGTCTGGTTGACCGCCGTTTCTAGGCTTCCCTCCGGCAAGTTGCCGGACCAGCTCTCATGTGCAATCGCCTCAATCTTGCCCTTTGTATCGGCACCGATCCGGACACGCTGGATCGTCGCCGGTCGGTGGGTGGTGTTGTTCATGATCACCGGCCTCGGAAGGGAAACCTTGACTGCGCATCGAGCAGCCTTGGCACCCAGCGCGGCAAGCACAGCATCGGCCCTGAGAAACAGCTTTCCGCCGAAGCCACCGCCGATGAAGGGCGACATCAGTCGGATCCTCTCCTTGTCCATGCCAAGGAAGGTCGCCAAGTCCGTTCGCCACCAGTCGATCATCTGGCTCGAGGTCCAGATCTTCAGTTCATCGCCGTCCCAGACCGCCATCGAGGCATGCGGCTCCATTGCCGCATGCGACTGGTCTGGTGTGCTGTACTCGGCATCGAGCGTCACAGACGCGCAAGCATAGGCATGATCGAAGTCGCCAACGGCCGTGTCGGGCTTCTCATCTTCCGAAGGCTTTTCTGCCGTTTTCTTGGCCTCGGCCAGATCGAAAGCCCCTTCCTCGGGCTCGTAGGATACGTCGATCAGTGAAGCAGCCGCCCGCGCTTGTTCGAATGTCTCTGCAACGACAAGGGCGATTGCCTGATGATAATGCTGCACGACATCTCCGCCAAAGAGCACCGCGGTATTGTGCTCACCCTTGTCGTGCTCCCCGACGTCAAGTGTGGTGACCACCGCAAGAACACCGCGCGCCTGCCGGGCGCTCTTGCTGTCGATGGAGAGGATACGCCCCTTGGCAATGCCGGCGGCCACCGGATAGCCATAGGCGATCTCAAAGCCGAGATCCCAGTGCTCATAGGCATAGGTGGCGCGACCTGTCGTCTTGAGCTCGCCGTCGATTCGCCGCGTGGGTCGGCCGACCACCGTCAGATTGTCGATGGGATTGGTCGTTTCTGGCCTGTCGAACTTCATGAGCTTTGATCCTTGGCTTGCGCGATGACGGCGCTCAGCAAGCGCTCCACGAGAGCGAGCTTGAAACGGTTCTGATCCGTCGGTCGGGCATCAGCGAGCAAGACTGCCGCCGTTGCTCGAGCACCGCTGGGCAATTGCACCTCCGCGTCCTCGCTCCGCCACGGCTTGTGTGCGACGCCCCCGAGAGCGACCCGCCCGGATCCGTCCGGCTGGATAACGACAGCGACAGAGACGAGCGCGAAGGCATAGGATGCACGGTCGCGAACCTTGCGATAGATCTGGGTGCCGCTGATCGGCGGCGGCAGACAGACTGCCGTGATGATCTCGCTTTGTTCAAGGACCGTTTCGATATGCGGCGTGTCTTCCGGCAGACGGTGGAAATCGGCGAGCGGAATGGCGCGACGGCTGCCATCGGCCTTCACTGTCTCGACGACGGCATCGAGCGCGCGCATCGCAACGGCCATGTCGCTGGGATGGGTCGCGATGCAGGCGTCACTCACCCCGAGGACCGCATGCTGCCGACTGAAACCGCCGATGGCCGAACATCCGCTCCCCGGCTGCCGCTTGTTGCAGGGTTGATTGGTGTCGTAGAAGTAGGGACAGCGGGTCCGCTGCAGCAGGTTTCCGCCGGTCGTGGCCCGGTTGCGCAATTGTCCGGACGCTCCGGAAAGCAGCGCTCGTGCCAGCAGCGGATAGTCTCGACGGACAATCTCATGGGCGGCCAGATCGGTATTGCGCACCAGGGCGCCAACCCGCAGGCCTCCTTCGGCCGTCGGTTCGATCTTGTTGAGCTCGAGCCCGTTGACATCGATCAGATGGGTCGGCGTCTCGATTTGGAGCTTCATCAGATCAAGAAGATTGGTACCGCCTGCAATAAACTTTGCATGCGGATTTGACGCGGCAATTTGCGCTGCCGCTTCGGCCGAGGCCGCGCGTTCATAGGTGAAGGCTTTCATGAGCGTGTTTCCGCGACCTCGGTAATGGCATCGACGATGTTGGGATAGGCACCGCAGCGACAGATGTTTCCGCTCATCCGCTCGCGGATCTCTTCGGCAGTTGGCCGCGCCTTGTTTATCAGATCGTCGGTCACGTGGCTGGGGATGTCGGCCGCGATCTCTTCGAGCATCGCGACGGAGGAACAGATCTGGCCGGGCGTGCAGTAGCCACACTGGAAACCGTCATGCTTGACGAAAGCGGCCTGCATCGGGTGCAGATCACCGGGTGCGCCCAGCCCCTCGATCGTGGTGACTTCAGCGCCCTCGTTCATGACGGCGAGTGTCAGGCACGAATTGACCCGACGTCCGTCGACGATGACGGTGCAGGCGCCGCACTGGCCATGATCGCAGCCCTTTTTCGTGCCCGTGAGCTGCAGGTTTTCTCGCAAGAAGTCGAGCAATGTGGTTCGGTTGTCGACGTCGATCTCGCGGAATGTCCGGTTCACCGTCAGGCGAACCTTGCTAGTCTCATTCATCAACTCACCTCGTTATCGCATGCCCACGGGAACGGTTCCGACCTATTCGCCGGCATGCGACCAATACGCCACAGCCCGCGCCAAGTTTGCAAAAGCCACCCGACACGAGTTTGTTCCAACCGATATCCGACCCTGCCGGGCGTTGGCTGTCTGCTTGCAAGAAAAGGCCTGGACAGAGGCTGGCAATCACTACTGTTTCTCGACCTCCGGGCTGGATGCGATTGCGCGAAACCCGGAGGCAAGGCTCGTCATCATCGAGCCGGGCCCACCCGAGAAACTTGTCGGAAGCGCCTTGTGGAGAGCAATTCCCTCCGTAAAAGCAAACCGGGTCGTGACCATACCGCCGACCTGGGTCTTCGGCGCCCTGCCGTCTGCCCTGCGCTTTGCGACGATCCTCGGAAAGGCGCTGCAACCGGCATGAAGCAACGCCCCTTACTTCTGTTCATGCTGCTGATTTCGTCTGCACTTGCGCTGACCATTCTGGGCTACAGCAGCCATGTTCCCCTGTCCCGGATGATGGCGGCGATCCTCGATCCTGCGCCGGACAGCTTAGGCGAGACCTATCTGCGCTACGCCCTTCTTCCCCGCATTTTTGTAGCGCTGTTTGCTGGCGCTGCCCTCTCTCTGTCCGGAGTGGTCTTCCAGCAGGTTCTGAAGAACCCTCTGGCGGAACCGAGCACGCTGGGACTTCTGTCCGGCGCTCAGCTTGCCATCACGCTCGCGGCACTCGCCGCACCGGGCATGGCGGTTTGGTCCATCGAACTATCCGCTGTCACCGGAGCCCTCGCCACGCTTGGGCTTGTCATGCTGCTCGCATCAAGAGGTGGCTTTTCCCCCGTCACCATGCTCCTTGCCGGCATGATTATCAGTTTCTTTGCCGGAACCGCATCGGTCGTCCTTGCGCTCTTCAATCATGAATATCTGCGCTCCGTCTTCATCTGGGCCAGCGGCTCGCTCGTTCAGAACGACTTTTCCAATGCCGTGGCACTGGCGCTTTGGCGGCCTGAATCCCGATGCTTGTGCTTTTGAAAGAACATGACCGTGACGGTGCTGCAGGCTGAAGCCCGAACGCCCAACTCCAGCCCGCGCCACCGCCCGCACTGCGCCCTGCTCATCGCGATCGTCGTGATGGGCGCAATCGCCGTCTTTTCTCTGACCGAGCATCTGTTCATCGACAACCTCCCAACGGCGGAGCTGGCTTCGGGTCGATGGCCGCTGGTCCTTGCGGCAGCCTCGGCCGGGGCCATGCTGGCTCTGGCCGGCACGATCATGCAGTCGGTCACGGCCAATCCGCTCGCGAGCCCCGAAGGCCTTAGGGTGAGCGCGGGCGCCGCTCCACGACGGTCCCGGACCTCGCTGCTGTCGTTGTCTGCCATCCTCACAGCTGCCGCTACCTTGGTCGTCGGCCCTTTGAGCTTTGTCGGACTGATCGCGCCCCATATCGCGGCGATGACCACGCCTCCAAAGCCGCTGGACCGGGCATTGTGTGCGGCCGCCGCCGGGGGGGCCTTGATGACCGCGGCTAACTGGCACGGTCGCAGCATTCACTTCCCCTAAGAAATCCCCGCAGGCGTCCTCGCGGCCTTCGTCGGTGGACCGTACTTCCAGTGGCTCCTTTACCGGAGGCACCCATCAACAGCCTTAGCACCCCGGCGGATCTGCTCTCGCGATTGAGCGGCCCGCTCGCGCCGATCCGGGACAGACTGCCCCATGGACCGGAAATCCGCAGGGTGGCGCCATCAGCACAGGTGCTGGAAACCGATGCCTTTGCTTGTCTCCATGAGAGCTACGCACGTCGTTTTGCCGTCAAACCCGATGGCTGTCTGGTTCCCCTATGGTCGCAGAAATAGCTGGCGACCGCGATCATCCCCGTCATGGCCCTATCCGTGATCGGGGGAAAAGCCGTTCATGCCGACATCGAGAACACCGCCACCGTGGTCGATGACGACAGCGAGCCGGTAGCCTTGCGTCTCCCCACCCCTTTCACGACAGAAGATGCCGGACCAGGCAGCCTCCCTACTGGTCTCCACGCACCTGACTCCGCTCGTTGATGCCTTGGCAAGGGGGAGCGGCCTGTCGAGAAAAGTCTTCTGGGGCAACGCAGCGCATTACCTCGAGTGGATTGTCCGGCAACTTTCCGGGAAAAACCCAGACTTCAATCTACCTGCCCGGCTGACGGATGCCATTCGCTATGTCGAGGAGAATAGACTGCGCGTGCGTCGCCGGAAAGTCTGAGAGATTGCATTCCGGGTATCGAGGATTGCGGCAGTCTCTGCCCAGATCGAGCAAAAAGGTCAGGTTTTGAACGGACAGAGATCGACCTTCTGTCTTTCCGATGTCGCCGGGCGGCCTATTCTTGCACCGCTGACGCTCGATATCCCGATGGATGGCCATGTTCTCGGGCTGATCGGGCACAACGGCTCCGGCAAGTCGACGCTTCTGAAACTGCTGCCACGTCAGCAAGCGCCAACGAGCGGCAGCATCACCCTGGACGGACGAACGCTCGACGCCTGGGACGACCAAGCGCTGGCACACAAAGCTGCCTATCTGGCGCAGCACCTGCCCTCGGCTGTCGGAATGACCGTCCGCGAACTCGAATCGCTTGGACGATATCCCTGGCACGGGTCCCTCGGTCGGTTCGGCGAGATGGACAGGCAAAAGACCGACGAGGCGATGGCATTGACCGGTGTCACGCCCCTCGCCGACCGCCTCGTCGACACGCTCTCCGGCGGTGAAAGACAACGCGCCTGGCTCACCATGCAGGTGGCGATACGGAATGCCTGCTGCTCGACGAACCGATCTCGGCCCTCGACATCGCCCACCAGATCGAGGTGCTCTCACTGCTCCGCAATCTGTCTCAGGAGAGAGGTCTCGGTATCATCATCGTCCTTCACGACATCAACATGGCGTCCCGCTTCTGCGATAACATCACTGTTCTCCATTCCGGCCGCGTGATCAGACAGGGAGCGCCGGAGACGATCATGACGCCTGAAGCACTGCAGCGCATCTATGGTTTACCCATGGACGTCATAGCGCATGAACCAATCGGAAGACCTTTGGCGATTGCGCGATAGGCTGTGTTGAAGCTCGGTCACCGACAGCGCTCAATTCGCAATGAGCTGCCTTCCAGATTGTCCGTCGAACCCGATATTGAGCAGCAACGCAAAAAGCTCCTCGACGATTATGGCGAGGAGCTTTTTGATGCGATTTTCGAATGGTAGATTTAGGTTATACTGGTTGCGGGGGCAGGATTTGAACCTGCGGCCTTCAGGTTATGAGCCTGACGAGCTACCGGGCTGCTCCACCCCGCGCCAAGAGCGCAACTATGTTTGTTGCGCTTGAGAGATTTTAGCAAGCAAAAAGGGCCGCTTGCTGCGGCCCGATGTTTTCGGCTTGGGCCGATTTTGTGTTGAGAAGATTGGGGTATTTGCGATGCAAAACCCGAGGTATTTGCTTTTGCAAAACCTGACAACATTGCCATTAGCAGACCTGGCAGCGACCTACTCTCCCGCGTCTTGAGACGAAGTACCATTGGCGCTGGGGCGTTTCACGGCCGTGTTCGGAATGGGAACGGGTGCAGCCACCCCGCCATGACCACCAGGTCGGCTAAGGGCAATGTTGTTGAGAAGCTGGCAGGCATTCGCCTGTTTTATTTTGAACACGTCAGTTTTCTCTGCCTTCGTCTGCAGGGAAGCTCCCATACAGGCCGATAGGCCGTCGCGCCCAGGTTTTTGCCGAAGGCAAAATACCGGTTTGGCGCGGCCTGTCCGGAGCGCTTAAGCGCGTCAGGACAAAAGAGAAGCATCATCGGTGCTGCTGAGCAGCACTGATGAACATAAGCAATGAGAACGATCAAGCCAATCGAGCTATTAGTAACGGTAAGCTTCATGCATTACTGCACTTCCACACCCGTCCTATCAACGTGGTCGTCTTCCACGGCTCTGATAGGGAATACTCGTTTTCAGGTGGGTTTCCCGCTTAGATGCCTTCAGCGGTTATCCCTTCCATATATAGCTACCCTGCTATGCCGTTGGCACGACAACAGGTCCACCAGAGATATGTCCATCCCGGTCCTCTCGTACTAGGGACAGATCCTGTCAATATTCCTACACCCACGGCAGATAGGGACCGAACTGTCTCACGACGTTCTGAACCCAGCTCACGTACCGCTTTAATTGGCGAACAGCCAAACCCTTGGGACCTGCTCCAGCCCCAGGATGCGATGAGCCGACATCGAGGTGCCAAACAACCCCGTCGATATGGACTCTTGGGGGTCATCAGCCTGTTATCCCCGGCGTACCTTTTATCCGTTGAGCGATGGCCCTTCCACACGGGACCACCGGATCACTATGACCGACTTTCGTCTCTGCTCGACTTGTCAGTCTCGCAGTCAGGCGGGCTTATGCCATTGCACTCGACGACCGATTTCCGACCGGTCTGAGCCCACCATCGCGCGCCTCCGTTACTCTTTCGGAGGCGACCGCCCCAGTCAAACTACCCACCATACACTGTCCCGGATCCGGATGACGGACCGCGGTTAGACATCCATGACGATAAGGGTGGTATTTCAAGGATGGCTCCACTCAAACTGGCGTCCAAGCTTCAAAGCCTACCACCTATCCTACACATGCCGACACGAATGCCAGTGTAAAGCTATAGTAAAGGTGCACGGGGTCTTTCCGTCTGACCGCAGGAACCCCGCATCTTCACGGGGAATTCAATTTCACTGAGTCTATGTTGGAGACAGCGGGGAAGTCGTTACGCCATTCGTGCAGGTCGGAACTTACCCGACAAGGAATTTCGCTACCTTAGGACCGTTATAGTTACGGCCGCCGTTTACTGGGGCTTCGATTCAAAGCTTGCACCTCTCCTCTTAACCTTCCAGCACCGGGCAGGCGTCAGACCCTATACGTCGTCTTGCGAC
>NZ_CP032405.1:1152500-1325000 GCF_016806065.1 Rhizobium rosettiformans
TGCTGGAAGAGGAAGAGATCGAACAGCACAAGCTCGGTCGCCAGATCGAGCGCGAAGAGCACTGGCTGCGCTATGGTGTGACCGCACGCCGCAAGCGCAACATGCGCCGCCTCGGCAACCTCCAGGCTCTGCGCGCCAATTACCGTGGACACAAGGGTCCGCAGGGCACGATCCAGGCCACGGCCACCGAAGGCAAGGAAAGCGGCAAGCTCGTCATCGAGGCGGATAAGATCACCAAGACTTATGGCGATCGGATCATCGTCGCGCCCTTCTCGATCCGCGTTCATCGCGGTGATTGCATCGGCCTGATCGGCCCAAACGGTGCCGGCAAGACGACGTTGCTCAAGATGCTGACGGGCCAGCTCTCGCCGGACGAAGGTGTGGTCAAGCTAGGCACCAATCTCGAAATCGCCGTTCTCGACCAGAAGCGCGAGGACCTGAATCCTGATGACACGCTCGCCCATTACCTGACAGACGGACGCGGTGAAAACCTACTCGTCAACGGTGAACAGAAGCATGTCACCGGCTACATGAAGGACTTCCTCTTCCAGCCGGAACAAGCCCGCACCCCGATCCGCAACCTCTCCGGCGGCGAGCGCGCGCGCCTGATGCTGGCGCGCATCATGGCAAAGCCCTCGAACCTGCTCATCCTCGACGAACCGACCAACGACCTCGACATCGAGACCCTCGATCTGCTGCAGGAAATCGTCGCGGGCTATTCCGGCACCGTGATCCTGGTCAGCCACGACCGCGACTTCCTCGACCGCACCGTGACCTCGACCATCGCACCGGCCAACCCCGACGCACCCGATGGTCGCTGGATCGAATATGCCGGCGGCTATTCCGACATGCTCGCCCAGCGCAAGGGCGTCGAGGACGAACGTAAGCGGGTCGAAAAGGCCGAGAAGGCCAAGGCCCAGGAAGCCTCGGGCGGCAAGCCTGCCGGCAGCGCAAACAGCAAGGGCAAGCTTTCCTTCAAGCAGAAATTCGCGCTCGAAAATCTGCCGAAGGAAATGGAAAAGGCCGAAAAGGAAATCGCGACCCGCGAAGCCAGGATGGCCGATCCCAACCTCTTCACCAAGGATCCGGCGACGTTCAACAAGCTCGCCGCCGAAATGGAAAAGCTGCGTGCCGACATCACGCGCATGGAAGAGGAATGGCTGGAGCTCGAAATGCTGCGCGAGGAGCTTGAGGGCTGAGGCTCTCCAGCGTCTCTCATCAGGCCCTGATCTCCCCACTTCTCCAACTGCCCGGTTCCGGCGAGCGCGCCTGAAGCCGACTGCGCATGCATTGCCCACCTTGCGCTCGCCGGTGACGCGCGCTATCTCCACAGTGCTCTAACGGGGTGCCTTTCGATCCTTCGGGACCGAAATGCTGAGAGGCGTCAGCCAACCCGCGGAACCTGATCCGGTTAACACCGGCGGAGGGATTAGACGCGTCGATCGCAAACGCCCTATCCCGACAGCAATGATGATGAAGGAGGAGGGCGCCATGCGACCCACGACTGTTTCCATGTTTATCGGCGGCGTTGCAGCCGCCATGATCGGCTTCGTCTCCCCGACGCTCGCTGCCGACAAGACGCTGACCGTCTACACCTATGAGAGCTTTGTTTCCGAATGGGGTCCCGGTCCCAAGGTCAAGGAAGCCTTCGAACAGACCTGCGACTGCACCGTCAATTTGGTCGGCGTCGCCGATGGCGTGGCGTTGCTCACACGCCTGAAGCTGGAAGGCGAGACCTCGAAGGCCGATGTCGTGCTCGGCCTCGACACCAATCTTGTCGAGGAAGCCAAAGAGACCGGCCTCTTCGAAGCCCATGGCGTTGATGCCGCCAATGTCCAGGTGCCCGGCGGTTTCAGCGACGATACCTTCCTGCCTTACGACTACGGCCATTTCGCCGTGATCTACGACACCGAGACGATCCAGAACCCGCCGACGAGCCTAAAGGACCTGGTCGAGGGCGACCCGGCCCAGAAGATCGTCATCCAGGATCCGCGCACCTCGACGCCGGGTCTCGGCCTCCTGCTCTGGGTCAAGTCAGTCTATGGCGACCAAGCGCCGGAAGCCTGGGCCAAGCTCAAGGATCGCGTCCTGACCGTGACACCCGGCTGGTCGGAAGCCTATGGCCTGTTCACCAAGGGCGAGGCACCGATGGTGCTCTCCTACACGACCTCGCCTGCCTATCACATGGTCGCCGAAGAGACCGACCGCTATCAGGCAGCCGAATTCTCCGAAGGGCACTACATCCAGATCGAGGTCGCAGGCCTTCTGAAGAATGCGCCGGAAAAGGAGCTCGCTCGCCAGTTCCTAACCTTCATGCTTGAGCCCGGCTTCCAGGACACCATCCCCACCAACAACTGGATGATGCCGGTCGCCGCAACCTCCGAGCCCCTGCCGGAGGCCTTCGGCAAGCTCGTTCAGCCAAAGACCACCTTCCTGATGGACCCGGCCGAAGTGGCGGCAAACCGTCAGGCCTGGATCGACGAGTGGCTGACGGCAATGACGCTGAAATAAGGCAAGATGCTCCGACCGCTTCACCAGTCGAGACGTCAGAGGCTGCCCGCATTCGCGGGCGGCCTTTTGGTTTTGCTGGCCGTGGCGGCTTTCGTCGGTATCGCCCTGTCCGCATTGCTCGCCGGGAGAATGACCGGTGGCATTCTGCAGGCCTTCGGCGATCCCGTCGTTCGTTCGGTGCTGTCATTCACCCTATGGCAGGCGTTTCTCTCGACGCTCCTCTCCGTCGGTCTTGCCCTGCCCGTGGTCAGCGCGCTTGCCCGTCAGCCGGCTTTTCCCGGACGTATCTGGCTGATCCGCCTGATGGCCGTTCCCATGGGTCTGCCGGTTCTGATCGGTGCTCTGGGTCTGATCGGGATTTTCGGCCGCAACGGCATCGTCAACGATGCCTTGAGCAGCCTCGGTCTCTCGCAGCCCATCTCCGTCTACGGCCTGACCGGAATTCTGATTGCCCATGTCTTTTTCAACCTGCCGCTTGCCACGCGACTGATGCTGTCTGCCCTGGAGCGCGTGCCGGCTGAATATTGGCGAATGTCGGCGAGCCTCGGCCTGTCACCGATCGCCACCTTCCGCTTCATCGAGTGGCCCGTTTTGGCGCGCGTCATCCCTGGGGCCGCGGGGCTGATCTTCATGCTCTGCGTGACGAGCTTCACGCTGGTGCTGATCTTCGGTGGCGGCCCTGCCGCAACAACGATCGAAGTCGCCATCTACCAGGCTCTCCGCTTCGACTTCAATCCGGAGCGCGCCGTATCGCTGGCGCTGCTGCAGATCACGGTCACCGGCGTCATCCTCATCGGCCTCAGCCTGTTGCCGGCAGCCTCCGACACCGGTGTCACCAGCGGGCGACGCTTCCCCCGTTTCGATGGCCGACGCCCGATCGTCCGCTTGGTCGACGCGCTGCTGCTTTCGCTGGCCGGCCTCTTCCTCGTCCTGCCACTTGGCCAGGTCGTCGTCTCGGGGCTACAGGCAGACCTCGCTCGGCTGATATCGCAAGCGGCCTTCCAGCAGGCGGCCCTGACCAGCCTACTCGTGGCACTCGTATCAGGCACTACGGCGACACTGCTTGCCTTTGGCGCGGTCGCAGCAAGGACCGAAATCGACACGCAGCGAAACCGGAATGCCGGCAATCGCCTCATGTCGATCGCACTTGCCTCGTTGTCGTCGCTGGTTCTGCTTATCCCGACGAGCGTACTTGCCACCGGCTGGTTTCTGGCGCTCCGGTCGAGCGGTGAGGTCGCACGCTTTGCCCCCCTGATCGTCGCTGGCATCAACGCGCTGATGGCCCTGCCTTTTGCCGTACGCGTGCTGGAGCCGGCCTATCGCGAGCACCGCGCACGCACGGGGCGCCTTGCCGAAAGCCTGGGTCTCTCCGTTGCTCAGCGTCTGCGCCGCGTCGACTGGCCGGAGCTGAAGCGCCCATTTCTCACCGCGCTCGCCTTTTCCATGGCACTCTCCCTCGGAGATCTCGGAGCGGTCGCCCTGTTCGGCTCGGAAAACATCATGACTCTACCCGCCCTCATCTATGCGTCCATGGGAAGCTACCGCAGCACGGATGCCGATGGACTTGCCCTGCTGCTCGGAATGGTCTGCCTCCTCCTCGCGCTCCTCGGGGCGCCGGGAACCCGTCAGGCAAGTAAGCGGGAGGCCCCCGATGCGCGATGAGACTTCGACGGCGATCCACCTCGATGCGGTGCGACTGACACTCGGCCAGCGCGACTTTCATTTCGACTTCGGTTTCAATGCCCGCAAGATCACCGCGATTGTCGGCCCGTCCGGATCGGGCAAGTCCACCCTGCTCAACCTCGTCTCCGGCTTCGAGCAACCCGACACGGGTCGGATCGAAATCGCGGGACAAGATGTGACGGATCTGGCGCCGGCGGAGCGGCCGGTCTCGCTGGTCTTCCAGGACAACAACCTCTTTGCCCATCTCGATCTTTTCACCAATATCGGCCTTGGAGTTCATCCGGGCCTGCGCCTGGCGCCGGCCGACCGCAAGGCGATCTCCGCCGCTCTGGTGCGCGTCGGCCTTGCAGGCTACGAGCGGCGGCTGCCGGGTTCGCTCTCGGGCGGAGAGCGGCAGCGGGCAGCCTTCGCTCGCGCTTTAGTCCGCAGCCGCCCGATCCTGCTCCTCGACGAGCCCTTCGCCGCACTCGATCCGGGTTTGCGGAGCGCGATGGTTGACCTGCTTGTAGAACTTCATGCCGAAACGGCGGCCACCATCCTGCTCGTCACCCACGATCCTCGCGACATCATGCGTTTGGCGGACCATGTCGTCTTCCTCGAAAACGGTCATGTGCTGGTGAATGCATCGAAGAGTGATTTTCTCACGAGAACCGATGTCACAGCCGTACGCGACTTCCTCAGCGTGGCACCGATTGCATCCGAATCGCCTTAATTTGGTCGCCCGCGCCTGCCATGCGCGTTTGGAATGGTTGTTCCTTCAGCAAGAGCATTGGTCATTTGCTTCGGCGTGACTATCTTCTGGAGCGAGCGGTGGTTTCGCACTATGTGAAATGCTGCCGGATCAGCACAATGCGGTTTGGCGCAAGGCAATTGGATGCTGCACCCGGATGTCACCGGCTTGGTGGTCGTTCGGGAACAGGGTGAAGGGGCAGGATGCAGTTTTTGAGCCGGAACAGCGCGATAGCTGCCGAAATGGATCGGCGGCGCCGGCCCTTCAGGCTTGCGTCGAGTGTTGCCGTGCTCGTCTCGGCCGGTCTCGTGCTCTCGTCCTGCCAGTCAGTGTTCGAACAGGCCTACGAGCCGTCCGTTGCGCCCTCCAGCAATCCGCAGATCGTCGACGAAGTCCAGAAGGGCGACCCACGCGCTCAGATGGGTGCCCGTGAACACCCGCGCATCGTCGCATCCTATGGCGGCGAATATTCCGACGCCAAGACCGAACGCCTGGTGGCGCGCATCGCCGGGGCCCTGACGGCGGTCTCGGAAAACCCGAATCAGTCCTATCGCATCACCATCCTGAACTCGCCGGCGATCAACGCCTTCGCCTTGCCGGGCGGCTATCTCTACGTGACACGCGGTCTCCTGGCGCTCGCCAACGACGCGTCGGAAGTGGCAGCCGTACTCAGCCACGAAATGGCGCACGTCACGGCTAATCACGGCATCGAACGGCAGCGACGCGAAGAGGCGGAAGTGATTGCGAGCCGCGTCGTTGCTGAAGTGCTCTCCAGCGACCTCGCCGGCAAGCAGGCGCTGGCGCGCGGCAAGCTGCGCCTCGCCGCCTTCTCGCGCCAGCAGGAGCTGCAGGCTGACGTCATCGGCGTACGCACACTCGGCGAAGCCGGTTACGACCCCTATGCTGCCGCGCGCTTTCTCGATTCCATGGCCCGTTACAGCCAGTTCAGCTCTGTCGATCCCGATGCCGACCAGAGCCTCGACTTCTTGTCGAGCCATCCGAACGCCCCGCAGCGTGTGGAGCTGGCAAAACGCCATGCCCGCGCCTTCGGTCCGGAGGGCAGCCATGGCGAAACCGGCCGCGACTATTACCTGAACGGCATTGATGGCCTGCTCTATGGCGACAGCCCCCAGGAGGGTTTCGTTCGTGGCCAGACCTTCCTGCATGGGCAACTCGGAATTCGCTTTGACGTGCCCCAGGGCTTCCAGATCGACAACAAGGTCGAGGCCGTCCTCGCCACCGGACCTGGCGATGTCGCCATCCGTTTCGACGGCGTGGCCGACAGTCAGAAGATCAGCCTGCCGAACTATATCTCGAGCGGCTGGGTAACCGGTCTCCTGCCGGATACGATCCGCACCATCAGCGTCAACGGACTGGAAGCGGCGACCGCCCGTGCCTCGGCCGATCGCTGGGATTTCGATATCACCGTGATCCGGATCGGGCCGCAGATCTTCCGCTTCCTGACAGCAGTGCCCAAGGGCAGCCCGGCCCTCGAAACAACGGCAGCCCAGCTGCGCGCCTCTTTCCGCCGGATCACGCCGCAGGAAGCAGCCTCGCTGAAGCCGCTCCGCGTCCGCGTGGTGACGGTCGGTTCCAACGACTCGGTCGGAACCTTGTCGGCACGCATGATGGGCACCGATCGCAAGCTTGAACTCTTCCGGCTGATCAACGCGCTCGGCCCGACCTCGACGGTCACCCCAGGCATGCGCGTCAAGATCATCTCGGAGTGACAAAGTCGCGCCCTGGCCCTCCCAGACGAATCCACGGGAAGACTGCAGATATCTGAAGCCGGCGACTGCCGTATCCTCCGTTGGTGAAAGCCTGCGTGCGGGAACAAGACTGCCTATCAGTTTGACGGCCCTCGGAATTGACAACATAAATGTCATTATGACATCATAGTTGTCATGAAAAAATATGAACAGCTTTATCGCCTCATATGGTTGTCGCGTCCGCTCATGCAGGCCGCAGAGGCGCGTGTCGAGAGAGGGTTGGACGGCACCGGGCTGACCGTTCGCATGCGGGCAGTTCTCGAAATTCTTCACGCCCATGGGAGCGCCAGCGTACCCGAAATCGCGATGAAGCTTGAGATCAAACGACAGTATGTGCAGCTGATGGTCAACGAAACGCTTGCGGAAGGCCTCACAGTCGGCCGCACCAACCCGCGTCACAAGCGATCCACGATGATTGCGCTTACCCCCAAAGGCCAGAGCCTGATCGAAGAGGTCGTGATGCGTGAAAAACGGCTGGTGGAACAGCTCGGTGCGGAGATTGATGCGAGCGATATCGAGACAGCACTTCAGGTGGTGAGGATTCTACTTGAGAAACTGAAGGTCGAGGGGGAGGAGCAAGCGAAGTGATAGGCCAGATTCTCACCATAGCCGCCCTTTCCGGGCTTGTTTGGCTTGCGAACGGCGTCAGAAAGATCGGTGCCGTCAGTCCCGGCATGCCTATTGGCAGCCGTCCCGGGACAGCACTGCTCCTGATCGATCTGCAATCCGTGTTCTGGGACGAAGGTCCCTATGAGGACGTAGCAAAGGCGGATGCGATGTCAGCCATCCTCGCCGAAGTGGCGAAGGCGAAGGCCGAAAATCTGCCGATCATCGCGGTGCGCCAAGAGTGGTCCATCCTATCGACAAAGATCATCGCGCGCCTGACAATGAGAGGCCAAGCAATTGAGGGAACGCCCGGAACCCAGATCGCGAAGCCCTTTGCAGGGCTTGCCGAACACGTCCTTGTCAAGAGAGTTCAGGACGCATTCGAGACGGGCGAGCTGGACGAGCTTCTGGAAAGGCTCGACGTGGGTAAGCTCCGAATTGTGGGGCTGGATTTCCGATATTGTGTCGCAAAGACCGCCCTTGCCGCCCGCCAGAGGGGGTATGCAGTCGAAGTCGTCACCCGGGCAACCTTGTGCGTCAATCAAACTGCTGGCGATCAAACCCGCGGGATACTCTCCTCAAATGCTGTCATTCTGAGATAGGGGGCGCCCAGAGCCTCTTCCTTGATAAGGCCCGTCAGGCATTGAAGTTCGCATGAAAAAGCCGGCATCTCCGCCGGCTTTTTCATTGTGATCTGTGATTGCCGCTCACATTGCCATTTCAAGGCGAGCTGCAGTCGGCGCCTTATCCGTGAGGGCGACTTTCAGTTTTTCCAAGGCCCGGGTTTCGATCTGGCGGACACGTTCCTTGGAAATCCCGAGCTCGGCGCCGAGTTCTTCCAGCGTTGCGCCATCTTCCGTGAGGCGCCGCGCCTTGATGATCCGGCTTTCACGCTCGTTGAGGCGGTTCATCGCATCCTTCAGCCAGCCATTCCAGCGCTCGCCATCGATGATGGACGTGACCTGCTCGTCCGGCAGCGCCTCGTTGCTCTCCAACATCTCGAGCTGTTCGGTACCTTCGCCATTGCGACCAGCTACAGGGGTCTGAAGCGAGGCGTCGTTGCCGGAGAGGCGTGCATCCATCGACTGAACGTCGGCGAGACTGACGCCGAGCGCCGAGGCAATTTCCTGATGGATCGCCTGATCGGACAGGCGATTGTCGCCCTGAGCGAGCTTGGCGCGCAGGCGACGCAGGTTGAAGAACAGCGCCTTCTGACTGGAGCTGGTGCCACCGCGGACGATCGACCAGTTGCGCAGGATATAGTCCTGCATCGAGGCCCGGATCCACCAGCCGGCATAGGTCGAGAAGCGCACTTCGCGACCAGGGTCGAAGCGGGCAGCCGCTTCAAGAAGGCCGATATAGCCTTCCTGGATCAGATCGTTGAGCGGCAGACCAAAACCACGGAACTTGGAGGCCATGGCAATGACCAGACGCATATGCGCCTGGGCGATGCGGTTTCGCGCACCCTGATCGTCATTTTCCTTCCAGCGGATCGCAAGGTCGAGCTCTTCCTCGCGCTCCAAATAGGGCTGTGACATGGCATACTTTATGATGTGTCTGTCAGCGGATGTGGCTTTCATCGAACATCTCCATGGTCTCTCGGGACCGCTGGCCTCTCGCAGGCCTATTTGCCGGCATTGTTTGCTGAACGGTTTAGTCTCGGTCAGGTTCCAACAATGTCGAACAGGGCGGTGGTTGCATCACTCTCATCTGCTTGTCTGACCACCATTACGCCACGCATGACCCATCGGATTGCCGCGTGGGGTGCGACCTTCTGTCGAACAGGGGTGATCACGGTGAAGTGAGAGAAAGGGTGAGGCCAAAGCTGGTCGCGACGACGCCGAAACGCAAAACGGCGCGGGTTGCCCCGCGCCGTCAAATCAGACCTCAGATGGTTGGATCAGGCCGAAAGAGCCTTGAACTCTTCGAGGATCGCATCGCCCATTTCGACCGTGCCGACCTGGCGGCAACCGTCAGCCATGATGTCGCCGGTGCGGATACCCTTGTCGAGCACGTTGGCAATCGCCTTTTCGAGACGGTCGGCTTCCGTGACCATGTTGAACGAATAGCGCAGGCACATGGCGAAGGAGGCGATCATCGCGATCGGGTTGGCAATCCCCTTGCCGGCGATGTCGGGTGCCGAACCGTGCACCGGCTCGTAAAGCGCCTTGCGCTTGCCGCTCTTCGCATCCGGGGCGCCGAGCGAGGCCGACGGCAGCATGCCGAGCGAACCGGTCAGCATGGCGGCAACGTCGGAGAGCATGTCGCCGAAGAGGTTGTCGGTGACGATGACGTCGAACTGCTTCGGGGCGCGCACCAGCTGCATGCCGCCGGCATCGGCCAGCATGTGGTCGAGCTTGACGTCGGAGAACTTCTCCTTGTGGGTCGCGGTAACCACCTGGTTCCACAAGACGCCCGACTTCATGACGTTGCGCTTTTCCATCGAGCAGACGGCATTGTTGCGGGTGCGAGCCAGTTCGAAGGCGACGGCGGCGATGCGCTCGATTTCGTAGGTGTCGTAGACCTGCGTATCGACGGCGCGCTTCTGGCCATTGCCGAGATCGGTGATGGTCTTCGGCTCACCGAAATAGACGCCACCGGTCAGCTCGCGGACGATGAGGATATCGAGACCCTCGACCAGTTCCGGCTTCAGCGAGGAAGCGTTGGCGAGCGCCGGATAGCAGATGGCGGGCCGCAGATTGGCGAAGAGCTCGAGATCCTTGCGCAGACGAAGCAGGCCGGCCTCCGGGCGAACCTCGTAAGGGACGTCGTCCCACTTCGGGCCGCCAACGGCACCGAAGAGAACGGCGTCGGCAGCAAGCGCCTTAGCCATGTCTTCTTCGGAAATTGCCGCGCCATGGGCATCATACGCGGAACCGCCGACGAGACCTTCGTCGGTGACGAAGCCAGCGCCCTGCGCCTCGTTCATGTAGCCGATGATCTTGCGAACTTCGGCCATGGCCTCGGGGCCGATGCCGTCACCGGGCAAAAGGAGAAGATTGCGAGCTGTCATGGAAACCCTCCACTCGAAAAGAAGTTGCGGTGTCTTACGCGCGGGTCAGGGTCATTTCAAGCGAGATAGGCCCGAAACGGTACGGTTCCGGCCATTCCAAGCAGGGGCTTCCCGGTTGACCCGGCTGTTTCCGAGGTCCAAAAGATCTGCATCCCTCCAGCATTCCCGAGTGCCCCATGCCCCTTTCTCCCCTTCATATCGAAACGCCACTCCTGCGCACTTCCGCCGACTACAGCAAAAGCGGCCTGCCTCTCTGGCTGAAGCTCGATGCCTTGCAGCCTTCCGGCAGCTTCAAGCTGCGCGGGGTGGGACTGCTCTGCCAACACGAGGTGGCCAAGGGCGCGAAGGAGATCTACTGCGCCTCTGGTGGCAATGCCGGCATTGCCGCGGCCGTTGCTGGCAAGGCGCTTGGCGTACCAGTCAGCATCGTCGTACCGCAAACAACGTCCGCCGAGGTCCGCACGAGGATTGCCGCAACGGGCGCAAATGTCCTGGTGCACGGGTCAGTCTTCGACGAGGCCAATGCCCATGCGGTGGCACTCGCGGCGGAACGCAAGGCCGCCTACGTCCATCCTTATGATCATCCGCTGTTATGGGAAGGTCACGCAACGCTTATCGACGAGGTGGTCAAATCAGGTGCCGAGTTCGATTGCGTGGTGACGAGCGTCGGCGGCGGTGGGCTGCTCGCTGGCATCGTCGAAGGATTGCGCCGAAACGAGCTTAGCGATGTGCCCGTCATCGCAGTCGAGACGGAAGGCGCCGCTTCCCTGAACGCTGCCGTTCTCGCAAAGGAACGGGTGACGCTGCCGGCCATCACCTCGATTGCCAATTCGCTCGGCGCGCGCCAGGTCGCGCAACATGTCTTTGATCTTCTTAAAACCCACCCGATCGAAAGCGTCACGGTGACCGACGCCGAGGCTGTGGCAGCTTCACTGAAATTCGCCGATGCCCAGCGCATCCTCGTCGAGCCCGCCTGCGGTGCGGCACTTGCGGTGGCGGACGTCCATTCCGATCTGCTGTCGCGCTTCAAGGCACCGCTCATCGAAGTCTGCGGCGGGATCGGCGTATCGCTCGCCGCACTTGAAGCCTGGCGCGCCCGTTTCCTCTGAGGCCAAAGAAAAAGCCGGGCGCGAGCCCGGCTTCATCAATTCAGCACTTGAGACCGGCTCAGGCCCAGGGACGCTGGGCGGCGTTGGACTGCTCGAAGGTCGAGATACTCGTCGCCTTCTCGAGTGTCAGGCCGATATCGTCGAGGCCGTTCAGCAGGCAATGGCGCTTGAAGGCATCGATTTCGAAGGAGATCTTGCCTCCGTCAGGACCGGTGATTTCCTGAGCTTCCAGATCGACGGTCAGCACGGCGTTCGAACCGCGCGACGCATCGTCCATCAGCTTGTCCAGGTCTTCCTGGCTGACGACGATCGGCAGAATGCCGTTCTTGAAACAGTTGTTGTAGAAGATGTCGGCAAACGACGTGGAGATCACGCAGCGGATGCCGAAGTCGAGAAGCGCCCACGGGGCATGCTCGCGCGAGGAACCGCACCCGAAATTGTCGCCGGCAACGAGGATCTGCGCATTGCGATAGGCCGGCTTGTTAAGAACGAAATCCGCGTTCTCCGAACCGTCTTCCTTGTAGCGAGCCTCGGCGAACAAGCCGGTGCCGAGACCGGTGCGCTTGATCGTCTTCAGGTAATCCTTGGGGATGATCATGTCCGTGTCGACATTGACGACCGGAAGCGGTGCCGCGACACCGGTGAGCTTTACGAACTTGTCCATCAGTCTGCCTTCGATCTGGCTAATGCGCGTGTGATGCCCCGCCCATAGAGCAAAACCGCAGAAATTTGAAGGAGAATCTTGAAGAGGCTCTGTCGCCGTCTTCCGCACGCAAAGGAGATCTCACCCGATGGACGGGTGAGACGATGGATCGGCCTGCGGCCAGATCAAAGATCGATGATCGTGCCCTTGCCGTCGTTCCAGACGCGGACATCATCGCGACGCTTGGCCTTCACATAAACCGGTGCACGCTTCGTCTTGCCCATCAGCATGCGGGCGCCGAGCGTCACGGTCAGGAGTGCGCCGATCACCAGAGTGAGCGACACCGCGAAGGCGGCGGCGAGGCCGACAAAGGCGAGGCCAACGAGGGCATAGGCGGCGGAGCGGATGTTCTGCATGTTCGTGTCCTTTCGCACTTTCCAAAGTGGTCCTTATCCCAAGGCTTTGCAAGGGCCTTTCACCCAATTGTCATCTTGCGTGGCCGGCCAAAGCTTGCCAGAACTCGGCCATGACATCAGAGGCCTCCTCCTTTCGGTTCCACCACCCGTCCCGCCTTCGCCGATCCGTCCTCACGGTGCCCGCGATCAACGACCGCGCCCTGGACAAGGTGACGGGCCTCGATTGCGATGCCGTCATCTTCGATCTCGAGGATTCGGTCGCCGAAGACCGGAAAGCAGACGCCCGGCACAAGCTTCTAGAATTCCTGCAAAATGCCGACCTTGACCATCGGGAACGCATCATCAGGATCAATGCCTCCGACACACCGCATTTCCGCGAGGACATGCGCCTCGTCTTGCAGTGCCTGCCAGACGCCGTGCTGCTTCCCAAGGTCGAGGAACCGGTCACGGTGCAGGACGTGGCGGATCTGCTCGGCGAACAGGATGCGGCGGAAGGTCTCAGGATCTGGGCCATGATCGAAACGCCCCGCGGTGTGCTCAACGCGGCAGCGATTGCCTCTTCGGGGCGAACCAGCGACAGCCGGCTCGACGCCTTCGTCGTTGGGCTGAACGACCTGCGCAAGGCGACCGGCATTCCGGCAGCCCCCGGACGCACCTACCTGGTTCCTTACCTGATGCAGGTCGTGCTCGCCGCTCGCGCCTATGGTCTCGACGTGATCGACAGCGTGTCGAACGATTTTCGCGACCTCGAAGCCTTCTCTGATGAAAGCGCTCAAGGGAGGGCCATGGGCTTCGACGGCAAGATGCTGATCCATCCGGCGCAGGTCGAACCCGCCAACCACCATTTCGGCCCTTCGGAGCCTGCCATCGCCGAGGCCCGTCTGGTGGTAGAGACCTTTTCCGACCTGGCCCATGCGGGCCTCAACGTCATCAACATCGATGGGCGCATGATCGAGCGGCTGCATGCCGAGGAGGCCGCCCGCCTCCTTGCCAAGGTCGACATGATCACCGCCAGAAAGGACAAGCCATGAAAGTCTATCGTTTCCTCACCGGCCCGGATGATTCGAGCTTCTGCCACCGCGTCACCGACGCGCTCAACAAGGGCTGGGAACTGCACGGATCGCCGAGCCACACCTTCAACGCCGCCGAGAACAAGCTGTATTGCGGCCAGGCCGTGGTGAAGACTGTGCATGGAAAGGAATACGATCCGTCGATGAAGCTCGGCGAGCAGTAAGGCGCTGCATCATGGGAGAGGGGCTCTAAGCTTGCGTCTCGATGCCCTCATGCTGAGGTGCCCGCGAGAATCGCGGGCCTCGAAGCACCCCTCTTATTCTTCAGTAACTGTGGCCTGGCCCTTCGAGGCCCGACGATGTCGGGCACCTCAGGGTGAGGGGATATGTCGATGTCAAAAACCCCAAGCCTCGCCGCCGGTCGGGATCGCTCCCTCCCGTTCGGGTGATGCTTGCCCTCGGGTTAAAGCCGAGGATCCGACGAGGCGCCAGAAGCACTCACCCTTGCGGGTGAGGTGGGCAAAGGCAGCGATTGCCTTCCCCATTGATTCGCATCCCCGACAGGGGTAAAAAGGCCACGTGTTCCGTGGTGATTTGGCCGGCCGGCTTGCAGCCACGTAAAATAAGTCGCTAAAGGGCCGAGGCGAGTTTGAAGACTTTCCGAGGACCGGTGGCGATATGAAAGCTGCCGGTATTTTTGTTTCCGCGGTCTGAAACCGCCGTGACAAGGAAAGTCGAGAGTAAGATGCCGATTAGGATCCCCGATACGCTGCCCGCCTTTGAGACCCTCGTGCATGAGGGCGTGCGGGTGATGACCGAAACCGTGGCCATCCGCCAGGACATTCGCCCGCTGCAGATCGGCCTGCTCAACCTCATGCCGAACAAGATCAAGACCGAGGTGCAGTTCGCCCGCCTGATCGGCGCCTCGCCGCTCCAGGTGGAACTGACGCTGGTGCGAGTCGGTGGCCACAAGGCCAAGAACACGCCGGAAGAGCATCTTCTTTCCTTCTACCAGACCTGGGACGAGGTGAAGGATCGCAAGTTCGACGGCTTCATCATCACCGGCGCACCGGTCGAGACTCTACCCTTCGAGGAGGTGACCTACTGGCCGGAACTGGAAGAGATCCTTGATTGGACCGAGACCAACGTGCATTCGACGATGAATGTCTGCTGGGGCGGCATGGCGGCGATCTATCACTTCCACAAGGTGCCGAAGCATGCCCTGAAGGAGAAGGCCTTCGGGGTCTATCGCCATCGCAATCTCGCGCCCTCCTCCGTTTATCTGAACGGCTTTTCCGATGATTTCCAGGTTCCGGTCTCCCGCTGGACGGAAGTCCGCCGGGAAGACATTGAGAAGGTGCCTGACCTGGAGATCCTGCTCGAATCCGACGAGATGGGTGTCTGCCTGGTGCAGGAGAAGCGGGCAAACCGGCTCTACATGTTCAACCATGTCGAATATGATTCGACCTCGCTGGGCGACGAGTATTTCCGTGACAAGTCGGCGGGGATCCCGATCAAGCTGCCGCACAATTATTTCCCGCATAATGACGACACGCTGACGCCGCTCAACCGCTGGCGCGGCCATGCGCATCTCCTGTTCGGCAACTGGATCAACGAGATATACCAGATGACGCCTTATGATCTGAACGAGATCGGCAAGGATCTGGCAGGCTGACAGCGGTACGGGAGCGGATTTTGCCAGGACAGGCGGGTTCCTCTGTGACAGGATGCCGCCGCCGATGAACCGAGCCATTTTCGTCCGATGTTCCTGCCGTTTTTTCTGCGCCTGAAAGAAGAGAAGGTTCCCGTGACCCTGCGGGAATACCTGGCTTTGCTCGAAGGCCTTGAGGCGGGGCTGGTCGACTTCGATCCCGAAGGTTTCTACTATCTCGCCCGCACCATCCTGGTGAAGGACGAGCGCTTCATCGACCGCTTCGACCGAGTGTTTTCCGAGGTTTTCGGCGGCATCCTGAGCGAGGGTGCTGCTGACGGTATCGGTCCCCAGGTGATCCCGGAAGACTGGCTGCGCAAGATCGCCGAAAAGCACCTCTCGGACGAGGACAAGAAGCTGATCGAAGCGCTCGGCGGCTTCGACAAGCTGATGGAAACGCTAAAAGAACGCCTCGCCGAGCAGAAGGAACGCCACCAGGGCGGCAACAAGTGGATCGGCACGGCCGGCACCTCACCCTTCGGCGCCCATGGCTACAATCCGGAAGGTGTGCGCATCGGCCAGGAGGAAAGCCGGCACCGCCGCGCGGTAAAAGTCTGGGACCAGCGCGAGTTCCGCAATCTCGACGACCGCGTCGAACTCGGCACCCGCAACATCAAGGTCGCGCTTCGACGGCTGCGCCGCTTTGTGCGCGAGGGAGCTCCGGAAGAACTGGATCTCTCCGGCACCATTCGCTCGACCGCAGAGCACGGATATCTCGACGTGAAGACCCAACCCGAACGACGCAATGCCGTGAAGTTGCTGATGTTCTTCGATATCGGCGGCTCGATGGACGACCATGTGCGCGAGGTCGAGGAGCTGTTTTCGGCGGCACGCTCAGAATTTCGCCATATGGAATATTTCTACTTCCACAACTGCCCCTATGAACGCGTCTGGAAGGACAATCAGCGCCGCCATGCCGATACCATTCCGACATCCGACGTCATCAGAACCTTCGGCGCCGACTACCGGCTGATCTTCGTCGGCGACGCGGCGATGAGCCCTTACGAGATCACCCATCCGGGCGGGTCGGTCGAGCACTGGAACACCGAAAGCGGGGCGGCCTGGATGACGCGATTGACCGACCATTTCCGGCGGCATCTCTGGATCAATCCGCTTCCGCAGGCGAACTGGGACTATACGATGTCCGTCGGCCTGATTCGCCGGCTGATCGGCGACCGGATGTATCCGCTGACGCTGGGCGGGCTCGAAGCTGCCGCCCGTGAATTGGCGCGATGACCGACAGACAAAAGACTTTGATGAATTGAGGCGAGGAAACAACAGAATGATGAAGACGATATTCGGCGTGATGCCCGCGGGCGAGGCGGTCGAGAAGGTGGTGCTGAAGGGTGGAGGCCTGACAGCCTCGATCATCACCTTTGGCGCAGTCCTGCAGGACCTGCGTCTGGAGGGACACGATGCACCACTGGTGCTCGGCTTCGAGGATCTCGCCGGCTATCTCGACCATTCCCCCTATTTCGGCGCGACACCCGGTCGCTGCGCCAACCGTATCGGCAACGGGCGATTCACCCTGGATGGCGTCGACTATCAGTTGGAGTTGAACGAGAAGGGGACCTCCCACCTGCATGGCGGCTCTGACGGCATGGGCCGACAGAACTGGACGATCCTCGATCATGGCAGCGATTTCGTCGTGATGGAGGTGACCGATCCGGACGGTCGTGCCGGCTATCCGGGGACCACACGCACCCGAGCCACATTTGCGCTGAAGCCAGGCGGCGTGTTCTCGGCGCTCTATGAAACCGTGACCGACAAGCCGACCATCGCCAATGTCTGCCACCACGCCTATTTCAATCTTGATGGCCGTGCAGACATCCTCGGCCATGATCTGATGATCGCCGCCGATCATTATACGCCGGTCGACGAGCGGCTGATCCCCACGGGGGAAATCAGGCCCGTCGAGAACACCGCTTTCGACTTCCGCGAGATGCGACCGATCCGGCTCGAAGTCGAGGGCGAACAGCTCGGCTATGACCATAATTTCTGCTTCTCGAGCAGCCGGGTCGCCAAGCGCAGCGTCTCCCTGGCACGTAGCGTCAATTCCGGCGTGACGATGGAAATCCTGACAACGGAACCTGGCGTGCAGTTCTATGCCGGCGGCAAGGTGGCACCGGCTGTTCCCGGCCTCGAAGGCCGGCGCTACGGCGCCTTTGCGGGCTTTTGCATGGAAACCCAGGTCTGGCCGGACGCAATCAACCATCCGAACTTCCCGAACGCGGTACTGCGGCCGGGCGAAGTTCTGCGCCAGGAAACGGACTACGTCTTCTCGAAGAGCTGAATGAAGAAAACCGGCTGCGGGGCAACCTGCGGCCGGCGACACATTGCAGCCAGCACGGCGCCAAGGCGCCAAAATTCCCACGAAAACGATAAAGTCTAGAGGAAGAATGGAGCGGGTGAAGCGATTCGAACGCTCGACCCCAACCTTGGCAAGGTTGTGCTCTACCCCTGAGCTACACCCGCTCATAACCTCGATCCTGGGGTAGTGTCTGGATCGTGGGCCGTCCGTCTTGCGGCGACGGGCGCTATATGGCCCAACCGATTTTCAAATGCAACAGGGAAATGACGGATCGGCGCGAAAAAAATTCGACAAGGGCACAACGACCTGAGAAAGCTCAGCTTTTCCAGGGTTTCGCGGCTTACGAAAGATTGCGAAACGTCGGTCCTGGACCTATTGCTGAGGTGGAAATCCGATAGTGGGAGCGCAAGGCCCCGGACGATTCAGAGTGAGAACAGCCATGACGACAGCCAAAACCGCCGAAGACCTCTTTCGTTACCTCGACGAACTCGGGATCGCCCACAAGACGAAGACCCACCCGCCGGTTTTCACCGTCGCGGAATCGGTCTCGCTGCGCGACGAGATTCCCGGCGGCCACACCAAGAACCTGTTCGTCAAGGACAAGAAGGACAACTTCTTCCTGCTGACGGTCGAGGAGAATGCATCGGTGGACCTGAAGACGGTGCACACGATCATCGGCGCCGCCAGCAAGGTCTCGTTCGGCAAGCCGGAAAAGCTGATGGAGTATCTCGGCGTCGTTCCGGGCTCGGTGACGGCCTTCGGTGCGATCAACGATACGGGCAAGAATGTCACCTTCGTGCTCGACAAGGATCTGATGGAGCATGACATCATCAATGGCCATCCGCTCTCCAATGACGCGACGACATCGATCGGCCGGGATGACCTCATCCGCTTCATGGAGGCAACCGGCCACACGCCGCTTGTCTTGAAAGTCTCAGGCTGACATACGATCTTAACAGCAAGAACGTCAGCCTCCCCAAAGGCTGCGAAACAGGCGGGAGATGCGAGAAGATGAGCGACTACGGCAACCCTTACGGCAGCTACGGCAACCAGACCATGACAGCCAAGGCGGAGTTCGGTGGCGCTTCCCCGGCCGCGCCCGCAGCCGGCGACCTGATCAAGGACACGACGACAGCAAACTTCGCCCGCGACGTCATGGACGAATCGCGCAACCAGCCGGTGCTCGTCGATTTCTGGGCCCCCTGGTGTGGTCCGTGCAAGCAGTTGACCCCGATTATCGAAAAGGCGGTCAATGAAGCTGGTGGCCGCGTCAAGCTCGTCAAGATGAACATCGACGACCATCCGTCGGTTGCCGGCCAGCTCGGCATCCAGTCGATCCCGGCGGTGGTTGCCTTCGTCAACGGCCGTCCGGCCGACGGTTTCATGGGCGCGCTGCCTGAGAGCCAGGTGAAGGCCTTCATCGACAAGGTGGCGGGTCCGGCCGGTGCCGACCAGGCAGCCGAGATCGCGGCAGTGCTTGAAGAAGCCGCAGGCTTGCTTGCAGCTGGAGACATCGATGGCGCCGCCCAGCTGTTTGCCGCGATCCTCCAGGCCGACCCCGACAACACAAAGGCGATTGCAGGGCTTTCCGACTGCATGATCGGGGCGAACCAGCATCAGCGTGCCCGCGAACTGGTCAGCCAGCTGCCCGAAGATCTGGCCAAGGCCGCCGAGATCCAGGCCGTTCTCACTCGGCTCGATCAGATCGACGAGGCACGCAAGCTCGGTGATCCCGTGGCGCTGGAGCATACGCTGTCGCTGAACCCGGACGATCACGAGGCGCGCTTGAAGCTCGCCAAGATCCGCAATGTCGAAGGTCGCCGCGAGGAAGCCGCAGAACATCTGCTGCTGATCATGAAACGCGACCGCACCTTCGAGGACGACGGTGCGCGCAAACAGCTGCTGCAATTCTTCGAGGTCTGGGGTCCGAAGGATCCGGCCACCATCATGGCGCGACGCAAACTCTCGTCGATCCTCTTTTCGTGAGCCGCGGCCGGCCTTGAGTTTTGGCTGGCGCGACCCAGATAGAAGCAGGAATGAACGCCGGAATTTTCCGGACAGGATGTGCTTCGATGCAAGTGGGAAATGCCCGATATCTGACGGCTGGTGACCTTCCCGAGACGGTCCCGGTCTTCCCTATCTCAGGGGTGCTGTTGCTGCCCGGCGGCCAGCTGCCGCTGAACGTCTTTGAACCGCGTTACCTCACGATGCTGGATGCGGCACTCTCCGGCAACCGACTGATCGGCATGATTCAGCCGGCGATGTCGGAGGTGCAGGCCAACATTCTGCCCGAGCGCCCGCAGCTTGCGCCCGTCGGCTGCCTTGGCAGGATTACCTCCTTCACCGAAACCGGCGATGGCCGTTACATCGTGTCGCTGGCAGGGGTATGCCGTTTCCGGCTGATGGACGAGGTGACGACCAGCAAGCCCTTCCGCAGCTTCCAGATCGCACCTTTCATCGCCGATCTGAGTTCGGCGGAAGACGAGGCACAGGTCAACCGTGCCGGCCTCCTGGCGGCCTTCAAGGCCTATCTGGAGGCAAACAAGCTTGAAGCCGATTGGGAAAGCGTCGAGCGCGCATCGAACCTGACGCTGGTAAACTCCCTGTCGATGATGTCGCCCTTCGGCCCGCCTGAAAAACAGGCGCTTCTGGAGGCGCCCGACCTGAAGACCCGCGCCGAGACCCTGATCGCCATCACAGAAATCGTTCTGGCTCGCACCTTCGGCGACGCCGACACCATTCTCCAGTGACCCATGGCCGATAATCCGACCAGCCTCATCGATCCGAAGATGCTCGAACTTCTGGTCTGCCCTCTGACGCAGGGCACCCTGAAATGGGACCGGGAGAAGAGCGAGCTCGTCTCCGAGAAAGCGCGTCTTGCCTACCCCATCCGCGACGGAATACCGATCATGCTGGTTTCGGAAGCCCGCAAGCTGGAAATGCCCGCCTGAACAGGCCTGGCCTCTGCCAGTTCCTTCAATGAGTCTCAGATGCTCTGGCCACCCAGAAGCCGCGGCCCGGCATGCCCGGATGTGCCCGCAGCTTCGCGGATGAAATAGTTCTTCAGGCCCGGGATCCGATCAACGACGCCAAGGCCGAAATCGCGCAGCACCCGGATCGGTGTCACGTCGTTCGAGAACAGCCGGTTCAGCACATCCGTCGTGACACCCATGCGGAACGTGTCGAAGCGCCGCCAGATCTGGTAGCGCTCGAGCACATTGACCGAGCCGATATCGAGACCCAGGCGGTCGGCCTCGACGATCGTCTCAGCAAGGGCTGCGACGTCCTTGAAGCCGAGATTGAGGCCCTGACCGGAGATCGGATGGATACCATGCGCCGCGTCACCGGCAAGCGCCAGACGCGGCGCAATAAAGGCGCGGGCAAGGGTCAAGCCGAGCGGGAAGGCCCGACGATCCGGCGTCGCACGGATGGTGCCGAGCTTGTGGCCGAAGCGGCGCTCCAGCTCCGCCTCGAACAACAGGTCATCGGAGGCGACGAGCCTGTCGGCATCTTCCGTGCGCTCCGTCCAGACCAGTGACGAACGGTTGCCCTTGAGTGGCAGGATGGCAAACGGACCGGCCGGCAGGAAGTGCTCCTCCGCCACGCCGTCATGCGGCCGCTCGTGCTCCACGGTGGTGACGATGCCGGATTGGCCATACTTCCACGTGACGGTCTTGATGCCGGCGAGATCGCGCAGCTTGGATCGCACGCCGTCGCAGGCAATCACGAGGCGTGACGAAACGACGCTGCCATCCGAGAGCGTCAGTTCGGCACTCGGTCCGGTATCGCGGAAACCGGTTGCCCGCAATCCGTGCCGGATGGTGATGCCGCGTTCCTCGCAGGCCTGGCGCAACGCGGCGACCATGCTGACATTCGGAATCATGTGCGCGAAGGGTTGACCGTCTTCGACAGCACCATCGAAGGTCAGGAAGACCGGGCGCACGGGATCGGACGTTTTCGAATCGGTCACGATCATCCGGTTGATCGGCTGCGCATCCGGCTCGATCCGGTCCCAGAGCCCGAAAACATCGAGCATCTTGGTCGCAGCCGCAATGATCGCCGAAGCCCTCGGATCCTTCTTCCAGGCGTCCTCGGGCGCCGCTTCGACAACCTCGACGGCGAGATGCGGGGCCGCCTGCTTGATTGCGACCGCAGCGGAAAGACCGACATAGCCACCGCCGACGACGAGCACATCCAGCATGGCAAATTCCTTTGTTCTTGTAGACCTGATGACACCTATATAGATCAGCCTTGAACGGGTGCCTATAAGCGGAGCAATGCAATATGTCGCAGCCAGCTGGACAGACCAAACCGATGCAAGACCTGATCGAACGTCTCGATCTGGAAAAGCTCGAGGAAAACCTGTTTCGCGGCAGCAGTCCGCAGAACGGCTGGCAGCGGGTCTTCGGCGGCCTGGTCATCGCACAGGCCCTGATGGCGGCACAGCGCTGCGTCGATCCGGATCGCATCGTGCATTCGCTCCATGCCTATTTCATGCGCCCGGGCGATCCGTCCATCCCGATTGTCTACCAGGTCGAGCGCATCCGAGACGGCTCATCCTTCACCACACGCCGCGTCGTCGCGATCCAGCATGGCAAGGCGATCTTCTCGATGTCAGCCTCCTTCCAGATCGAGGAACCGGGCTTTGACCACCAGGTGAAGATCCCGAACGTAGCCGCACCGGAGCAGTTGATGGGAGAAGACGAGTTTCGCGCCGCCTTCCTGGCCCAAGCACCGGATACGGTGAAGAAATACTGGGGTCGCGAACGACCGATCGAGATCCGCCCGACATCGCTGACCCACTATCTGTCCCGCGAGAAACTGGAACCGGAGGCTCATATCTGGGTTCGTGCATCCGGCATCGTGCCCGACGACAGGCATTATCAGGCGGCAATCCTTGCCTATCTCTCGGACATGACCCTGCTCGACACATCGCTCTATGCGCATGGCACCTCAATCTTTGACCCCGAACTGCAGGTGGCCAGTCTCGACCATGCCATGTGGTTCCACCGTCCCTGCCGGCTGGATGACTGGCTGCTCTATACGCAGGACAGCCCCAGTGCGGCAGGCGCCCGTGGCATGACCCGCGGCAGCATCTTCACCCGCGACGGACGGCTGGTCGCTTCGGTGGCCCAGGAAGGGTTGATCCGCAAACGGGCAAATGACTAAATTTAAGCCATCAGTCATATTATGCACAATTTCTGTGCGCTCATTGCACGCTCATTTGCCTGTTTATTGGCTGCGCTTTTCATAACCTTTACATTTCAATAACTTATAGAGAATTCTGAATCTGGCACGCCTTTTGAATGTCATTCTCCAGTCGCTGCGCGAATGTTGCTGCGGGCGGCAAGGAGAGTCGGCTCCGAGCCGAGGACAAGCAAAGGATGGGAAACCAGATGAAGATTGTGATGGCTATCATCAAGCCGTTCAAGCTGGACGAGGTACGCGAGGCCTTGACGGCTGTGGGGATCCAGGGCCTGACCGTGACCGAGGTCAAGGGCTACGGACGCCAGAAGGGGCACACCGAAATCTACCGCGGCACCGAATACGCCGTCAGCTTTCTGCCGAAACTGAAGATCGAGATCGCAGTCTCGTCCGAGCTTGCCGACAAGGCCGTCGAAGCCATCGCTTCGTCCGCCAAGACCGGTCAGATCGGCGACGGGAAGATCTTTGTCTACGCGATCGATCAGGCCGTGCGCATCCGCACCGGCGAAACCAATACCGAAGCGCTGTAAGAACGGCTGTAAGGGGAGTTGTTACTGATGTCATTTGCCAATCTGAATTCCAATCTCGTGCGCCTTGGCGCCGCGTCTGCAGCAGTGCTGGCGCCGGTTGTCGCCTTCGCGCAGGAAGCAGCGCCCGCTGCAGCCGAGGCAGCTGCCGCGGCTCCGGATGTCGCCCCGCATGTCGTTTACATCATGAATTCGCTGCTCTTTCTTGTCAGCGGCTTCTTGGTGTTCTTCATGGCCGCCGGCTTCGCCATGCTCGAAGCAGGTCTCGTACGCTCCAAGAACGTCTCGATGCAGCTGACGAAGAATGTTGCACTCTTCGGCATTGCAGCACTTCTCTACCTGCTGGTCGGCTACAATCTGATGTATCCCGGCGATAACTGGACGATCCTCAATGTCATCGGTGCATTCAGCATCACATCGCTGCAGCCGGTTGGCGCCACTGCCGCAGATGTCGATGTCGGCTATGCATCGGCCGGCTCCGACTTCTTCTTCCAGCTGATGTTCTGCGCCGCGACCGCCTCGATCGTCTCGGGCACGCTTGCCGAACGCATCAAGCTTTGGCCCTTCCTCGTCTTCACTGCCATCCTGACCGGTCTGATTTATCCGATCCAGGCATCCTGGAAATGGGGCGGCGGCTTCCTGGATACCAATTTCGGCTTCCTCGACTTCGCTGGTTCGACCGTGGTTCACTCCGTTGGCGGCTGGGCGGCACTTGTTGGCGCCATCATTCTGGGTGCGCGCGCCGGCAAGTACGGTGCGAATGGCCAGGTCAACCCGATCCCGGGCTCGAACATGGGCTTCGCGACCCTCGGCACTTTCATCCTCTGGCTCGGTTGGTTCGGCTTCAACGGCGGCTCGCAGTTGGCTATGGGTTCGATCGGTGACGTGACCGACGTATCGCGCATTTTTGCCAACACCAACATGGCAGCCGTAGGTGGCTCGTTGGCAGCTATGGCCTTGACCCAGATCCTCTACAAGAAGATCGATATCACCATGGTGCTGAACGGTGCACTCGCCGGTCTTGTCTCGATCACCGCCGAACCGCTCACCCCGAGCCTCGTATCCGCCGTCTTGATCGGCGCCGTCGGCGGTATCCTGGTCGTGGTTTCGGTTCCGCTGCTTGATAAGCTCAAGATCGATGACGTCGTCGGCGCGATCCCGGTCCACCTGGTCTGCGGCATCTGGGGCACGATTGCCGTCGTCTTCACAAACCCGGACGCCACGCTCTTCGGCCAGCTCGCCTCGATCGTGATCGTTGGTCTCTTCGTCACCATTTCGTCGGCGATCGTCTGGACCATCCTCAAGGCGACCATGGGGATCCGTGTAAGCGCGGAAGAAGAGATGACCGGCCTCGACGTCGTCGAAATCGGCGTAGAAGCCTATCCGGAGTTCACCAAGCGCTGAGATCGACGCTTGGGTGACTGACCTTTCGTTGTCCGCAGGGATGACGAACTGATGACGAGCCCGGGTCTTTGAGGCCCGGGCTCGACTGTTTCCAAGAGACATTGGTCGCAACGCGCATGGTTAATGCAGCATTAACCCTCGATCCTGTAGTCTAGCGGGTGGTGATCTCCGTCCCGGGCGGGGATCAAAGGCATCACCGGCAACAGGACGGACAGAAACCCCATGAGCAGAAGCCATTCAGCAACGCTTCCGGAGCACTCGACGCGCTCGGCGTTGTCCGCCTTCCTGCTGCGCCAGATCATGGCACTGACCGGCTTTGGGCTGTTTCTCCTTCTGGTGCTCGCAGTCGCAGCACTCGCCACCTGGAACGTTTCGGATCCGAGCCTCTCCTATGCGACGGACAACCCGCCGACCAATATCCTCGGACTGCCCGGCGCCGTCTTTGCCGACCTGATGATGCAGTTCTTTGGGCTGGGCAGTCTGCTGGCGCTCCTGCCGGTCATGGCCTGGTCCTTCGCCCTCATCGGCGGACGCCGCGTGACCCGCATCCCGGCCCGTCTCGGTGCCTGGGTTGCAGGTGCCCTGGTTGCAGCTGCCGCAGTCGGCTGTTTTCCACCGCCGCAGACCTGGCCCCTGCCAAGTGGAACAGGCGGCGTGCTCGGCGATCTCATCCTGCGCTTTCCAGCCCTCTTCATCGGCGCCTATCCGACGTCGACATTCGCCATGATCCTGGGTGCGGTGCTGGCCCTGCCGGCGACCTGGCTGATGCTGTTTGCGGCCGGCATTGTCGGCAAGGCTGTCGAGCCGGCGGATGACGAGGAGCCTGTCGCGCCGCTCATGCGCGCCAAGCCAAAGGCACCCGTCTTCGAGGACGATGAGGAAGACGACGAACGCGAAGGCCCGATCGCCCTGGTCATGGGTGCGGTAACTCACAACTGGTACACGACGCGCGCCCGCGTCCGACGCCTGTTCGGCCTGACCACCAGCGATCGTCGCGAACGCGATTTCGAACAGCCCTATGATTTCAACGATGACGAATTCGGGACACTCAACGAGCCGGTGCGCGCCAAGGCACCACCGCTCAATGCCCGCGTCGAACCCTCCCTGGATGGCGCACCACTGCGCCCGACCGGCCGCTCGATCGTATCCCCGCCGCCCATGTCGGCGGGACACTTCGATGACGATGAAGACGATTTCGGTCTCGACGATCTGCCGCGGCCGGCCGGCATCCTCTCCGACGACGGCGTGCGATCGGCGCCGGCAAAGCCTGCCGGAGCCTCGCCGCGCGTTGCGGCACCCGCAGCACGGCCCAAGCCGGGCCCACGCATGGAGCGCGACGCGCAAGGATCGCTTCTGCGTCCCGAAGGCTTCCAGCTGCCGTCCGTCCATCTCCTCGCCGAGCCGCGCGCCATTACACGCGACGCGACGCTGTCGGCCGAGGCGCTGGAACACAATGCCCGCCTGCTCGAAGGCGTTCTCGACGACTTCGGCGTCAAGGGCGAGATCATCCATGTCCGGCCCGGTCCTGTCGTCACGCTCTACGAGCTCGAGCCTGCACCCGGCATCAAGTCGTCCCGCGTCATCGGCCTTGCCGACGATATTGCGCGTTCGATGAGCGCAATTGCCGCCCGTGTTGCAGTGGTCCCTGGCCGCAACGCGATCGGTATCGAACTGCCCAACCAGACGCGCGAGACCGTTTACCTGCGTGAACTGATCGGCAGCCGCGACTTCGATGGCAACAAGGCAAAGCTCGCCATGGCGCTCGGCAAGACGATCGGCGGCGAACCCGTCATCGCCGACCTCGCCAAGATGCCGCATCTCCTCGTCGCCGGTACCACCGGCTCGGGTAAGTCGGTCGCCATCAACACGATGATCCTGTCGCTGCTCTACAAGATGACGCCGGAGCAGTGCCGCCTGATCATGATCGATCCGAAGATGCTGGAACTCTCCGTCTATGACGGCATCCCGCATCTTCTCTCGCCTGTTGTCACGGATCCGAAGAAGGCTGTGGTGGCGCTCAAATGGACCGTCCGCGAGATGGAAGAGCGCTACAAGAAGATGTCGAAGATCGGTGTCCGCAATATCGACGGCTTCAATGCCCGTGTTGCCCAGGCGCTTGAGAAGGGCGAGGTGCTGACCCGCACCGTGCAGACCGGCTTTGACCGCCAGACGGGCGAAGCGATCTACGAGACGGAAGAATTCGACCTGCAGCCCCTGCCCTATATCGTCGTCATCATCGACGAAATGGCAGACCTGATGATGGTGGCCGGCAAGGACATCGAAGGCGCCGTGCAGCGGCTTGCCCAGATGGCCCGTGCAGCCGGCATCCACGTGATCATGGCAACCCAGCGCCCATCGGTCGACGTCATCACCGGTACGATCAAGGCGAACTTCCCGACCCGAATTTCCTTCCAGGTGACGTCGAAGATCGACAGCCGCACCATTCTCGGCGAGCAGGGGGCCGAACAGCTGCTCGGCATGGGCGACATGCTCTATATGGCCGGCGGCGGGCGCATCCAACGTGTCCACGGTCCCTTTGTCTCCGACCATGAGGTCGAAGAAATCGTCGCTTACCTCAAGACACAAGGCTCGCCGCAATATCTGGAAGCGATCACCGTCGACGACGATGAGGATGGCGAAGATGGCGGCGGTCCGCTTGGAACCGGAAACCTCGGCGAATCCGACGATCCCTATGATCAGGCGGTCGCCATCGTGCTGCGTGACGGCAAGGCGTCGACCTCCTATGTCCAGCGTCGTCTCGGCATCGGCTATAACCGTGCCGCCTCCCTGATCGAGCGCATGGAGAAGGAGGGCATCATCGGCCCTGCGAACCATGCCGGGAAACGCGAAATTCTGGTGCCGACCGAAGAGTAGGCACCGAATCGGTTCCGGTATGGAACAAGCGGGCGGCTGGACGAGTTGCCGCAGCGGCTAAGGCGATGACGGCCATGAAGCCGCCGCCTTTTTCGGCGAGACCGAAGCATATGAAGGAGTATCGCATGAAAGAAACCAAGGAACGCGACGCCCGCCTCCCGATGATGGCCAGCCGTCGCCAGTTCGTGCTGGGAACGGCTGCGATGATGGCTTGTGCCGCTCTGCCGTTTCCAGTCTTTGCACAGGCGGGTGCGGCCCAGCAGATCGCCGACCACTTCTCGAGCGTGAGCACCATGATGGGCGAATTCGTCCAGTTCGGTCCGCGTGGCGAGCAGACAGGGGGCAAGTTCTTCATCGAACGTCCCGGCAAGCTGCGCTTCAACTATGAACGCCCGTCGCCGATGCGCGTGATTTCCGATGGCAAGAATGTCGTCATCGGCAATACCAAGCTGAAGACCTGGGACCTCTACCCGCTCAACAAGACGCCGCTGAGCCTGCTTCTCGCCAACCGCATCGATCTCGGCAACCAGATGGTCCGCGACGTCAAGCAGGAAGCCGACCTGACCACCATCGTGCTCGGCGACCGGACGATCTTCGGCGACTCGACGATCACCCTGATGTTCGATCCGAAATCCTACGAACTGCGCCAATGGACGATCACCGACGTGCAGAAGAAGGATACGTCGGTGATGATCTTCAATGTTCAGAACGGCGTGAAGTTCGACCCGAGCGTCTTCGAAATTCCCTATGCCGAAGTGCATGGCCAGCGGCGCGGCGGCTGAGGCAATCTGTTTCGACTTGTGGAGAAGGCGGCTGATCGCAAGCGACCGGCCGCCTTTTCCTGTTCATGGTCAGCTGAATCTCCTAAACAACCAAGGGAACATTCAAGGCGGCCACGATGACACTTGCGATCACGACCTGGAACATCAACTCGGTGCGTTTGCGCCTGCCGATCGTCCAGGACTTCCTCAAGCGTGAAAATCCGGACATCCTGTGCCTGCAGGAGATCAAGTGCCAGAACGACCAGTTCCCGGCAGCGGAGATCGCCGAGCTCGGTTATTCCAACATCGTGATCCATGGCCAGAAGGGCTATCACGGGGTCGCAATCTGCTCGAAACTGCCATTGGCCGAAGATCACCGGCAGGATTACTGCGGCGTCGGCGACAGCCGTCACATCTCGGCAGTCTTCGAATGGGCCGGACGGCGGATCCGCCTGCACAACTTCTATGTGCCGGCCGGCGGCGACGAGCCGAACCGCGAGATCAACCCGAAATTCGGACACAAGCTCGACTTCATCGAGGAGATGAAAGCCCTGTCCGCCGAGGCAGAAGCGAATACGGGCTCCATTCTGGTCGGCGATCTGAACATCGCGCCGCTCGAGCACGATGTGTGGTCCCACAAGCAGATGCTCAAGATCGTCAGCCACACGCCGGTCGAAACCGAAGGCTTGCTCGAGATCATGCGTCAGGGCAAGTGGGTCGACCTGATGCGCCAGCACGTACCGGCTTCGGAAAAGCTCTATACTTGGTGGAGCTATAGGGCGAAGGATTGGGCCGCAGCGGATCGAGGCCGCCGTCTCGATCACATCTGGTCGTCATCGGATCTCGCACCCCTTCTGTCGCGCGTCGACATCCTCAAGGAAGCGCGTGGCTGGAACCAGCCATCGGACCATGTTCCGGTGACAGCCCGCTTTCAGAGTCCATAGCAGGCGATGTAACGCCAGCTATCTAGGAGAATTTCGGCGCCAGCGCTTCCGCGCCGTCGATCAGGGCAGCAAGCGACTGCTTGATCCGTCCTTCGACCTGCCGCGCCATCTGCGGATACTCCTCGAGCAGTCGGTGGAAGAGCGTGCGGGTGATCCGGATGACGTCGACATCCTCGACCGCAACGGCGGTATATTTCCGCTCCACCATGGTAATCAGGGCAAGCTCGGACAGCATGATTCCGGGACCGACCCGGGCTTCCAGATGCGGCTTTCCATCCCGGCCGATGACATAGAGCTCGATCTCGCCGCGAACGACGACATAGGCACACTCTGCCGGCGCCTTTTCCCGGAACAGAGCCTGACCCGCCGCGACCTGCCTGTGCTCGGCACCGAAGGCGATCAGCCGCAGTTGATCCTTATCCAGACCGGAAAAGAGAGGCAGAGCCGACAGAAGCTCGATATCGTCGCTGAGTGACATGACGTTTCCTGGTCCGATCGGGCATCGTCGTTACGCCCGCTGTCAGTCCATAACGCAAAACGGGGATGAAAACGACACAGAGGTCGCCTTCATCCCCGTCGCATTCTGATCCGTCGCTCAGGGGACGATCTTGTAGCCGCCGTTTTCCGTGACCAGGATTTCGGCATTCGAGGGATCGCGCTCGATCTTCTGGCGAAGCCGGTAGACATGGGTTTCCAGCGTATGGGTTGTCACGCCGGAATTGTAACCCCAGACCTCTTCCAGCAGCACATCGCGCGTCACCACCTTCTGGCCGGCACGATAGAGGTAACGGATGATCGCCGATTCCTTTTCGGTCAGGCGGATCTTCTTGCCGTCCTCGGTCGTCAGCAGTTTCTGGCTCGGCTTGAAGAGATAGGGGCCGACCCCGAAGGTCGCGTCCTCGCTCTGCTCGAACTGGCGCAATTGCGCACGGATACGGGCGAGCAGAACGGCAAAGCGGAAGGGCTTGGTGACATAATCATTGGCGCCCGCCTCAAGGCCGAGGATCGTGTCGGAATCCGTGTCGTGACCTGTCAGCATGATCACCGGCGACTTGAAGCCGCCCTTGCGCAGGAGCTTGACCGCTTCGCGGCCATCCATGTCCGGCAGCCCGACATCCATGATCATCAGATCGATCTGGGAGGCTTTTGCCGTCTGCATGGCGCGGGTCGCATTGCTTTCCTGCATGAGCGAAAACTCTTCATAGAGAGAGAGCTGCTCGACCAGGATCTGCCTCAGATCGTCGTCATCATCTACAAGCAGAATGGTCCGCGTCGTCATCCGTCATCCTTCCGAATTGGTCCCGTGTTCGGGTCTTGCTGCCCAAGTACACTGGATGTAAGCCTTACTCGCAGCCGTTTAAGGGCTATGAATACAACAATATTCACGAACAAGGCAAAAAGTCGTGACCAAGAGGCGGAAGGCAGCGAAAATCGCCGGTTCGGCAGTCAAACGACTGTTAATCCGCCCCGCTCCTGGAAATCAAAGGCAGGCTATTCTTCAGGCGGGATCGCTGACCTTCCGAGCGGCCCTCGGACGCGGCGGGCGTACCAGTCGCAAACGTGAGGGCGATGGTGCGACACCGATTGCGGTCATGCCTCTGCTCTCTGCCTATCGCCGGGGTGACCGTGGGCCCTGGCCTTCAACCCTGTTGAGCATGCGGAGATCATCATCCGACATGCTCTGGTGCGACGCGGTCGGCGATCCGAACTACAATCGCCCCGTCCGCGCACCCTTCAGCCCCAGCCATGAGACCTTGCAGCGGAACGACGAACTGTATGATGTCTGCATCGTGCTCGACTGGAATCTGCGAAGCCGCAAGCGCAGATGTGGCTCTGCAATCTTCCTTCACATCGCAAGACCCGGTTACACACCGACAGAGGGCTGCGTCGCCATCAGTCCTCGGGACATGCGGCGCCTGCTCCCGCATCTCGGTCCCAGCACTACGCTTCAGGTTCTTTGAACCAAGATTAAGGGCTTTTGGGCGGGCCGGGCCTTTCACCGATGGCGGAGCAGCCTAGATACCGAGGTGGCGGACGGCATTTTTTTTGCGCCTCTTCGTGACCGCCAACGATTTCGCGCTGAGCGCAACCAATGACACATCTGGAGATTTCCGCTGATGACAGACCAGACGCATATTGCCCTGAACGACGGCGCCCGCATTCCCCAGGTGGGACTGGGCGTCTGGCAGACACCGAACGACGAAGCGGCTCCGGCCGTCAAGGCCGCACTGTCGGCCGGCTATCGCCATGTCGACACGGCAGCTGTCTATGAAAATGAAGAGGGCGTCGGCGAAGGCATCCGTCAGTCTGGGATCGACCGGTCCGATATCTTTCTCACCACCAAGCTCTGGAACACCGAACAAGGCTATGACCAGACGCTGAAAGCCTTCGATGCCAGCCTGAAGCGGCTGGGAACCGACTATGTCGATCTCTATCTCATCCATTGGCCCTCGGCCCATCGGGGCCTGTTCGTCGACACCTGGAAGGCATTTGTGAAGCTGAAGGAAGAAGGGCGGGCGAAATCCATCGGTGTGTCCAATTTCTACCCGGAGCATATCGAGAAGATCGTCGCCGAGACCGGCGTTGTGCCGGTCATCAACCAGATTGAACTTCATCCGGATTTCCAGCAGCGCGAGGCACGCGCCTTCCATGAAAAGCATGGTATCGCAACGCAATCCTGGAGCCCCTTGGGCCAGGGCAAGCTTCTCGGTCACCCTGCAATCGCTGACATCGCCACCAAGCTTGGTCGTACGCCGGCTCAGGTCATCATTCGCTGGCACATCGACAACGGTCTTGTGGTCATTCCGAAATCGGTCACACCGTCGCGGATCAACGAAAACTTCAAGGTCTTCGACTTCAAATTGTCGGCGGAAGATCTGGATACCTTGAACGGTCTCGACGATGCGGGCGCCCGTATCGGACCGGATCCCAAGACGGCAACCTTCTGATTCACGTGAGACACGGCTGATCGACATGAAACGGGCCGCCACCCGAAAAGGGGGCGGCCCGTTTGCCGTTCACTGTTTGACGGCAGAATCCCAGTGCTCGTCGGCCTTGCCGTCGACGATCCGCCAGGTGTCATACCAGGTGGTGGTATAGGTCTTGGACGGATCCTGAGGATCCTTCTCCTCGCGGACGATGCCGACGGTCACCAGATCGCCCTCGGCTGTGACGAAGGCCACCGGGGTCGAAAGCTTTTCGGGCAGCGGCTTCTTCTCGACTTTCAAGACCTCGGTGAAAAATGCAACGACGGCATCGCGGCCGGAGGCGACGTTCGGATTGTGCTGGATGTAGCGCTCGGTCAAGAAGCGGTCGGCCTGATCCCAGTGCCCGGCCTCTAAAAGGTCGCGCATGATGTGATAGACGACCTGCTTGTTGGCATGCAGCTTCGGATCGGGACTCGTGAACAGGGCCTCCTTGTCGGCCGCGGCAACCACCGCTTCCTGAGCGAAAACCGGGGCGGGATGGGCCGACAGTGAAAACAGGCTGAGGGTAACGGCAAGAATGGCCGATTGCTTGATCATGGTTTCATCCTCGGAGACAGAAGGGGATATCATCCGGTGATACCGCTTGCTGGCCGAAGCAGGTAGAAGGCAGTTTTTTCAGCCGAAGTCTGCAAAACAGAACCGGCACTATGTCTGCTCCACAAGAACTGGGAGCCGGAGATGGTCTCTGGCATGGGCAGTTCTTGCCATCCCTGAACAAGATGTGACACTGTGCGCTGCCACAATTCGGGAGATTTCCATGTTGTTTCGCCGCGCTGTCCTTGCCGGTCTCTCCGCTCTTGCCCTGCTGCCTCTCGCTGCCAACGCCACCGACCTGCCGGATTTGGGCGGCAAGACGGTCGTCGTTGTGACGGAGAATGCCTATCCGCCGCTGCAGTTCGTCGACCCGAAGTCCGGCCAACAGATCGGCTGGGAATATGACGCGATGAACGAGATCGCCAAGCGGCTCAATTTCACGGTCGAGTATCAGAACACCTCCTGGGATGCGATGATCCAGGCCGTGTCGGATAACCAGTTCCAGATCGGCATGACCGGCATCACCATCAAGGAAGACCGCAAGGAAAAGGTGGATTTCTCCGAGCCCTATATGCGCTCCGAGCAGTTCATGCTGGTTCGCGGCGACGAGAGCCGGTTCAGCGACGGCAAGAGCTTCGCCGAGTTCGAAGACGGCCTTGTCGGCGCACAGCCGGGCACGACCCCCTTCTATACAGCCGTCTATGAGATCCTCGACGGCAATGAGCAGAACCCGCGCATCAAGCTGTTCGAGACCTTCGGCGCGACTGTCCAGGCACTCAAAACCGGCGACGTCGATGTCGTGCTGACGGACGGCACGGCGGGCAAGGGCTATGTCGATGCCTCGAATGGCGGCCTGAAGCTCGTCGGTGGCCCGCTCGGTTCGGAAGACTTCGGCTTCATCTTCCCGAAGGGCTCGGAACTCGTCGCGCCCGTCAATGCCGCGATCGCCGCGATGAAGGCCGATGGCACCATCGAGACGCTGAACAAGAAGTGGTTTCTAGACTACAAGATGGGCGAATGAACCGCGTCCAACCCTGCGACCTGAAAGCGGGTAACTGATGGCATTTCAGACCCTTCCGCAGGGTGATCAAAAAGGCGATCGGCCCTGGTGGCTGATCGCCTTCCTTGTGCTGGCGGCAGCACTTGCCGGCGTCATCTTCGTCAGCGACCTCTATGCGCAGGTCTTCAACACGGTGGCCAAGGGTCTCTGGGTGACGATCTTCGTCACGCTGGTCGGCTTTGCCCTGGCGACGGCTCTCGGCCTGCTGATTGCACTTCTTGGAATGTCGGACAGCGTGGTCCTGCGCCAAATCGCCCGGTTCTACGTCGAGGTCGTCCGCGGCATTCCGATCATCGTCCTGCTCTTCTACATCGCCTTTGTCGGCGCGCCCGGCCTTGTCGCGCTCTATAATTTCATCACGTCTCCACTCGTATCGGCAGGCCTCGCGGAGCCTATGGTGGTGCGTGACATCTCCCTGATGTGGCGTGCGATCATTGCGCTGATGATCGGCTATTCTGCCTTCATCGCCGAAATCTTTCGCGCCGGGATCCAGTCGATCGACAAGCGGCAGATCGAGGCGGCCAAGGCGCTGGGCTTGAGCCGCGGCCAGCGCTTTCGTCTGGTGGTGTTCCCCCAGGCGATCCGCGTCATCTTCCCCCCACTGTCGAATGACTTCGTCGCCATGGTGAAGGACTCGTCCCTCGTCTCGGTCCTCGGGGTTGCCGACATCACCCAGATGGGCAAGGTTTACGCCTCCGGCTCGTTTCGCTTCTTCGAGACCTATTCGATCGTGGCCTATGTCTATCTCGTGCTGACGATCGGCCTTTCGATCCTCCTGCGAGGCTTTGAACAGCGCATGAGGGCGCGGCATCGATGAAGCTCCCTGCGCTCGATAAAACGGCAAAGACCATAAATCGCGTGCGCTACTATGCAGCCGGCATCACACGACATGCGGTGCCGCGCGAATGGTATCTGCAGCGGTGCAGACAGATCCTCGGCGAGCTCGAGGCATCACCCGAGCTCGAAGAGCTGATGCGAAGGGCGAACTACTACAACAGATTGCCCCCATGCTCCGTCGAGCCCGGCACGAGATTGAACGCGGTGGACCGGGCCCAGAGCCGCTATTACTTCGATCTCGACGAGTATCTGCGCTATTTTCCCTGTCGGTTGAAGGTCGATTATCTCTTCGGCGACGTGACATGGGTTCCAAACACGCCAAGCATCGTCAAGAGCCGCCCGACCGGAGGGGAGAACGGAAACTCCGTGCTTCTGAACCTCGACAAGCTCCGGCATTTCCGGCTATGCGCCGACGACACGCCCTGGGAGAAGAAGAAGCCGATGGCCGTGTGGCGCGGAGCGCTCAACAATCCACTCCGCATGGAATTGCTACGCCGGCATCATGAGAGCGCGTCTGCTGATGTCGGCCATATCGGAGAAACAAAAGACGGTGTCCAGGCCAAAGGCTTCCTCAGCCCGCAGGACCAGATGGGCTATCGCTATATCCTGTCCATCGAGGGCTTCGACGTCGCCACCAACCTGAAATGGATCATGGCTTCGCGCAGCGTCTGCGTGATGCCGAAGGGGCGCTACGAGACATGGTTCATGGAAGGCGGCCTGATCCCCGACCATCACTTCGTCGAAGTACGCCCTGATTTCAGCGACCTCGAGGACAAGATCGCCGAGCTGGAACGCAATCCGCAATGGGCGCAGGACATCGTGGCCAATGCCAATGCCTATGTCGCCTCGTTCTGCGATCGCAAGACCGAGCGCAAGGTCTCCCTGCTGGTGCTTCAGAAGTATTTCGAAGCGACGGGGCAGCTTCCCCCGTCAGCCTTCAGCCCGCTGTTCTTTCAGCAGACGCGCGAATTACAGCCTGCATGACCCGTCAGTAGGTTTCCGGAACATACATATCCGCCGGCACAGGATGGCGGATGTAGTCTGCATTGCGCACGCGTGCGGGAAGCTCGATCGCTTCCTTTGGCACATGCTCATAAGGCACCTGCGTCAGGAGATGCGCGATCATGTTGAGCCGAGCCTTCTTCTTGTCGACGGCCTGGACCACCCACCAGGGCGCCTCCGGGATATGCGTGCGCTCCAGCATCTCTTCCTTAGCGCGGGTATAGCTTTCCCAGTGTATCCGGCTTTCGAGATCCATCGGCGAGAGCTTCCACTGCTTCAGGGGATCGTTGATCCGCATCCGGAAGCGAAATTCCTGCTCCTCGTCCGTAATCGAGAACCAGTATTTGACGAGGATGATACCGGAGCGCACCAGCATGCGTTCAAACTCCGGGACGGAGCGGAAAAACTCCTCCAGTTCGTCCGGTGTGCAGAAACCCATGACCCGCTCGACACCGGCGCGATTGTACCACGAGCGATCGAACAGAACCATTTCGCCGGCCGTTGGCAGATGCTGCACATAGCGCTGGAAATACCACTGGCTGCGCTCGCGCTCGGTCGGCGCCGGCAGAGCGACGACCCGGCAGACGCGCGGGTTGAACCGCTGGGTCACGCGCTTGATGGCGCCGCCTTTGCCAGCCGAATCACGACCCTCGAACAGCACGACCATTTTCAGCTTCTTGTACTGCACCCAGTCCTGCAGGCGGACCAGCTCATGCTGGAGGCGGAAGAGTTCGCGAAAGTAGATCTTCCGGTCGATCATGGGTTCGGACATGCCGTCGGCGACAAGCTGGTCAAGCCGATCCTCTTCCAATTGCTGCTCAAGCTCCTCGTCGAAGCTGTCGAGGAGTTCGGTTTTGATGCGGTGGATCTCTTCGTTCATTGCGCCGGTTCCGAGAGGGTGCGATACTGACGAAGATCAATCATGCTTACGCGAAAGCTTCATGACAGCCGCATGTCATGGGGTACTCGAACCAATTGCCGACATCAGCGAAAACTGGTATGACGCCGCCCATGGGATCGAAATTCGGATGCCTCGCGAACCAGTTTATCGTGCTGCAGGACCACAAGCGTCTGCCGGCACGCTTCTTCGCGCGCGTTCAAGGGGCCCTTGCGAGCCTTCGCGGCTGAGCTCCTGCGACCGGAAGACCGGCGCGATAAGACCTCACACTTCAAGAAATCCCTTATACTCAGTCTGGATGGAACTCACCCATGAGCGCACCCCGCACCCTTTACGACAAGATCTGGGACGACCACGTCGTCGATCGCCAGGATGACGGCACCTGTCTTCTCTACATCGACCGTCACCTCGTGCATGAAGTGACGAGCCCCCAGGCCTTCGAAGGTCTGCGCATGGCTGGCCGCAAGGTCCGCGCGCCGCAGAAAACGCTTGCGGTCGTTGACCACAACGTGCCGACCTCGCCGGACCGCCACCTCGGCATCAAGAACGAGGAAAGCCGCATTCAGGTCGAGGCGCTCGCTACGAACGCAGCCGAATTCGGCGTCGAATACTACTCGGCTTCCGACAAGCGTCAGGGCATCGTGCACATCGTCGGCCCGGAACAGGGCTTTACCCTGCCCGGCATGACCATCGTCTGCGGCGATAGCCACACCTCGACGCATGGCGCCTTCGGAGCGCTGGCCCATGGCATCGGCACATCAGAGGTCGAGCACGTGCTCGCCACCCAGACGCTGATCCAGAAGAAGGCGAAGAACATGCTGGTGCGTGTGGATGGCGTTTTGCCCGACCACGTCACTGCCAAGGACATCATCCTCGCCATCATCGGCGAGATCGGCACGGCCGGCGGCACCGGCCACGTCATCGAATTCGCCGGCGAAGCCATTGAGGCGCTGTCGATGGAAGGTCGCATGACCGTCTGCAACATGACGATCGAGGGCGGCGCCCGCGCCGGTCTCATCGCCCCCGACGAAAAGACCTTCGAATACATCAAAGACAAGCCGCGTGCGCCGAAGGGCGAAGCGCTCGAGCAGGCGATTGCCTACTGGAAGACGCTGAAGTCCGACGAAGGCGCGCACTTCGATCGCGTCGTCGTACTCGACGCGGCCAACCTGCCGCCGATCGTCTCCTGGGGCTCGTCGCCGGAAGACGTCGTATCGATCGAGGGCGTCGTCCCGAACCCCGACGACATCCAGGACGAGACGAAGCGCACCTCCAAGTGGCGTGCGCTCGACTATATGGGCCTGAAGCCAGGCACCAAGATCACCGACATCGCCATCGACCGCGTCTTCATCGGCTCCTGCACCAATGGCCGCATCGAGGACCTGCGCGAAGTGGCGAAGGTCGTTGAAGGCAAGACGGTGGCATCCACGGTATCGGCCATGATCGTTCCGGGCTCCGGCCTGGTGAAGGAACAGGCCGAAGCCGAAGGTCTCGACAAGATCTTCAAGGCGGCCGGCTTTGACTGGCGCGAGCCGGGCTGCTCCATGTGCCTCGCCATGAACGACGACCGCCTGAAGCCGGGCGAGCGCTGCGCATCGACCTCGAACCGCAACTTCGAAGGCCGCCAGGGCTTCAAGGGCCGCACACACCTCGTTTCGCCGGCCATGGCCGCTGCAGCCGCTGTAGCGGGTCACTTCGTCGACATCCGCAGCTTCAAGTAAGCGCAAGCGACAATCGACCGATTATCAACCGCCCGCTGTAAAGCGGGCGGTTTCTTTTTGGCTGCCCGTTGCAAACAGACGTGAAGCGACTATCGTCGCGCTGTCACAAAACTGTCATCTGCCGCTTGCGGGTCTCTCATGAAAACCAGTGAATTCGCCAACTCGATCCGCAGGCTGCGGTCGTGAGTGCTGTTGCCGTAGGGTTGGCGCTTGTCGCCGCGATCTTGCACGCCAGTTGGAACGCCTTCCTGCGGACAGGAGCAGATCGTCTCTGGTCGATCACCGTGATGAGCCTGGCGGGCAGTATCATCACCCTCCCCCTGCTTTTTACGGTGCCTGTGCCGGGGGCAGCCGCGTGGCCCTATATCCTGCTCTCCGCAAGCCTTCAGGTGGGCTACAGCCTGTTTCTGGTGGCGGCTTACCGGCATGGCGAACTCGGTCAGGTCTACCCGATCGTTCGTGGCACGGTTCCTCTCCTGGTCACGATCGGCGGCTTTGTCTTCTTCGGAGAGGTCTTGGGGCCATGGCAGACCCTCGGCGTCATCATGATTGCGACCGGCATCATGAGCCTGTCGCTTGGCAAGACCCGGGCTGCGACCTCATCGATCCTGTTCGCGCTGACCACTGGCCTGATCATCGCCTGCTATTCGACCGTCGACTCGCGCGGTGTGAAGCTGGTCGAAGAACCCATCGCCTATGCGCTCTGGGTGCTGTTTCTTTTTGGCATCATGATCACGATCGCCTTTGCCGTGGCACGTCGGGGCCTGATCATCGATCTGCGCTCGCCGCTGACCTGGAAGGCGGCCGCTGGAGGCGTCGTCGCCATGCTGGCCTATGGCCTCGTCGTAGTGGCCTATGCCTATGCCCCTGCAGGGCTTGTCACGGCAGTCAGGGAAACAAGTGTCGTCTTCGCCGTCTTGATCGGCGCCCTCCTGCTGGGCGAGCCTCTCACCGTCCGCCGGCTTCTCGCCTGTCTGATCGTTGCCGGCGGCGCAATCAGCGTCAGTCTCTGACAGAAAGCCAAAACGAAAAAAGGCTCCGGAAACCGGAGCCTTTCGTCATGCGATATGCTGGCAGCTGCTTATTCGGCAGAAGCTTCGGCAGCGGCTGCAGCTTCTGCAGCAGCGGCCTTTTCAGCGGCTTCGGCTGCTGCCTTTTCGGCGGCCAGTGCCTGTGCTGCTGCGACCTTCTCAGCTTCCAGACGTGCCTTTTCCTCGGCAACGGCGGCGCGCTCGGCGTCGTTCAGCTTGCGGGCGCGGGTACCGGTGTTCTCGACGATACGAGCCGACTTGCCGCGACGATCGCGCAGGTAGTAGAGCTTGGCGCGACGGACCTTACCACGGCGAACGATTTCGACGCTTTCGACGAGCGGCGAGTAGACCGGGAATACGCGCTCGACGCCTTCGCCGTAGGAGATCTTGCGAACCGTGAAGCTTTCGTTGATGCCGCCGCCCGAACGAGCGATGCAAACGCCTTCATAAGCCTGTACGCGGGTACGGTTGCCTTCCTTGACGGTGACGTTGACGCGGAGCGTGTCGCCCGGGGAGAATTCCGGAAGCTTGCGCTTGGCTTCGATCTTGGCGGCCTGTTCGGCTTCCAGCTGCTGAATGATGTTCATGTCTAACCTCGGTTTTCTTCTGAAACAGCCAGAGCGCTCAACGATCATCCCTTGGAACGAGCCTGAGGATATTGACCCTGACGGGCCGGAGCGAATTCGCAGTTCTTTGTTGTGGCAGACGGGCGAAGAGCCCATTTCCGAGGCGGCCAATACACCAAGACGCTCCGCTTGTCACCCCTGGCGCTGCGAAATTTTGCATGTGCGTTGTGGCGCGAAGCCTTGCGGCGCAGGAACTCTCCTCCTATCACGTCCTCCTCATCATGGAGGAGATGATACATATGTCGATGGCTCTGATCGCGCTGCTCTTTGCGGCGGGCTTCCTGTCTGGCGCTGTCAATGCGATCGCCGGCGGCGGGACCTTCCTCACTTTCGGCGCACTGACACTTGTCGGCCTTCCGCCGATCAGCGCCAACGCCACCTCCTCGGTCACTCAGATCCCCGGCTACATCACATCGACGCTCGCCTATGGCAAGGAATTGCGGGCCATGGGACGCGGGGTATGGGTCCTCGCTGCCGTTTCGGCCGTCGGGGCTCTCGGAGGCGCGCTGTTCCTGATTTCGCTCTCCAATCCCGCCTTCCGAACCATGGTTCCCTGGCTGCTGCTCGTCGCGACAGTGATCTTCGCGGCGGGGCCGAAGTTGAGGCCGAAGACACAAGGCGAGAGCCATCCGGCCAGCCCGCTCGGGCTTGCGCTGCAGGGTGTGACGTCCTTCTATGGCGGCTTCTTCGGCGCCGGCATGGGCATCATGATGCTGGCATCACTGGGGCTGGCGAGCGGCGGTGACTATCACCGCCTCAACGCGCTGAAAAACTTCCTGTCGATCGTCATCGCAGCCGTCGCGATCGTCGTCTTCGTCGGTGCGGGCGCGCTCTCCTGGCTTCACGCCCTGATCATGATCCCGGCCGTGGCCGCCGGCGGCTATGCGGGCGTGGCGATGGCCAGAAAGGTCCCGCAGGCTGTCTTGCGTTGGATCGTGGTCGCCGCAGGTCTGGCGCTTGCCGCCTACTACTTTGTAACCGGCTGATCGGGCAACAGGTCAGGGCGCCGCTCGCCGGTAAGCTTCACCGCCTGCTCATGTCGCCATTTTTCGATGGCGGCATGATTTCCAGATGTAAGAACTTCGGGAATCGCCCGCCCTTCGAAGACCTGGGGACGCGTGTATTGCGGATGTTCGAGCAAACCACCCTCGAAACTTTCATGCACGCCGGACAACTGGTTGCCCATCACGCCGGGCAGGATGCGTACCACCGCATCGAGTAGCGTCAGCGCCGCGGGCTCACCACCCGAGAGGATGTAATCGCCGATCGAGACTTCTTCGAGTTGGCGCGCATCGATCACCCGTTGGTCGACGCCCTCGAAGCGCCCACAGACGATCACTACGCCTTCACCTGCGGCAAGTTGTCGAACCCGCTCCTGCGTCAGCGGACGACCCCGCGGGCTCATCAGCAGGCGAGGACGTCCATCGTCGGCTATGGAATCGATGGCACGCGCCAGCACATCGGGACGCAGCACCATGCCGGCACCGCCACCCGACGGGGTATCGTCGACGCTGCGATGTCTGTCTTCGGCGAAATCGCGGATCTGCACCGCCTCCAGGGCCCAGTCGCCACGCTCCATCGCCCGGCCCGCGAGCGCCAGACCGAGATGGCCCGGAAACATGTCCGGATAGAGCGTCAGGATGGAAGCCTTGAAAGGCATGGGACGCTCAGCGGCCATTGTTCGGCCGCGGCTTGCCGCCGGCATTGCCGTAGGGCTTCTCTTCCCCGTCATCCTTCAGACCGGCTGCAATCGGATCGACGAGCAGACGGCCGCCTTCGAGATCGATCTCGAGCACGGCGGCTTCGGAAAAAGGAATGAGCACGGGCCGCTTGCCGGGGCCCTTCAACTCGAGCAGGTCACCGGCGCCGAAATCATAGACGGCGGTCACCGCGCCGTAGTGATTGTTCTCGGCGTCATAGACCTCGAGGCCTTCGAGATCGGCATAATAGAATTCGTCCTCGTCGAGATCGTCATCCGGCAGCGCATCCCGGTCGACAAAAAGCTCGGTGCCGTTGAGTGCTTCGGCGGCGTTGCGATCGTTGACCCCGCGGAAACGGACGAGGGCCACCGTCTTGCCGTCACGGATCTCGAGGATCTCGAACTTTCGACCATCGGCCGCATAGAGGAAGCCGTAGTCGCCGAGACCGAGCGGATCTTCGGTGAAGGTCTTGACCCGCACCTCGCCCCGGAGCCCCTGGGCGGCACCGATCACGGCCATCAGTATCGGATTTTCAAGCTTGCTCATGAGTGGGAACGGTCCTGCACACGTCTCGGTTCGACATTCCTTTTATACCAAGTGTCGATGATAGAAACCCATAGGATCGGCTCGACCGCCCTTTCTGGCTAGGAGAGGTCCGAAGAGCGATGCTGGCGCATCGGTCAAGGAGCTCGACGACGCCAGAACGGGCGGGAAGCCGACCAAAGGTGGCTTATTGTGGGCCTCTGGCGTTGTTGCGCTGCTTGGCCGATGCGACAGCATCGCCCGGCGCGCCGCGCCTAGCCAGAAACCCACAATAAGCCATCCTATCGGTTCCTATCATCGACACTTGGTATTAGGCGGAAGCGACCGGAAAGAAAACGCAAAAACGGGCGGTGGGATGACCCACCGCCCGCTGAAAACGGCTATTTGCCGATTATTCTGCAGCGGCTTCCGAAGCGGCGGCAGCAGCGTCAGCGGCCTTCTGGGCACGCTCGGCAGCGCGCTCCTGAGCCTTCTTGCCCGGCTTTGCCTTGTCCGGGTTGCTGCGGGCGGCGCGCTCGGCGAGACCAGCTTCAGCCATGAAGCGAAGAACGCGGTCGGTCGGCTGTGCGCCCTTGGCAACCCAAGCCTTGATGGCTTCTGCGTCCAGCTCGACGCGCTTTTCGTTGTCCTTGCCCAGCATCGGGTTCCAGGAACCAACCTTGTCGAGGAAACGGCCGTCGCGCGGCGAACGGGCGTCGGCAACGACGATCTGGTAGTACGGGCGCTTCTTGGAACCACCGCGGGCGAGACGAATCTTGAGGGACATTGCATTACTCCTTAGGTTTTCGATGCAGGCTGCCGGGGCATACCTGTTTTTCTTGTTGAGGCCGCCGTCAGGCGGTCTTTTCGGTTGCACCGCCATGTTCGGCGGCAATGGCTTCATGATGCCGGATGACTTCCTTGATGATGAAGTTCAGGAACTTCTCGGCGAAATCCGGGTCCAGATTGGCATCCTGAGCCAGATGGCGCAGGCGGGTGATCTGGTATTCCTCGCGCGCCGGATCGGCGGGCGGCAATTCGTGTGTGGCCTTCAGCACGCCGACGGCCTTGGTGCAGCGGAAGCGCTCCGCCAGCATGTGGACCAGCGCCGCGTCGATATTGTCGATCGACTGGCGATAGCCTGACAGTTGCTCCTTGACGGACGAATCAATCATCGGCGCCCTCTCACTTCTTCTTCGGCAGGCCTGGAAGGCCGGGGAAACCGCCACCACCGAGGCCGGGAAGTTTCTGACCCCCAAGACCCGGCAGGCCGCCAGCGCCCAGACCGGGCAAGCTGCCAGGCTTCATGCCGGCCGCTTCCGCCTGCTTGGCAAGCGCCTCAAGCTGCTTCGGATCCATTTTCGACAGATCCGGCATGCCCATGCCGCCGAGGCCCATCTTGGAGGCGAGACCGCCCATCATCTGCTTCATCATGCCGCCGCCCTTCTTGCCGCCCATGGCTTTCATCATGTCGGCCATCTGGCGATGCATCTTCAAGAGCTTGTTGATGTCGGAGGCATCAGTGCCGGAGCCGGCCGCGATGCGCTTCTTGCGGGAATGCTTCAAGACGTCAGGATTGGCGCGTTCGGCCTTGGTCATCGAAGAGATGATTGCGAGCTGACGCTTGAACACCTTGTCGTCGAGACCGGCGGCCGAGATCTTGTCCTTCATGCCGGCCATGCCCGGCATCATGCCCATGATCCCGCCCATGCCGCCCATGGCCTGCATCTGCTTGATCTGTTCGGCGAGGTCGTTGAGGTCGAACTTGCCCTTGGCCATCTTCTCGGCCATGGCGCGGGCCTTGTCCGCGTCGATGTTCTCGGCGGCCTTTTCGACCAGCGAAACGATGTCGCCCATGCCGAGGATGCGGTCGGCGATACGGCGGGGATGGAACTCATCGAGCTCCGACATCTTTTCGCCGACACCGATCAGCTTGATCGGCTTGCCGGTGACGGCACGCATCGAAAGGGCAGCACCACCACGGCCATCGCCGTCCATGCGGGTAAGAACGAGGCCTGTGATGCCGACGCGTTCGTCGAAGTTGCGGGCGAGATTGACGGCGTCCTGACCGGTCAGCGAGTCTGCGACGAGCAGGATTTCATGCGGCTTGGCGCGAGACTTGATCTCGGCCATCTCGATCATCAGCGGCTCGTCGATATGCGTACGGCCGGCGGTGTCGAGGATGACCACGTCATGGCCGCCAAGCTTCGCGGCTTGCACAGCACGCGATGCAATATCGGTCGGCGACTGGCCGGCAATAACCGGCAGCGTATCGATGCCGGTCTGCACGCCGAGCTGGCGAAGCTGTTCCTGAGCGGCCGGACGACGCGTGTCGAGCGAGGCCATCAGGACCTTCTTCTTGTCGCGATCCGTCAGGCGCTTGGCGATCTTGCCAGTGGTGGTGGTTTTACCCGAGCCCTGCAGACCGACCATCATGATGACGACGGGCGCTGCGGCATTGAGATCGATCGACACACCTTCCGTGCCGAGCATTTCGACCAGCTCGTCATGGACGATCTTGACGACCATCTGCCCGGGCTTGATCGATTTCAGGACCGAGGCGCCAACGGCCTTTTCGCGGACCTTTTCGGTGAAGGCGCGGACCACTTCGAGGGCCACGTCGGCCTCGAGAAGAGCACGACGGACCTCGCGCAGAGCAGCCGAGACATCCGCCTCGGACAGCGCGCCACGGCCGGTCAGTCCATTCAGAATGGATCCAAGACGGTCCTGGAGGTTCTCAAACATCGGCTCTTCCTTGCATGGTTTCGGACACCCGAAACCTCGGTCTTCTCCGCGCGGAAAACAAGACGCAAAGCCAAAAAGCACCCGAGGGCGCAACGCGCTGTCGGGTGTTGACCTCCGGGATCTCTTTATACCTTCACGGGTCCCGGTCGGCGGCTCGGAGTGCTCGTCTCTTCGCAGATTGCGGCGGATAAACAGGAAAACGGCCGGGAAGTCAAGCGAAGTCCGGAGGAACAAGGACTTCACGCGGAGTTGACGATCTGCGGCACGCCCATTGTCGTACAACCGACGAAACCACATATGGGTATGCCATGAACAGACGCAGCTTTCTCAAATGGTCGGGCTTCGGCCTTGTTGTCGCAACACTCGGAGGTCTCGGCTTGCGCGAGGCACATGCGGGCAACCGCTATTATTCCGGCCCCATGTCGGATCATTTCGATGGCAAGGTTTTCTTCAACCCGGGTGGCGAAGAGCCCCGTGGTCTCTCCGACCTGCTCCGCTGGCAGTTCGAAGGCGGCAAGATGGAATGGCCGAAACCGGTCACGGCCGCCGACGTCGTCACCACGAAGCCGGAACCCCGCATCGAAGGAAGCCGGCTTGTCGTCACCATGGTCGGCCATGCAACGCTGCTCATCCAGACGGCCGGCTTGAACATCCTGACCGACCCGGTCTGGTCGGAACGCGCGAGCCCCGTGCCCTTTGCCGGGCCGAAACGCAACAATCCGCCCGGCGTCGCCTTCGATGACCTGCCGAAGATCGACATCGTGATCGTAACCCACAATCACTACGACCATCTCGACGTCGCGACGCTCAACAAGCTGGTGCGTGCGCACAATCCGCAAATCATCACACCGCTCGGCAATGACACGATCATTCGCGCGGCAAATCCATTTTCTCGAACCACTGTCATGGACTGGGGCGATCGGCTCGATCTCGGAGGTGGATTCGTCTTCCACTGCGAGCCCTGCCATCACTGGTCCGCACGCGGCATGGGTGACCGGCGCATGGCACTCTGGGCCGCCTTTGTCATCGAGACCCCGGCCGGCAAGATCTACCATATCGGCGACACCGGCTATGCCGAGGGCAAGCATTATCGCGAAGTCAGGGAAAAGCATGGCGACATCAGGCTCGCGATCATGCCGATCGGTGCCTATGAGCCGCGCTGGTTCATGAAGGCGCAGCACCAGAACCCGGAGGAGGCGATTTCAGGCTTTCGTTCGAGCGGCGCGGCTTTCGGCATCGGCCACCATTTCGGCACCTTCCAGCTGACCAATGAAGGCATCGACGATCCGCCGAAGGCGCTCGCGACAGCGATGTCTGCTGCCGGGATCGGCAGCGGGCGCTTCAAGGGCCTGCGCCCCGGCCAGCAGTTCGAGGTGCCGCGCGCCGGCGCCTGAGGCCCGAAGGCTCCCCAAAGGCTCGTTGACAGCAGCCGAGCTTTTGGCCAGACTTGAAGCATTCACCAGGGGTGTCCCGACAAGGGGCTGAGATTTCGCTACGCCAAACCGCAAGGGACGAGCAGCGCGATGACCCGTTGAACCTGATCCAGTTCATACTGGCGTAGGGACGGTGCGAGCGCTGCAGAACGACGATTCGAAAACCCGAATCCCGTGGCGTCTTTCCATCATTCCGGCTGACATGACTGGGTCTCCAACCTGAACACTTGGAGCTCCATGATGAACATTGCCCCTAACTTCCCAAAGCCCGACGTCACCACCGGGCCGCTTCCCGCCTCGACCAAGATCTTCTTAGCAGGAGACATGCATCCGGACATTCGCGTACCCCTGCGCCAGATCGCGCTGCACCCGACTTCGGGCGAACCACCGGTTAATGTCTACGATTCCTCAGGTCCCTACACAGATCCGCTGGCAACCATCGCAATCGATCAAGGCCTTGCCCGCCGCCGTCTGGATTGGGTCAGGCAGCGCGGCGATGTGGAGGCCTATGACGGCCGCGATGTAAAGCCAGAGGACAACGGCTTCGTCTCCGCAGAGAAACTCACGCCGGCGTTTCCCGTGAAACATCAGCCGCTTCGCGCAACGGGCGGCAAGGCCGTCACACAGCTCGCCTATGCCCGCGCCGGCATCATCACGCCGGAAATGGAATATGTGGCGATCCGCGAAAACCTTGCCCGCAAGGCCATGAAAGAAGCGCTCATCCGCGACGGCGAAAGCTTCGGCGCCGCGATCCCCGATCACGTGACGCCGGAATTCGTCCGCCAAGAGATCGCTCTGGGCCGGGCAATCATTCCCGCCAACATCAACCATCCCGAACTGGAGCCTATGATCATCGGCCGGAATTTCCTGGTGAAGATCAACGCCAATATCGGCAACTCGGCCGTCACCTCCTCCATGGCTGAGGAAGTCGAGAAGATGGTCTGGGCGATCCGCTGGGGCGCCGACACGGTCATGGATCTCTCGACCGGCCGCAACATTCACAACATCCGCGACTGGATCCTGCGCAATTCACCCGTGCCGATCGGCACCGTGCCGCTCTACCAGGCGCTGGAAAAGGTCGGCGGCATTGCCGAGGATCTGACCTGGGAGGTCTATCGCGACACGCTGATCGAACAGGCCGAGCAGGGCGTCGACTACTTCACCATCCATGCCGGCGTGCGACTGCATTACATCCCGCTGACCGTCAACCGCGTCACCGGCATCGTTTCGCGCGGTGGTTCGATCATGGCCAAGTGGTGTCTGCATCATCACAAAGAGAGCTTCCTCTACGAGCATTTCGAGGAAATCTGCGACATCTGCCGCGCCTACGATGTCTCCTTCTCGTTGGGCGATGGCTTGCGCCCCGGCTCGATTGCCGATGCCAATGATGCCGCCCAGTTTGCCGAGCTGGAGACGCTGGGTGAGCTGACCAAGATTGCCTGGGAGAAAGATTGCCAGGTGATGATCGAGGGTCCCGGCCATGTTCCCATGCACAAGATCAAGGAAAACATGGACAAGCAGCTGAAGACCTGCGGCGAGGCCCCCTTCTACACGCTGGGGCCGCTGACGACGGATATCGCGCCGGGTTACGACCACATCACCTCGGGCATTGGGGCGGCGATGATCGGCTGGTTCGGCACGGCCATGCTCTGCTACGTCACGCCGAAGGAGCATCTGGGTCTTCCCGACCGTGACGACGTCAAGGTGGGTGTCATCACCTACAAGATCGCGGCGCATGCCGCAGACCTCGCCAAGGGTCATCCGGCAGCGCAGCTGCGCGACGATGCGCTTTCCCGCGCCCGCTTCGAATTCCGCTGGGAGGACCAGTTCAATCTGTCGCTCGACCCGGAGACGGCGCGCTCCATGCATGACGAAACACTGCCGAAGGAGGCACACAAGGTCGCGCATTTCTGCTCGATGTGCGGGCCGAAATTCTGCTCGATGCGGATCTCGCATGATATCCGCGCCGAGGCCCAGAAGGAGGGTCTGACCGCCATGGCGGAGAAGTACCGCGCCGGCGGCGATCTCTACATGACGGCAGACGAGATCGCGGCACTTGAGACGGGGGAGCAGTCATGACGGTTCTCGTGAAGGGCGCCGGTGTCGCGGGGCTGGCGACGGCGCTGGAACTGGCGCGCAGGGGTGTCTCCGTCGAGGTCGTGGAGCGCCGAGCCGATATCGGGCTTGGCGCCTCCCATTGGGCGGGCGGCATGCTTGCCCCCTATTGCGAGCGGGAGGCGGCGGAAGAGATCGTGCTGACATCAGGTCTCTTGGCTGCCGACTGGTGGGACGAGGCCGTGCCCGGTCTCGTCCAACGCCGGGGCACGCTGGTGCTGGCCAATCCCCGCGATCTTGCCGACCTCAAGCGATTTGCGACCCGCACGCGCGGTCATCGCTGGCTGGGCGAAGAGGAGATCCGAGACCTGGAGCCGGATCTCGCCGGGCGTTTCGGCACCGGCCTTTTCTTTGCAGAGGAGGCCCATCTCGATCCCCGCAAGGCATTGCGGGGTCTTTATCAGGCAGTGCGGCAGCTGGGTGTCTCCTTCCGCTTCGGCGAGGAGGCGGGTGATGCGGGAGCCTATTCGAGCGTCGTCGATTGCCGGGGGCCGCAGGCGATCAGTGAGATCGAAGACCTGCGCGGCGTGCGTGGCGAGATGCTCTATCTCGAGACAAGCGATGTCACCCTCTCCCGCCCCGTGCGCCTCCTGCATCCCCGCCACCCCCTCTACATCGTGCCGCGCGGCAACGGGCTGTTCATGCTGGGCGCGACCATGATCGAGACAGAGGATGACGGGCCGATCACGGCGCGCTCGATGATGGAACTGCTCAACACCGCCTATGCGCTGCACCCGGCCTTTGCCGAGGCGCGCATCGTGGAAACCGGTACCGGCATCCGCCCGGCTTTCCCGGACAATGTGCCCCGCCTCGTCGAGACGGCAGAAGGTTTGGCGGTTGCGGGCATGCATCGCCACGGCTTTCTGCTCGCTCCGGCATTGGCCCGTGAAGCCGCAGATAGGCTTTCGACCGCCCACGCCCTGGAGAAAAGGAGGACCGCATGAAGCTCACCGTTAACGGAGAAACCCTGGAGCTCGATGCAGGCAATCTCGCCGATCTGCTCGCAAAGCTCGACTACGAAGGCGACTGGCTGGCAACCGCCATCAATGGCGAGCTGGTTCACCGCGAGGAGCGGGCCGCCCACCCTTTGAACGATGGCGACCGGATAGAGATCCTCTCGCCCATGCAGGGAGGCTGAGATGGCACTCGAACTCTACGGCAAGACAGTCGCCTCGCGCCTATTGCTCGGCACCGCGCGTTACCCCTCGCCTGCGGTGCTCGCAGAGGCCGTGCGGCGCTCGAAGACCGAGATCGTCACCGTCTCGCTGCGCCGGGAGACCGCGGGGGGCAAGGCGGGCGGCGCCTTCTTCCAGCTGATCCGTGAGCTCGGCGTTCACGTCCTGCCCAACACCGCCGGCTGCCACAGCGCCCGCGAAGCGGTGCTGACGGCGAAGATGGCGCGCGAGGTCTTCGGCACCACCTGGATCAAACTCGAGGTGATCGGCCATCACGACACGCTGCAGCCTGACGTTTTCCAACTGGTAGAAGCGGCGAAGATCCTCGTTTCAGAGAGCTTCGAGGTTTTCCCCTACACGACCGACGATCTGGTGGTCGGGGAGAAACTGCTCGCCGCTGGCTGCCGGGTGCTGATGCCCTGGTGCGCGCCAATCGGCAGCGCCATGGGGCCGCAGAATCTGCCGGCACTCAAATCCATGCGGGCGGAATTCCCGGATGTGACGCTGATCGTCGATGCCGGCATCGGTCGCCCGTCCCACGCCACCACCGTGATGGAACTCGGTTATGACGCCGTGCTGCTCAACACCGCCGTCGCCAGCGCCGGCGATCCGGCTGCCATGGCCGAGGCCTTTGCCAAGGCCATCGAGGCAGGGCATATTGCTCATGGAGCAGGCATGCTGGAACCGCGCGACATGGCCGTGCCATCCACCCCCGTGATTGGAAAGGGGGTCTTTGCATGAAGCTCGATCCCTTCTACCTCATCGTCGACAATGCCGACTGGATTGAGCGGCTTGTGCCGCTGGGGGTCAAGCTGGTGCAGCTGCGGATGAAGGATACCGAGGAGAGCGTGCTTCGCCAGCACATCCGCCGCGCCCGGCAATGCTGTGCCGACCACGGCTGCCAGCTCATCGTCAACGACTTCTGGCAGCTCGCCATCGACGAGGCCTGCGACTTCGTCCATTTGGGACAGGAGGATCTGGCAACGGCAGACCTCGCCGCCATCCGCAGCGCGGGCCTGAAGATTGGCCTCTCAACGCACGACGAGGCCGAGCTCGAAACGGCACTCGCCGCCAAGCCTGACTATATTGCCCTCGGCCCGGTCTATCCGACGATCCTGAAAAAAATGCCCTGGGCGCCACAAGGCCTGGAACGGCTGACATCCTGGAAGGAAAAGGTCGCCCCCCTGCCCTTGGTCGCGATCGGCGGGCTTCGCCCTGACCGGCTTCCCGGCATCTTTGCAGCCGGGGCAGACAGTGCCGCCGTCGTGACGGACATCACGCTCAATGCCGATCCCGAGGCGCGAACCCGGGAATGGCTTGATGTGACCGAGCCGCGGCGTTGACCATGGTCGCGCAGTTTTGCCCGCTCTACTGGTAATTCCGCTGCATTTCCGCCATATAGGCTGAAAGTGCAGTTGTATGGAGTGACGATGTCGGATCGGGTCGAATTCGCGAGGATGAACGGGCTTGGCAACAAGATCCTGGTCGTCGACATGCGCGGTCGCACCGACCGGGTGACCCCGGCTGCCGCAGTCGCGCTCGCCGCCGACCCCGCGACCGCCTTCGATCAGATCATGGCCATCCATGATCCCAAGGTCGATGGTACCGACGCCTATATCGACATCCTGAACTGCGACGGCTCTAAGGCCCAGGCTTGTGGTAATGGCACCCGCTGTGTGGTGCAGGCGCTTGCCAGCGAAACCGGTCGCAAGAGTTTCACCTTCCAGACGATCGCCGGCATCCTGAATGCCGTCGAGCATCAGGATGGCACAATCTCCGTTGACATGGGCAAGCCCGTCTTTGCCTGGGACAAGATCCCGCTCTCGGAAGAATTCCACGACACCAGCCGCATCGAACTGCAGATCGGCCCGATCGACGCGCCGATTCTGCATTCGCCCTCGGCCATGTCGATGGGCAATCCGCATGCTGTGTTCTGGGTCGATCGCGATCCGATGACCTATGATCTGGAACGCTTCGGGCCGCTCCTCGAAAACCATCCGATATTCCCGGAAAAGGCCAATATCACGCTGGCCCAGATCACCTCGAAGACAACAATGGTAACACGCACCTGGGAACGCGGAGCCGGCCTGACGCTCGCCTGCGGCTCTGCAGCCTGTGCCGCCGGCGTGTCCGCAGCGCGCACAGGCCGCACCGAGCGCAAGGTGACGATCACGGTGGCGTCGAGCCCCAATCGCGGCACGCTAACCATCGACTGGCGTCCCGATGATAAGGTCGTCATGACCGGCCCCGCCGAATGGGAATGGTCCGGCATGGTTGATCCGGCAACCGGCAGCTGGCAGCGCGACACAAGCGCCGATGCAGAGGCCGCCACCCAGTGACCTCCGCGCGACACGGCGCCGTCGAGGTCATCACCTTCGGCTGTCGCCTGAACACCTATGAATCAGAAGTCATGAAGGCCGAAGCCGCCAAAGCCGGCCTCGACAATGCGATCCTCGTCAACACCTGTGCGGTGACCTCGGAAGCTGTGCGCCAGGCCCGCCAGGCGATCCGCCGGGCGCGGCGGGAAAACCCGCAAGCGCGTATCATCGTCACCGGCTGCGCGGCCCAAACGGAAGCGCAGAATTTCGCCGCCATGCCCGAGGTGGACGCCGTCTTGGGCAACGAGGAAAAGCTCAAGGCCGAGCACTATCGCCGCCTGCCGGATTTCGGCGTCTCGGCGGAACAAAAGGTTGCCGTCAACGACATCATGAGCGTCACCGAAACGGCACCGCAGATGGTGGCGCATATCGACGGGCATGTGCGCGGCTTCCTCCAGGTGCAGAACGGCTGCGATCACCGCTGCACCTTCTGCATCATTCCCTATGGCCGTGGCAATTCGCGCTCCGTGCCGATGGGCGCTGTCGTCGAGCAGGCGCGAAAACTCGTCGAAAACGGCTATCGCGAAGTGGTGCTGACAGGCGTCGATGCGACGAGCTATGGCGCGGACCTGCCCGGCATTCCGACGCTCGGCCTTCTCGCCAAGACACTGCTGAAACAGGTGCCGGATATCCAGCGCCTGCGCCTTTCCTCGATCGACAGCATCGAGGCCGACAGCCATCTCTTCGACCTGATCGCCGATGAGCCGCGCTTCATGCCGCATCTGCATCTGTCGCTGCAGCATGGCGACGACATGATCCTGAAGCGCATGAAGCGCCGGCATTCGCGTTCCGATGCGATCGCCTTTGCCGAGCAGGTCCGGCGCCTGCGCCCCGGCTTTGCCTTTGGCGCCGACATGATCGCCGGTTTTCCGACAGAGACCGAGGAGATGGCGGCAAACTCCGCGCGCCTTGCCAAGGAGATCGGCATCGCACATCTGCATGTATTCCCCTACAGCCCCCGCCCCGGCACGCCGGCAGCCCGCATGCCGCAGCTCGACCGGGCGCTCGTCAAGGCACGGGCGGCCGGGCTTCGGGCCGTGGCCGAGAGATTGCAGGCTATGCATCTCGCCTCCCGAGTTGGGACCCGGCAGAAGCTGCTGGTCGAGCGCAACGAAATGGCGCATACGGAAGACTTCACCCTCGTTGCGACACCGGGCATGACACCTGGCAGTCTGATAGAGGTTTCGATCGGCGGGCATACCAGCCGCCATCTGACGATTGCATCGGCAGCGGCAAACGCTGCTGCCTGACAGACGGAATAGAGTGACCATGGCCCTCGGCTTCATTAAGAAAGTCTTCACCTTCGGCAAGGAGAAGCCGGCAGAAACGCCTGCAGCGCCGCCGGAGCTGACGGCTGAAGAGAAGTCCGCGATTTTAGCCGAGAGTGAGCCGAAGGGTCGCGACGAAGACTTGCCCATTGCAGAAGATCCCGTTCTCGCCGAGGAAATGGCAACAGCTGGCGGTTCGGCAGTGGATCTCGAAGCGGATCAGGACGAGCCTGATGCATCGGAACTGACGATAACAGCGGCGACCGATCTTAGCATGGTGCCGCTGGAGCTTCTCGAAGCGGAAGAGGCCGTCGAGCAGGACTTGGGCGGCGGGGACACCGAGCCGACGCCGCCCCCAACGCCGACCTTCCACGAAAACCCTGTGCAGCCCGCCGATATATCGCAGGGTGTGATCGCCGACGCAGTCGATCCTACGGAGACACCTATAGCTGTCGCTCTGCCGAAGGGTTTTTCTGCGGCGGAGACTGCGCCGCCGCCAATCGATGTGGTTCCGCAGGTCAAGCAAACCTGGTTTCAGCGCCTGACGGCAGGCCTCTTCCGCACTTCCTCGCAGCTGACTGGCCAGATCACCGCGCTATTCACCAAGCGCAAACTGGATGACGAGACGCTGGAGGAACTGGAAGACCTGCTGATCCAGGCCGACCTCGGCGTGGAAACGGCGCTCCGCGTCACCGACACGCTGGCCTCCGAGCGCTATGGCAAGGACGTGACCGGCGAGGACGTGACCAAGATCATGGCGACAGAGATCGTCAAGGTGCTGAAGCCGGTCGCCAAGCCGCTCGCTCTCGATCTCAGCCACAAGCCGCATGTCATTCTCGTCGTTGGTGTCAACGGCACCGGCAAGACGACAACCATCGGCAAGCTGGCCGCCAAGCTGTCGGGCTCGGGGCTGAAGGTGATGCTGGCGGCCGGCGATACCTTCCGTGCGGCCGCCATCGAGCAGCTGAAGATCTGGGCCGACCGCACCGGCTCGACCTTCATTGGCACCAAGCTCGGCGCCGATGCCGCAGGCCTCGCCTATGAGGCCTTCGAGAAGGCCAAGGCGGAAAAATCCGATGTCCTGATTATCGACACCGCCGGCCGTCTGCAGAACAAGACGGAGCTGATGGCGGAACTCGAAAAGATCGTCCGCGTTCTCGGCAAGCTGGATCCGGATGCGCCGCATACGGTGCTGCAGACGCTGGATGCCACGACAGGCCAGAACGCCCTCCAACAGGTCGAGATCTTCCGCAATGTGGCGGGCGTCAACGGCCTGATCATGACCAAGCTCGACGGCACGGCGCGCGGCGGCATTCTGGTTGCCATCGCCGCCAAACACAAGTTGCCCGTCTATTTCATCGGCGTCGGCGAAGGCATCGACGACCTCGAACCCTTCGAGGCGGAAGACTTCGCCAGTGCCATCGCCGGCATCGCGCGCTGAGCGCCGGAAACGTTAGGAAACGACATCATGTCGGACACATCCACCGATACCCACGCCTCCAAGGCCGAGAAACAGAACCCGCTGCTGAAAATGGCCCTGGAACTCGGGCCGCTCCTGATCTTCTTCTTCGGCAACCTGCGCGGCGAATGGCTCGCCAGAACCTTTCCGGAACTGACCGCAATCGGCGGACCGCTCCTGATCGCGACCGCCCTCTTCATGGTCGCAACTGTGATCTCGCTGATCATTTCGAAGATCGTCTTCAAGCACCTGCCGGTCATGCCCTTCGTGTCGGGTATTGTCGTTATGGTCTTCGGCGGCCTGTCGATCTGGCTGCAAGACGACACCTTCATCAAGATGAAGCCGACCATCGTCAACACGCTCTTCGGCGTCGTTCTGCTCGGGGGCCTGGCCTTCGGCACCTCGCTGCTGGGTTACGTCTTCAACGCGGCCTTCCAGCTGGACGCTGAAGGATGGCGGAAGCTGACGCTCCGCTGGGGCATCTTCTTCCTCTTCCTCGCCGTGTTGAACGAGGTCGTCTGGCGCAATTTTTCCGATGATGTCTGGGTCAGCTTCAAGGTCTGGGGCACCATGCCGATCACCATCCTCTTTACGCTCGCCCAGATGCCGCTGATCATGAAGCACTCGCTGGAAGAGAAGGAAGCGGAATGACCGATACGACCAGCCAGGCGGGCGAGAACTCGACGACGCGTTTCTGGCTGGCGGTGACCTTCGTCATCATCCTCGTTCAGGTTGTCTCCCAGTATCTGATGGGGCGACTCTGGATCTGCGAATGCGGCTATGTGAAGCTCTTCGAAGCGGGCGTGAATACGCCCGGCAATTCGCAGCACCTGTTCGACTGGTACACGCCATCGCACATCATCCATGGCTTCCTCTTTTATGGCCTCGGCTGGCTCGTGCTGCGCAGGAAGCCGCTGACGGCAAAGCTCGCGCTGGCGGCCCTGATCGAAGCCGGCTGGGAAATCCTGGAAAACTCGCCTCTTGTCATCGACCGCTACAGGACGGCCACCATGGCGGTCGGCTATAGCGGCGACAGCATCCTGAATTCCGGGATGGACATGGTGGCAATGATCGCCGGATTCTTCTTTGCGGTGCGCGCGCCGATCTGGCTGACGGTGGTGCTCACGATCGCGTTCGAAATCCTGACGGCCATCGTCATCAGAGACAACCTGACGCTCAACGTCGTCATGCTGGTTTGGCCGATCGAGGCGGTGAAGACATGGCAGGGAGCTCTCTGATCGAGGAGGCTCAGCTGCCGGCAAGCGCCTTTTCGATCGCCGGCATCAGCTGAGTTTGAAAGCTCTCCGGATCGAAGGGACCGACCTTCTTGTAGAGGATCATGCCATCGGGTCCCACGAGATAGCTTTCCGGAATGCCATAGACGCCCCAATCGATGGCAGCCTTGCCATTTGGATCAACCCCGATCGCGTCGTAGGGATTGCCGAGTTCGCCAAGAAACCGCAGGGCGTTGTCGTTGCGATCCTTGTAATTGATCCCGACGACATTGACGCGCGGGTCCTTGGAGAGTTCGAGCAGCATCGGGTGTTCCTGGCGGCAGGGCACGCACCAGGAGGCAAACACATTGACCAGCGTCAGCTTGCCTGAAATGGCAGCCGTGGTCAGTGCTGGGAGCTCGGAGCCCTCAAGGGCAACAAGGTCAAGCATGGGAGCCTTCGTCCCAATCAGTGCCGACGGGATCTCCGATACGTCGCGACCGGACTGGAGCTGCGTCATGAAGACCGCTGCCAGGCCGACAAACAGCAGAAGCGGCAGGGCGGCAATCAAGTACCGTCCACGCCCCTTGGAACCGGCTACATCGGGTTCTGTACGCTCGGTCATGCCGACGTGTCCTGTCCGGCAGGGGCCGAACGGCGGCGAATGCCCTGTCCTTCCAGTGCTTTCAGTTCCGCCCGCCGCGCCCGACCGTCGAGATAGATCCAGACGCCCAAGCTGAGACAGATCGCGGCTGTCAGTACATAAGATCCAATGACGTAGAAGGCGTGCGTCATGCCTGATGCTCCCGGCCAGCCTGACGGGCTGCCATGCGGCGCTGTGCGCCGACACGGCGGCGCCAGATCTCGTTGCGCATCGCCATCAAATGGAGCGTGAAAAAGAGGAGGGTGAAGGCCAGAGCCATGACGAGGAGTGGCCAGAGAAACTCGGGATGAATGGTCGGACCATCGAGGCGCATGACGCTGGCCGGCTGATGCAGCGTATTCCACCAATCGACCGAGAACTTGATAATCGGAATGTTGACGAAGCCGACCAGGATCAGGACGGCGCTGACCCGCGCGGCCTTGGACGGATCATCCATGGAGCGATTGAGCGCAATTAGGCCTAGATACATCAGGAACAGCACGAAGACTGACGTGAGGCGCGCATCCCAGACCCACCAGGTGCCCCACATGGGCTTGCCCCAGAGCGAACCGGTGACGAGAGCAATCAGGGTGAAGGCAGCACCGAGCGGGGCAGCCGCCTTGTGGCTGACATCCGCCAGCGGATGACGCCAGACCAGCGTCCCGATCGCCGAGATCGCCATCACGGAGTAACACATCATCGAGAGCCAGGCGGCAGGCACATGCACATACATGATCCGCACGGTATCGCCCTGCTGATAGTCGGTCTCGGACGTGAAACCAAGATATAGCCCCACGACAAAGAGGAGCGCGGTGATGCCGACGAACCACGGCAGAGCCCGCTCGACAAAAGCGAGGAATCGCGTCGGGTTGGCGAGATCGATAATCTTGGTCAGGGCAAGGCTACTGTCGGTCATGTCTTGTTCTAGCGTGTCTCAGGCGGCCCTGCAATTGATCCTGGTCAAGCTGAGTTGTCTCAATCGCCCGAACTGCGCAAGGCCGCGGCTGCCCCCACGGGTCCGATCACGGCAAAGAGAAGCGTGATGGCCGAGAGGAACATGAAGGGCGGCAGGAAGGGCGCAGGATCCTCGACCGCCGCATAGGAGGCACTGACCCCGAAGATCAGCACGGGGACGGCGAGCGGCAGCACGAGAATGGAGACCAGCAGACCGCCGCGGGGCAGGGCGATGGCCACCGCCGCGCCGGCCGCACCGATGAAGGTGATGGCCGGCGATCCGACCAGCAGTGTCAGCATCACGGCGCCGATGGCAACCTCATCCATGTTCATGAAGAGACCGAGCAGCGGCGAGGCGATCACGAGCGGCAGACCAGTCGCAACCCAATGTGCCAAGCATTTCACAAGCACTGTGAGCACGAGCGGTGTTTCCTGCATCAGCAGGATGTCGAGCGACCCGTCGTCGCGTTCGGCCTGAAACAGCCGATCGAGGCCGAGCAGGGCAGAGAGCAGGGCCCCGATCCAGACGATGGCAGGTCCGATTCGCGAGAGGAGATTGAGATCCGGCCCCACACCGAAGGGGATGACGGCAACGACGGTGGTGAAGAACAGGACCCCGATCATCGCGCCGCCGCCGGCACGGACGGAGAGTTTCAGATCGCGGAGAAAGAGCGCCATCATGCGGAATACTCCAGTTCGACGCCATCGAAGCCGAGCATCTCCAGCGTCTGGGCTCCATCCATCCCGAGCGGCTGATGGGTTGCGGCAAGGGCGATGCCGCCCGCTTCCCGGTGACGACGCACCAGACCTTCGAACATCGCGTCGGCCTTGCGATCGAGTGCGGCCGTCGGCTCGTCGAGGATCCAGACCGGGCGATGCGCGACAAGAAGCCGCGCCATGGCGAAGCGCCGCTGCTGACCGGCAGAAAGATAGCCGTACGGAAGATGCGTGATGCCGGAGAGATCGACGGCCGCAGCAGCCTCCTCCACGCTAAGGCCCGTTCCTCCGCCGATATCGCCGAGGAAGGATTTCCAGAAGGCGAGGTTCTCGGCGACCGTCAGCTCGCGTTTCATCCCGTTTCGATGGCCGAGGTAATGGCTGAATTCTCCGGCTGGCCGGGCCTCTCCGTCCGCGTCGGAGACACAGACCGCCCGGCCTGTCTCCGGACGAAGCAGTCCGGCAATGACGCGCAGAAGCGTCGATTTCCCGGAGCCGTTTCGGCCCGTCAGAACCATCGCTTCTCCTGGAGCCAACTTAAAGGAAACATTAACGAAAATCAGATCCTCGCCACGGCGCGCTGAGAGATTTTCGGCTTCGAGCCTGATCATGGTCGCCTTCTGGCAGGATGAGGCCTGCCTCATAAAAAATTCCGTTTTCGTCCTTCGTCGGTCTGGCGCCTTTCTTAGAAATTATCTATAAGACCTGCAACCACGCCAGCGGCCGGCGTGAAGTTCATCCTTGTGCCGAACTTGAATATCGCGAGGAGCGGTTTTCACGTGCGGACAGCGGAAATGGTCGTACCCGCATCCTGATGTGCATGAAGTGCATAGGCGTCCGCACGATTGTGTTGGCTATCAGAATATGCGGGGTTCTATCCGTGGCTAAATCTCTCGACAGTTTCAATTGCCGGTCGGTCCTGACCGTCGACGGCAAGGACTATGTCTACTACAGCATCCCGAAGGCCGAAGCGAACGGTCTCGCCGGTGTATCGAAGCTCCCATACTCGATGAAGGTGCTTCTCGAGAACCTTCTCCGCAACGAGGATGGCCGCTCGGTCACCAAGAAGGACATTCAGGCCGTCGCTGAATGGCTTGTTAACAAAGGCCTGGCCGAAGCGGAAATCGCCTACCGCCCGGCCCGCGTGCTGATGCAGGACTTCACCGGCGTTCCCGCCGTTGTCGACCTCGCCGCCATGCGCGACGCCATGGTCAATCTCGGTGGCGATCCGGAAAAGATCAATCCGCTGGTTCCCGTCGACCTAGTCATCGACCACTCTGTGATCGTCGACGAATTCGGCACGCCAACGGCCTTTGCCCGCAACGTCGAGCTCGAATACGAGCGCAACGGCGAGCGCTACCGCTTCCTGAAGTGGGGCCAGCAGGCATTCAAGAACTTCCGCGTCGTGCCGCCCGGCACCGGCATCTGTCACCAGGTCAATCTGGAATACCTCGGCCAGACCGTCTGGACCAAGGATGAGGACGGCGAAACCACCGCTTACCCGGACACCTGCGTCGGCACGGACAGCCACACCACGATGATCAACGGTCTCGGCGTTCTCGGCTGGGGCGTTGGTGGTATCGAAGCCGAAGCCGCCATGCTCGGCCAGCCCGTCTCCATGCTGCTGCCGGAAGTCATCGGCTTCAAGCTGACAGGCAAGGTGAAGGAAGGCGTGACCGCGACCGACCTCGTTCTGACCGTGGTGCAGATGCTGCGCAAGAAGGGCGTCGTCTCCAAGTTCGTCGAATTCTTTGGCCCCGGCCTTGATTCGATGTCGCTCGCAGACCGCGCCACGATCGGCAACATGGGTCCGGAATACGGCGCGACTTGCGGCTTCTTCCCGGTTGACGGCGAAACCATCAACTACCTGACGATGTCCGGCCGCACCAAGGACCGCATCGCCCTCGTCGAAGCCTATTCCAAGGCACAGGGCATGTGGCGCGATGGCGACGGTTCGGACCTCGTCTTCACCGACACGCTCGAACTCGACCTCGGCGACGTCGTGCCGTCCATGGCCGGCCCGAAGCGTCCGGAAGGCCGTCTGCCGCTCGAAACCATTGCTCCGAACTTCGCAACGGCTCTCGAGAACGACTACAAGAAGCCGGGTCAGCTGACCAACCGCTACGCGGTCGAAGGCACCGACTATGATATCGGCCATGGCGACGTGGCGATTGCGGCCATCACCTCCTGCACCAATACCTCGAACCCGAGCGTTCTGATTGCGGCTGGCCTGCTGGCCCGCAATGCCGTCGCCAAGGGCCTGAAGTCGAAGCCGTGGGTGAAGACCTCGCTGGCACCGGGATCCCAGGTTGTTGGCGAATATCTTGCCAAGTCCGGCCTTCAGACGTCGCTTGATGCTCTCGGCTTCAACCTCGTTGGCTTCGGTTGCACGACCTGCATCGGCAACTCCGGCCCGCTGCCGGCGCCGATCTCGAAGACGATCAACGACAAGGGCCTGATCACGGCCGGTGTGCTCTCGGGCAACCGCAACTTCGAAGGCCGCATCTCGCCTGACGTCCAGGCCAACTATCTGGCATCGCCGCCGCTGGTCGTCGCCTACGCACTCGCCGGTACCGTCCAGAAGGACCTGACCACCGAGCCGCTCGGCGAAGACCAGAACGGCAACCCTGTGTTCCTCAAGGACATCTGGCCGACCTCGCACGAGATCCAGGAATTCATCCTGAAATACGTCACGCGCGAACTCTACGAATCGAAGTATGCCGACGTCTTCAAGGGCGACGAAAACTGGCAGGCCGTTCAGGTTCCTGCCGGTCAGACCTATGCCTGGGACGACAAGTCGACCTATGTGCAGAACCCGCCTTACTTCGTCGGCATGGGCAAGACCGGCTCGGGCCTGAAGGACATCAAGGGCGCCCGTGTCCTCGGTCTCTTCGGCGACAAGATCACCACCGACCACATCTCTCCGGCCGGTTCGATCAAGGCAGCGTCTCCGGCAGGTGCCTACCTGACCGACAACGGCGTCGCTGTGGCGGACTTCAACCAGTACGGCACGCGCCGTGGCAACCATGAAGTCATGATGCGCGGCACCTTCGCCAACATCCGCATCCGCAACCACATGCTCGGCCCGAACGGCAAGGAAGGTGGCTACACGGTCCACTATCCGTCCAAGGAAGAGCTGTCGATCTACGATGCGGCCATGATGTACAAGGAAGAGGGCGTTCCGCTCGTCATCTTCGCGGGTGTCGAATACGGTAACGGTTCGTCGCGTGACTGGGCGGCCAAGGGCACCAACCTGCTCGGCGTCAAAGCCGTGATCGCACAGTCCTTCGAGCGTATCCACCGTTCGAACCTCGTCGGCATGGGCGTCGTGCCCTTCACCTTCGAGGACGGCACCACCTGGGCCTCGCTCAACCTCAAGGGCGACGAGATCGTCACGATCGAGGGCCTGGAAGGCGACATCAAGCCGCGCGAGAAGAAGATCGCCAAGATCACCTACTCCGACGGCACCGTGAAGGACGTACCGCTGCTCTGCCGCATCGATACGCTCGACGAAGTCACCTACATGAACAATGGTGGCATCCTGCAGACCGTTCTGCGCGATCTCGCCGCCTGATCCGTCTAAGGCACAAGACCATGAGAGGCCGTCGGGAAACCGGCGGCCTTTTCTTTTGCATCAGCACGCTCGGCCGGTGCCGAAAGTTTCACCCCATCGTGACTTCCCGCACGGCGCTCTTGGCGCTATCAGTGCTGCACTCAAGTGAAGGCATCTCGATAGCATGCGGCACAAGAACTCTGACAAGACAACGGCATGGGTCACGGCATGGGCAATGGTCGCCCTCGCTGCGTCAATGCTGTTCCTCTTTCCGGGGCAAGGCACGGCCGAGGAATTTGTCGAACCAAAAGGTGTCGTAGAGCTTTTCACCTCGCAGGGCTGTCGTTCATGCCCGCCTGCCGATCGCGCCTTTGAGAAACTGGTGCGCCAGGGAGAAGTGGTGGCACTCTCCTATCACGTCGATTACTGGAATTATCTCGGCTGGGCCGATACGCTTGCCACGCCAGAGAACACAGAGCGGCAATATGCCTATGCGAAGGCTTTTGGCCGGAGCGGCGTTTATACGCCCCAAGCGGTTCTCAACGGTCGAGAGCACCTGAAGGGTACGGATGCAACGGATATCGACCGTCGTCTTCAGAAGCTCCAGTCTGCCGGCAATGGCCTGCTCGTACCCATCCGCGCCTCGCGGCACGACGACCAGTTGACGATCTCCGTCGGCGCGGGTCACGGCAAGGCCAATGTTGTCGTCGTCTACTTCCGCCAGCACCAGACCGTCGAGGTCCTCAAGGGTGAAAACACCGGACAGAACCTGGACTACTGGCACAGCGTGACGGATGTGCAGACCGTCGGCATGTGGGACGGCAAGGCTCTGGACCTCACGCTGCCCGCCAGACGCATGGGCGACGACAAGAGCGACGGCTGCGCTATCCTACTGCAGGCAGCGGATGAGAAAGGAAACCCATCTCACATCGTCGGTGCGACGATGATGATGGTGAAGCCGAAGACTCTGTAAGGGAAAAGAACCTGGTGTGGTCCGGCCCAGAAGCATTGGGGGGCTGGGGGTAAGGGGTCAATGCGCCAGACCGGACCGTTTGGCGCACCGCGCCAACCAAGTTAGTTATATACTATCGCAAAAAGCGGCGCAGGTATGTTCAAATTTGGGCAGCCGCACGTTTATCTGATTTGACGCGTGACAACGGTCACACACGATCGCCAAAAGTTGAAACGAAAAAAGCCCGTCCGGCAGGCGGACGGGCTTCTGATGCAATTGCCGTGGTCGCGACTTAGCCCTGCAGGGCGTCGTAGGCCGCAACGCTTCTGACGGCACGCTCGCCAATCAGCTTGGCATCGTCGCCCGGCTTGTACAGGCTGGAGCCGAGGCCGAACGCACGAACGCCGACTTTCCAGTAATCGGCGAAGTTGGCATCGGAGACACCACCAACAGCACCGATCGGCAGGTTCGGTGGCAGGATCGCCTTGATGGCCGAAATGCCGCCTGGTCCGAGCACGCTTGCCGGGAAGAACTTCAGCGCTGCAGCGCCAGACTTGGCGGCAAGAAGCGCTTCGGTCGGCGTGAAGACGCCCGGCATTGCCACCATGCCATGGGCGACGGCACGCCTGATGACGTCGGGTTCGACATTCGGCGTCACGAGCAGATTTCCACCAACGTCGTGAAGGCGATCGACCTGGGCGACCTCGAGAACGGTGCCCGCACCGATCAGAACGTTTGCGGGCGCGCGCTTGCGCGCCTTCTCGATCGAGACGAAGGGATCAGGCGAGTTCAGGGGAACTTCGATCGCTTCGAAGCCAGCCTCGATGAGAGCATCGACGGTTGCCTCGATCTCGGTCGGCTTGATGCCGCGCAGGATGGCAACGAGGTTGCGGCGAAGGGCGGGCCAGGCAACGGAGGCGGTCATCGTTCAGTCCTTGAATTCATGATCGAAAAGCGAAAGCGCGGAGGCAAGCAGGCCACGGCGCACCAGCAGGCCGCCATCAAGCAGGACAGGCTCACCGCCGGCCTTGGTGATAGCGCGCGCATAAAGACGCGTCAGCTTTCCCGTGCCGATCAAATAGGCCTTTCCGTGGCGCAGAAGGTCTTCTCGGATGGCAGCGATCTCGGCACCGATGAGCAGGCCGGAAAGACGAGCTGCCGGATTGACCTTTGCCCCTTGGCCCGCAAGCAGGCTTTCGGCACGGATTGAGAACAGCACGGATGTCAGAGCAAATCCGGGCTGCAGCGCCTGATCGACGGCAGCGTCGAAAATGTCGGGATCCGCCTCCGTATCCCCATCTTCAGGAACGGACAGCCGCAGGATCGATTGCCGGCTAATCAGATTAAACAACTCACCGGTCATGACCGTCGAGAAGCGCCTGACCTGACCACCCTCGACCAAGGCCCATTTGGAATGTGTACCAGGCAGGCAGAACAGAGCGTTATCCAGGCCCTGCTCCAGCGCGCCGGCCAATTGCGTTTCCTCGCCGCGCATGACGTCAAAGGCGCCACCTTCGCGCTGGCAGACACCCGGAAGGATATAGACCGGGCGGTTGACGCCCTCGGGCTGGACGGCATGCTGGAAGAGGCCCACCAAAGGCGCTGGCGTTTCCACATAGGGTGCTTCGCGCCAGCCAGTGCGTGCTCCCGCCATACCAGCGACGACGACCGGTAGATCTGCAGGCGCGCCAAGCGCCGACAGGTGTCCCTCCAGCACCGCGGGATAGGCAGCCTTCTCCAGGCTGCCCATTCCCTCGGGCGACTGTCGTTCACCGATCACCGCACCCTGGCTGTCGACGAGCCAGATACGCAGGTTGCTGGTGCCCCAATCGACGAGCGCGGCAAACGGTGATCCAGTCACGTCGGCTCCTTAAGCCAGATCGATCGGCAGCAGGGCCGCCGGGATGTCCTGGTAGCAGACCGGCCGCAGGAAGCGGCGGATCGAGAGCGTACCGACAGAAGTCGCACCGAAGTTCGTGGACGCCGGATAGGGGCCACCATGAACCATGGAATCGGCCACTTCGACACCCGTCGGGAAACCGTTGGCGAGCACGCGGCCAGCCTTGCGCTCCAGGATTGGCATCAAACGCTTGCCAAGCGCTTCATCACCGGCGTCTACATGCAGAGATGCCGTCAACTGGCCGGAAAGGCTGCGGGCCATGGCGACCATTTCGTCTTCGCTTTCCGCGATGACAACAAGGCCGAGCGGGCCGAAGACTTCTTCGCCGAGCACGTGATTGTCGAGCCAGTCCTTGGCGGTGGTCTGGAACAGGTACGGTGTCGCGTTGCGCAGGTCGCAGGTAGATGTCAGCACCGAGCGCACGCCCTCGGTACCGGCGATACGTGTGGCACCGTCACGATAGGCCTTGGCGATGCCGTCGGTCAGCATGGTCTGCGGTCCGACACCCGAAAGGGCCTCGGTTGCGGTCTCGACAAACTTGTCGGCATCGGCGCCCTTCAGCAGCACAACGATACCAGGGTTCGTGCAGAACTGGCCGGCACCCATGGTCAGCGAACCGACCCAACCCTTGGCGATGGCTTCGCCACGGTTGGCAATCGCCTTCGGCAGCATGAACATCGGGTTGACCGAGCCGAGCTCGCCGAAGAACGGGATCGGTTCAGGGCGCTGGGCGCAGAGATCGAAGAGCGCGCGACCACCACCGAGCGAACCGGTAAATCCGACAGCCTTGATCAGCGGATGCTGGACCAGGGCCTGACCGACATCGCGGCTGCCGCCATGCACGAGCGAGAAGACGCCCGGGTGCACGCCGCAGCGCTTAATCGCGGCATCAATGGCGGACGCCACGATTTCACCCGTGCCCGGATGGGCATCATGCGCCTTGACGACAACGGGGCAGCCGGCAGCGAGGGCCGCTGCCGTGTCGCCACCGGCCGTCGAGAAGGCGAGCGGGAAGTTCGAGGCGCCGAAGACGGCAACCGGGCCGATTGGGCGCTGGACCATCTGAAGGTCCGGACGCGGAAGCGGCTTGCGGTCGGGCAGGGCTTCGTCGTGACGACGATCGAGATAATCGCCCTTGCGGATATGCGCCGCGAACAGGCGAAGCTGGCCGACAGTACGACCGCGCTCACCGATCAGCCGGGCTTCCGGCAGGCCGGTTTCCTGGGAGCCGATCTCGGTGATCGCATCGCCACGCGCATCGATTTCTTCTGCGATGGCATCCAGGAAAGCGGCACGCTCTTCGCGCGTCGAATAGGCATAGGTTTCGAAGGCCTCTTCAGCGGCCTTGACCGCCTGATCGACCAGGGCAGGCGTGCCCTTCGAGAAGGTGTGGGAGGAGCCCGTGGCAGGCGACGAGGCGAAGGTGTCCGTGCTGGCAATCCAGTTGCCGGCGATCAGGTGTTTTCCAGTCGGTGTATAGGCCATGGGTCGGGCCTCCTTTTCTTCTCAGTCTTCGAAGTGAGCGACGACTTTTCGTTCCCCGCAGAGGAATGAATCCGCCACGATTCGCAGCGGCTGATAGTCGGTGTCGCTCTGGCGGGAGCGGATGAGGTGGGCAAAGCGTTCGTAGATTCCCGCATATTCGCGGTCCGGGCCGGACGCCTGTTCCTTACCCCCGATATAGAGTTCCGAGCCGCCCTTTGAAAGGCGCAACTCGCCGGCATTCGTCTGGACTGTGATGTCCCACGTCTGCGGGCCTTCCTGTCGCCAGTCGAATTCGGCCGAGATGGGCGCGCCTTCGACGGTCCGCATGGCGATGGAAGCGGCGATCGGCTGCTTCTTGTTTTCCGGGAACTCCAGAGTGGATTTTTCCACCATGATGTGCCCCGGCACGATCTCCGTCAGGATGGAGAGTGCATTGATACCCGGATCGAAGACGCCAAAGCCGCCCGGCTCCCAGATCCAGGCCTGGCCGGGATGCCAGCGACGCACGTCTTCCTTCCAGACGATCGAGATCGACTGGATGAGCTTATCTGCGAGCCACTGCTTGGCAGGTTCGACACCGAGGGCAAAGCGCGAATGCCAGGTGGCAAACAAGGTGACGCCGCACTTGGCCGCAAGCGCCGAAAGGGCCTCGGCTTCGCCAAGCGTCGTTGCCGGCGGCTTTTCCATCAGCACATGGCGACCGGCAGCAATTGCCGCCTTTGCCATGTCGAAGCGGACTTCAGGCGGCGTGCAGAGCGACACGACCTTGATGTCCGGCCGTGTAGCCAGGAACTCATCAAAATCGGTGAAGTTCTCCGCACCGTCAACCTTGCCATGCCGGCTGACGCCGACGGCAACGACGAAGTCGTCACCGCCTGCGATCGATGGAATATGCTGGTCGCGGGCAATCTTGCCGATACCGACCAGCGCCAGCGGGATACGTGCTGCCATCTTGATGTCCCTCAGTGTGCGTCCTTGCCGACCGGCGAGCCGCGGCAGCCCTTTAGGAAGTCGAAGTCGGCACCGGTATCGGCACCCTCGACGTGATCATGGAAGAGCTTGGCATAACCGCTTGCCGGCGGTTCGACCGGCGGACGCCATTCGGCGAGGCGACGCTGCATTTCCTCGTCTGAGATATCGAGATGCACGCGGCGCGATTCGACATCGACTTCGATGAAGTCACCATTCTTGACGATGGCGAGCGGTCCACCGCGCGCCGCTTCCGGCGAGGTGTGCAGGAGCACGGTGCCGTAAGCGGTGCCGGACATGCGCGCGTCGGAAATGCGGACCATGTCAGTGATCCCCTTGCGCAGTACCTTCGGCGGAAGGCCCATATTGCCCACTTCCGCCATGCCCGGATAGCCACGCGGACCACAGTATTTGAGGACCATGACGCAAGTTTCGTCGATATCGAGCGCCTCGTCGTTGATCTTCGCCTTGTAGTCGTCGATGTCTTCAAAGACCACGGCGCGGCCGCGATGCTTCATCAGATGCGGAGAGGCAGCCGACGGCTTCAGCACGCAGCCCTTTGGCGCCAGATTGCCGCGCAGGACAACGATACCGCCCTGCTGGGTGAGCGCCTTGTCGACCGGCAGGATGACGTCCTCGTTCCAGTTGCGAACGTCCTTGACCTCGTCCCAGATGCTTTCGCCGGAGACCGTCAGTGCATCCTTGTGCAGCTTGCCGGCTTCGCCGAGCATCTTGATGACGACAGGCAGACCGCCCGCATAGAAGAACTCTTCCATCAGGTATTTGCCCGACGGCATGAGGTTGACGATCGTCGGGATGTCGCGGCCGAGGCGATCCCAGTCATCGAGCGTGATATCGACGCCGACGCGGCCGGCCATCGCCAGAATATGCACGACGGCATTGGTCGAGCCGCCGATGGCGCCATTGACGCGGATCGCGTTCTCGAAGGCTTCCTTCGTCATGATGTCCGAGGGCTTGAGGTCGTCCTTGACCATCTGCACGATGCGACGGCCCGAAAGCTGCGCCATCACCTTGCGGCGGCTGTCGACGGCCGGGATCGCGGCGTTTCCGGAGAGCGCCATGCCGAGGGCTTCAACCATCGACGCCATCGTCGAGGCAGTACCCATGGTGTTGCAGGTACCACTGGAACGCGACATCGATGCTTCGGCCTCGACGAATTCCTCCTGCGTCATCTCACCCGCCTTCACGGCTTCGGAGAACTTCCACAGATGCGTGCCGGACCCGACGCGCTCACCGCGGAAATAGCCGTTCAGCATCGGACCGCCAGTCACGACGATCGAAGGAATGTCGGTCGAAGCGGCGCCCATGACAAGCGAAGGGGTTGTCTTGTCGCAGCCGACCAGCAGCACGGCACCATCGATCGGCTGGCCGCGCATGGCTTCCTCGACGGCAAGCGCCGCAAGGTTGCGATACATCATTGCTGTCGGGCGGAAGGTGTTTTCCGATGCCGAGAAGACCGGAACTTCGACCGGAAACCCACCGGCTTCCCAAACGCCGGCCTTCACCTTTTCCGCCAGTTCGCGCAGATGGCCGTTGCAGGGGGTGAGGTCAGACCAGGTGTTGAGAATACCGATGACGGGACGGCCGTCGAACAGGTCGTGCGGGTGGCCCTGGTTCTTCATCCAGCCACGATGATAGATCGTGTCGCGGGACGTGCCCCCGTACCAGTGCTGCGATCTCAGTTGGCGCGGCCAGGCCGCCGGTTTGAACTTGCTCATGGCTTTCGTCCTGTCTCTGGAAAATGGGCGGGTCGGGAGGCCGATCCGCTCAGAGCATCTTGACCTTGACGGTCTCTGCAGCAGCCTTTGCGAGGCGATTGCGCAGCGGAAGACCGAATTGCGGGGACTCGATTTCGAACACGTCGCCTTCCTGCGTCACGAATCCATCAGCCACGGACAGTGTTGCCGTGCCGTACATGTGAACGTGAAGGTCGCCGGGCTGGCAGAACAGCGCATACTTGAAGTGGTGATATTCAAGGTTCGCGATCGTGTGAGACATGTTCGCCTCGCCCGAAAGGAAGGGCTTTTCCCACACTGTCTTGCCGCCACGCAGGATGCGCGAGGTGCCTTCGACGTGATCGGGAAGGGCGCCGACACGAAGCTCCGGACCGAAGGAGGCCGGACGCAGTTTGGAATGGGCCAGGAAGAGATAGTTGATCTTCTCGGTCACATGGTCGGAGAATTCGTTGGCAACGGAGAAGCCGAGACGATGCGCGGTGCCATCGTCACCGATGATGTAATAGCCCGCCATTTCCGGTTCTTCACCGCCATCGAGAGCGAAAGACGGCGAGACGAGGTCGTCACCGGGTGCGACGGCGTTGAAGCCGTTGCCTTTGTAGAACCACTCGGGCTGAACACCGGTTTCGCCGGGCTTCGGCTTGCCGCCTTCCAGACCCATGCGGAACATCTTCATCGAGTCGCTCATGCCGGCGGTATCCGCATGCATGTTGTCTCGCGCGGATGCCGAGCCCGTATGGGTGAGACCCGTACCGGTCAGGTACATATGGGCCGGATCGGGATGGCGGACCGGGCAGTCGAGCTTGCCTTCGGCGGCGAGCGCCACGAGGTCGACAGTGTCGCCTTGGCCCTGCTTTTCGATCAGGGCTGCAACGGTGGTCCCGGCGGCAATCGCCGCCTTGGCCAGTTCGTAGGTGGAGTTAAATCCTGGGACAAGGCGCGCAGCCTCACCCTGGCGGCAAATGATGCCGCCAGCCTTCAATTGCGAGAGAAACATAAGCCTATCCTCAGACTGCTTTGTTCTTGTTGTAAACGTCGAAGAAGACAGCAGCCAAAAGCACGAGGCCCTTGATGAGCTGCTGGTAGTCGATGCCGATACCCATGATCGACATGCCGTTGTTCATGACACCCATGATGAAGGCGCCAATGACTGCACCGGTAATCTTGCCAACGCCGCCGGATGCCGAGGCGCCGCCGATGAAGCAGGCCGCGATGACGTCGAGTTCGAAGCCGACGCCCGCCTTCGGCGTTGCCGAATTGAGGCGCGCCGCGATGATCATGCCAGCGAGAGCCGCAAGCACGCCCATGTTGACGAACGCATAGAAAGTGAGCCGCTCGGTGTTGATGCCAGAGAGCTTGGCCGCCTTCTCGTTGCCACCCAGCGCATAGATCCGGCGACCGATGGTCGTCCGTGTGGTGACGAAGGAGTAAAGCGCAATCAGGATGCCCATGACGACGAGCACGTTCGGCAGGCCGCGATAGGTTGCCAGCTGATAGCCGAGGAAGATCGCGACGACGCTGATGATGCCCATCTGCACGGCGAAGAAGACGAAGGGTTCGTTTTCAGTGCCGTGCTCTTCGTTCAGGCGACGATGCTTCATGCCGTTGAAGATCGCCAGAGCCACGAGCAGCACGACGACGATGATGGCGACATGGTTTGCGATACCCGTCGTTGCAGTGTCCGTCAGCGGCAGGAAATCCGGGATGAAGCCGGTCGACAGCAGGGTGAATTCCTTCGGGAACGGACCGATCGGGCGTCCCTGCAGGACCACATAGGTCAAACCGCGGAAGACCAGCATGCCGGCCAGTGTAACGATGAAGGACGGGATCTTCTGATAGGCGACCCAGTAACCCTGGGCAGCGCCCATGATGCCGCCAAGCATCAGACACAGCGGAATGACCAGCGAGAAATGCCAGCCCCATTTGACCAGCATGATCGCCGATATGCCGCCGATGAAGGCGACGATCGAGCCGACCGACAGGTCGATATGCCCCGCCACGATGATCAGCAGCATGCCGAGCGCCATGATGACGATGAACGAGTTCTGCAGCACCAGGTTGGTGATGTTGACCGGGCGGAAGAGAACGCCATTGGTCAGGAATTGGAACAGCAGCATGATGACGACGAGCGCCAGCAGCAGTCCGTATTCCCGGATGTTGTTGCGCAGGTAGTCGCCCACGGAGACCTTGGGGGTTTCGGTTCTTGTGTCGATGGCCATTAGTGTTTCTCCCCAGAGCGCATGATGGCACGCATGATGGACTCTTGGCTTGCTTCTTCCTTGGACAGTTCCGCGACGATGCGACCTTCGTTCATGACGTAGATGCGGTCGCAGGTGCCGAGCAGTTCCGGCATTTCCGATGAGATCATCAGAATGCCCTTACCTTCGGCGGCAAGCTGGTTGATGATGGTGTAGATTTCGAATTTCGCGCCGACGTCGATGCCGCGGGTCGGCTCGTCGAGGATCAGGATCTCCGGATTGGTGAACAACCACTTCGACAGCACGACCTTCTGCTGGTTGCCGCCGGACAGGTTGACCGCTTCCTGATAGATCGAATGCGACCGGATCCTGAGCTTCTGCCGGTAATCGGCAGCCACCTTGGCTTCCTTGCGATCGTCGATCACTGTGCCACTGGACACGCCATTGAGATTGGCGAGCGTGGTGTTTTCCTTGATATTGTTCTGCAGGACGAGACCGAGATGTTTGCGGTCTTCCGTCACATAGGCAAGACCTGCACCGATCGCCTTCGGGATGGTCGAGACGTCGACCGGTTTACCGTGCATCCACACATCGCCGGTGATCTTGTGACCCCAGGACTTGCCGAAAATGCTCATCGCCGTCTCGGTGCGGCCGGCGCCCATGAGACCGGCGATGCCGACGACTTCGCCGGCCCGAACGTTGAAGGCGACATCATGCAGGAACTGGCGATCACGGTGGTTCTGATGGAAGACGTTCCAGTTCTTCACTTCGAGAAGCATCTCGCCGATCTTCGGTTCGCGCTTCGGATAGCGGTCTTCCATGTCACGACCGACCATGCCCTTGATGATCCGGTCTTCCGTGATTTCCTGCGTATGACAGTCGAGGGTTTCGACCGTGCCGCCATCGCGAATGATGGTGATCTGGTCGGCGACCTTTCGGATTTCGTTGAGCTTGTGGGAGATGATGATCGAGGTCATCCCCTGTTTGCGGAATTCCATCAGAAGCGTGAGCAGCGCGTCCGAATCCGTTTCATTGAGCGAAGCGGTCGGCTCGTCGAGGATGAGCAGCCGGACCTTCTTTGACAGCGCCTTGGCGATTTCGACCAGCTGCTGCTTGCCGACGCCAATGTCGGTGATGCGCGTGGACGGAGGATCCTTCAGGCCGACCTTCGCCAGCAGCTCTTTCGTCCGCGCGAAGGTCTGGGGCCAGTGGATCACGCCATTGTCGGCGATCTCGTTGCCAAGGAAGATGTTCTCGGCGATCGACAGGAGCGGCACGAGCGCCAGTTCCTGGTGAATGATGATGATGCCGAGTTCCTCGCTGTCGGAGATCCGGCCGAAGCGACGGACTTCGCCGTCGTAATAGATATCGCCGTCATAGGTGCCCGCGGGATAGACGCCGCTCAGGACCTTCATCAGCGTGGACTTGCCGGCACCGTTTTCGCCGACCAGCGCGTGGATCTCTCCCTCGCGCACCTTGAAGCTGACATTGTCCAGCGCTTTCACGCCGGGGAATGTCTTTGTGATGCCGCGCATCTCGAGAATGATGTTGTCCATGTACAGAATTCCTGCGCCAAGCCAGCGATCCTACCTGGATCCAGCCGGAGGCGCGAGCTCCCTCAATGCGTATAGAAAAGGGGTCCGCGACGGATCGCGGACCCGGATGCGATCCGAAGGATCAGTTGTCGATCTGCTCGGCCGTGTAGTAGCCGGCATTGACCAGAACGTCCTTGGCATTGGCCTTGTCGAGAGCGACAGGCTTCAGCAGGTAGGACGGAACGACCTTGACACCGTTGTTGTAGGTCTCGTTGTCGTTGATCTCGGGCTCCTTGCCTTCCATGATGGCTTCTACCATCGAGACGGCAACTTTGGCGAGTTCGCGGGTGTCCTTGAAGACGGTCGAGTACTGCTCGTCGGCAAGCATCGACTTGATCGAGGGCAGTTCGGCGTCCTGACCGGTAACAACCGGCATCGCCATGTCGCCCGAACCGTAGCCTACGCCCTTGAGAGCGGACAGGATACCGATGGAGAGACCGTCATACGGCGAAAGAGCGCCGTGCAGCTTGTCTTCGGTGTAGGTCGAGGACAGCAGGTTTTCCATACGAGCCTGGGCAACAGTACCGTCCCAACGCAGCGTACCGACCTGGTCCATGCCCTGCTGGCCGGACTTGATCACGATGTCACCGCTGTCGATGAGCGGCTGCAGAACCGACATGGCGCCGTCGTAAAAGAAGAAGGCGTTGTTGTCGTCAGGCGAACCGCCGAAGAGTTCGACGTTCCACGGCTTGGTGTCCGGGAACTTGGCCTTGAGGCCATCAACGAGGCTGGTTGCCTGGAGAACGCCGACCTGGAAGTTGTCGAAGGTGGCGTAGAAGTCGACATTGCCCGAGTCACGGATCAGGCGGTCATATGCGATGACCTTGACGCCGGCATCAGCAGCCTTCTGCAGGATGTCGGAGAGCGTGGTGCCGTCGATGGCGCCGATCACGAGAACCTTGGCACCCTTGGTGACCATGTTTTCGATCTGGGCCAGCTGGTTCGGAATGTCGTCGTCAGCAAACTGCAGGTCCGGCGTGTAGCCAGCGTCCTGGAACAGCTTTTGCATGGTCTCGCCATCGGAAATCCAGCGGGTCGACGTCTTCGTCGGCATTGAAATGCCGACCATGCCCTTGTCCTGTGCGAAGGACGCGGGCGCGAATGATGCGATGCCGATTGCGAGCGACGCAATCAGGGCGCCAAGTTTCTTCATGGTAACCTCCCTGGTCATACCGTGCGAGGCCAAGCTCCTCCTGGCACTCGCTGAAACAAGAACGAGCGGCTGACGCGGCAGCCCCCAGCTCCGTGGCGAGTCTTATCGTGGCCAATATACCGATCAAATGATTATTTTGACTTTCTGCATACCATGGTTGATATGTTCCTTATGGCCGAAATTCATGTCCACCGATTGCAGCCGAAGCATCTGAACCTGATCCGCTCGATCGCAGAGCTCGGGCAATTAAGCTTGGCTGCTCAGGAACTTGCGCTGACGCAGCCTGCGGCTTCCCGCATGCTGGGCGAAATCGAACGCTATGTCGGGTCACCAATTTTCGTCCGCACACCGAAAGGCATGGAGCCGACGGCCGTCGGCAGCGCACTCGCCCGCCGGGCTCAGAACGTGCTGGAGGAAATGCGCGAAGCTGCCCGCGAGGTCGAAGCCATTCAGCGCGGCTTGACGGGTAAGGTCAGGATCGGCGCCGTCACCGGCGGCGCAGTCGGTTACGTCGTGCCCGCCATCCGGGCGTTGAAGGCTGAAGCCTCCACCGTCGACATCCATGTCGACGTTGCACCGAGCGGCGAGATGATCCGCGATCTTCTGTCCGGCCAGTACGACTTCGTTCTCGGGCGCATCCCGGCCGGCATCGACGCCCGGCAGTTCCATGTCGACGGCGCGACCATGGAAGAGGTGGAGATCGTCGTGCACCGCAGCCATCCTCTGGTCAACGTGGACAGGCTGAACATCTCCGACATGGCGCATTTCCCCTGGGTCATGCAGGCGCCCGGCACCCCCCTGCGCCAGGCGGTGGAGAATGTCTTCATCGAGGAAGGCGCCCCCATTCCGCGCAACATCGTCAACACCACATCTCTTCTGGTCATGATCGCGATGCTCGCCTCGTCCAACGCGATCGCTCCGATGTCGCGTGAAGTCGCCGATCTTCTCTGTCGCCAGACCCCCGTCGGCGACCTCACAACGCTGAAACTCGACACGCCGATCGAAGTGACGCCCTATCATCTGATCACCCTGAGCGGCAAACGTTTGTCGCCGATCGCCGCAAGGCTGCGTGAGCTGCTGCTCAGTCGGTTCCTCAGCAGGGGGCGCTGAGACCATGGTCGCGGGACCCCGATAAGCTTGCAATTTCGGGCATGTCAGGCACACTGTCACCCAGCCGTCATGAATCGCAGCTCATGGAGCATTGATGACAGAGCAGCCGGAAGGGCAGCGCCGTGAAGACGAGGGAGCCGAGAAGAGCGCCACCGGCGTAGTCGATCTCGGCATCTACAGACAATCCCTCGACCCTCTTCCCGTCACGTTTCATCGCCGCGAACTGGACGCGATCCTCTGGATCTATGGCCGCATGGTCGGGGAAGGTGAATGGCGCGACTATGCGATCGATCACCTCAAGGACCGCGCGGTCTTTTCCGTCTTCAAACGGTCAGGTGAGTATCCGCTCTACCGGATCGAAAAGAACCCGAAGCTCGCCGCCAAGCAAGGTGCCTTTTCGGTTGCGGCCACGGATGGCCGGATCCTGAAGCGCGGTCACGATCTGCGCCAGGTCCTCAAGGTTTTCGACAAGGCGCTGAAAGCCCTCGACTGACGATCAGGGCATCGTGCCGGGATAGCTGGACAGATCCGGCATGGTCGAATTGCCCTCGCCAAGCGCTTTCTGCATGAAGACGGTGTCGAGCCACAGATCATGCTTGAAACCGGTACCCACCAGCCGTCCGGCGGGCTCGAAGCCACAACTGCGGTGCACGGCCATGGACGCCTCGCTCGCACCGCCGATGACGGCGACCATCTGGCGAAAGCCCAGCTTCTCGCACTGGATCAGCAATTCCCTCAGCAGGGCCTTGCCGACACCGCGGCCACGGGCGGCGGGTGCGATGTAGATCGAATCTTCGACGAGCCAACGATAGGCGGGTCGGGTTCTAAAAGCCGAAGCATAGGCATAACCGGCAAGCGATCCCTGTTCGTTGATGGCGGCGAGGTACGGATAGCCCTTGACCTTGAGGGCGGCAAATCTCGCCGACATTTCGTCTAGATCCGGCGCAACGAGCTCATAGCTCGCGGTTCCATTGACCACAGCGTCCGCGTAGATCGCAGTCACCTGCGAAAGGTCATCAGGGATCAGATCGCGAATTTCGAGATTCATGCAATTACTCCGGTCAATCTCCTTCTTTATCCACGCGCGGAGAGGCGAGACAAGCGCCGGCGTGTCATGGTGACATCGCCGTCACCGAGATGGCCTTCGCTTTTCGCCTGAGCTGGCGGTCAGTCGGCTTGACTCGTGCTGAAAACCTTGTAATTCCTCGCCGCGAAGAGGAATTCGGTCCATGCACGCTTTCGGGCAACCCTTTGCGGTCTTCCACCTCCTGCAGCAGTCTGCTGCCGGTGGCGCATGCCTTTCTCTTGCATCCACGACCAAGGCCAAAACGACGACGAAAACCGTCTGACGTCTTCGGCCACCGCTCTCTCCCCGGCACGGCCGGGGACAAGGAAGGTTGCGTCTGTTCGCGAACTTCCCCCTCACCATCCGCGGAGAGACAGAAAGAGAGCATAGACATGGGTTTCAAGATTGCAGTCGTAGGCGCAACCGGCAATGTCGGGCGCGAAATGCTGAACATCCTCTCCGAACGCGGTTTTCCGGCATCGGAAGTCGTGGCACTCGCATCGGCGCGTTCACAGGGCACGGAAGTCTCCTTCGGTGACAAGGTCCTGAAGGTTTCCAACCTCGAGAACTACGATTTCTCCGATACGGACATTTGCCTGATGTCGGCCGGCGGCACGATTTCGCAGAAGTGGTCGCCGAAGATCGGCGCACAGGGCTGCGTTGTCATCGATAACTCCTCGGCCTGGCGCTACGACGCCGAGGTTCCGCTGATCGTTCCGGAAGTCAATCCGGACGCCATTGTCGATTTCAAGAAGCGCAACATCATCGCCAATCCGAACTGCTCGACCGCCCAGCTCGTCGTGGCCCTGAAGCCGCTGCATGACGTGGCCAAGATCAAGCGCGTCGTCGTATCGACCTACCAGTCGGTTTCCGGCGCCGGCAAGGAAGGCATGGACGAACTGTTCACGCAGACCCGCGCCGTGTTTGTCGCCGATCCGGTGGAATCGAAGAAGTTCACCAAGCGCATCGCCTTCAACGTCATTCCCCATATCGATAGCTTCATGGAAGACGGCTATACGAAGGAAGAGTGGAAGGTTCTGGCCGAGACGAAGAAGATGCTCGATCCGAAGATCAAGGTGACCTGCACGGCCGTGCGCGTTCCGGTCTTCATTGGCCATTCTGAGTCCGTCAACATTGAGTTCGAGAACGAGATCACAGCCGATCAGGCCCGTGACATCCTGCGCGATGCTCCGGGTTGCCTTGTCATCGACAAGCATGAAAACGGCGGCTACATCACGCCCGTCGAATGCGCCGGCGAAGACGCCACCTACATCTCGCGTATCCGCGAAGATGCGACGGTGGAAAACGGCCTTAATATGTGGGTCGTCTCCGACAACCTGCGCAAGGGTGCAGCCCTCAACGCCATCCAGATTGCCGAGTTGCTCGTCAATCGCGGCTTGATCAAGCCCCGCACGGCCGCTTGATTTATCAAAGCAGAGGCTTCCTGATCGAACGCGGGAAGCCTCGCACGGCGCTTTCAGCTGAAAGTGATCCGATTTGAGACCTTCGTGGCCCTACATTAGCTTACGACGGATGACAGAGTCATCTTTCACTGGCATGGTGCGGCCGAATCGCCCCTCCACAGTCTGTTATGAGGCATCAATGCGACTGACATCCACTTTGTCGGCGGCTTTCGTTTCCGTCGTCGCGCTGTTCGCCGGCACGCAACACGCCGCCGCCGCTGCTTGCAGCAACACCTCCGCTGGCTTTGAAGATTGGAGCGCCGCTTTCAAGCAGCAGGCTGCCGCCCAGGGCTTCAGCCCGCGCATGCTTGACAGAGTATTCTCTACGGTCAGCTATAGCCGCAGCACGATCAGTGCCGACCGCGGTCAGAAGAGCTTCAAGCTGTCCTTCGACCAGTTCATGCAGAAGCGCGGCGGGCAGACAATCATCAACCGCGGCAAGACGATGAAGAAAAACAACGCCGCGCTCTTCGCACGACTTGAGCAGCGCTATGGCGTGCCCCCCGGCCCGCTGATCGCCATCTGGGGCATGGAGACGGGCTTCGGCTCCTTCCTTGGCAAGGAGCACACCCTTTCGGCCGTCGCCACGCTCGCCTTCGATTGCCGCCGCAGCGCATTCTTCACCGACCAGTTCTACGCCGCGCTGGAACTCGTTCAGGCCGGCAACCTCGACGTGAACGCCAAGGGAGCAGCCCACGGCGAAATCGGCCAGACACAGTTTCTCCCGCGCAACGTCATTCGCTTCGGTGTCGACGGTGACGGCGATGGCCATATCGACATGGTCCGTTCGCGCGCCGACGCTCTCGCATCGACCGCAAACTTTTTGCGCGGCCATGGCTGGCAGCCAGGCGCCGGCTATCAGCAGGGTGAGCCGAATTACGCCGCCATCCAGGGCTGGAATGCCGCAGGCGTCTACCAGCAGGCAATTGCCTATATCGGCGCGCGGATCGACGCCGAATAATCGACAAGCAAACGGCGGCCACGGGCCGCCGTTTCGCATTTCAGGTGATGCAAGCGCCTGACCGGCTGATCAGTTGTTCGGCTCTGCTCCGAGCCGCTCGAAGTCCTTGGTCTTCGGGTCCATGACCCACAATTCCCCATTGCTGATGTCGAACCAGGCACCGTGGATGCGCAGTTTGCCGCGCTCCTCGAGGATCTTCACACACGGGAATGTCCGCAGATTGGCAATCGAATTGCGGATGGAGATGCGCTCAAGCGCCGTCTGGCGCTCGGCTGGGGTCATGGTCGAATTACCCTGGATCTGCTCGGCAGCGGGCGCGACGAGGTTCATCCATTTGCCGATGAAATCGCCCGGCGATAGTGGCTCTGCGTTCGGGTCAAGGGCTGCACGAATACCGCCGCATCGCCCATGGCCCATCACGATAATGTCCTGCACACGCAGCGCCTGAACGGCGAATTCAAGGGCGGCCGAGGTCGAGTGATACTGGCCGTCCGGTTCGTAGGGCGGCACCATATTGGCGACATTGCGGACGACAAAGAGCTCGCCCGGAATGGAATCGAAGATCACCTCGGGCGCTGCCCGGGAATCGCAGCACGCAATCACCAGCGTATTGGGCTTTTGCCCCTGCTCGGCGAGCGCCCGGTAGCGATCACGCTGATCGTGATACCGGCCGCTCATGAAGTTGCGATAGCCGTTGAGAAGTGCGGAGGGAAATTGGCTCATCGCTACCGATTACAGCGCGTGAACGGCGCTGGCAACTGATTGCAGCCACAGAATTGCCTGGGAAATCAGGGCCGGGTGCTGGGCTTACGCGGGGCCGGATGCAGCAGGCGGCGCATCTGTACCATGGCCATGGGCGTCGAAAGGCTGGTGGCGTCACTCTCCAGAGTAAGCTCGTCACCGCAGCGCTTGGCAGTTTGCATCAGAATTTCGAAGACACTGGCCGTCGCCAATTGCAGCGCCTTTTCTTCGTCCAGGCCTTCGAGAAGACGTGCCAGAAAGACGGCGGCGAGAAGATCGCCCAACCCGTTTGGCGGATTGTCGATAAGCCGGTGTTCGGCAAGCAGAGCCGATCGGCCACTCAGCAGGAGGTTTCCCGTCCCCTTCGCCATCATTGGCACTGCGGAGGTGACAAGCATGCGTTTCGGTCCGAGATCGCCTGCCGCTTCAATGATGGCCTGGTTGCTTGGCAGTTCGCGCCCTGCCAGCCACTGCAGTTCGTAGCGATTGGGTGTCGCAAGATCGGCAAGCGGAATAAGCTGTTCTCGAATGGCCGTTGCAGTTTCGACTGGAACGTAAAGCCCTCCGAGATCGCCGATTACGGGGTCGCAAACATAGAGCAGATCCGGATTTTTCTGTTTGGCAGCCTCAACGAGACGAGCGATAGCGGCTGGCTGGCGGGCGCTGCCGAAGTATCCGGACAAGATTGCGGAAACCTCTCCGAGCCAGGGCGCCCGGATCAGGTCATCAATTGCGCTGTCGAAGTCGTCATCGGGAAATCGCAGCCGTGTCGCCGGACCATGTCCCGGATGCCAGGGAAGCACGATTGTCGGAAGTGCCCAGATCGGCCGACCGAGGGCCTCTAGGGCGAACACGGCAGCTCTGTTGCCCACAGATCCACGGACAACATGGCTTGAGATGACGATAACTGCACCCTTGTTTATTTCGCGCATTTTGTGTGATTCACCTTATCGCCCAGCAATCGAACTGGAAAAACACCATCTGGTACAAAAATTTCCTGAGTTTTACGAATTTGACCGCATATTTTCGCCTGATTTTTTCCTATTTCTGTTCCATACATACTTTTGCAAGCCATTTGCGTGAAGATTACGCGCAATGGCGCGATTTACGGAGGGGTACATGGGCAGGACCGGGTTCAGCAAGCGGGACGAATTGCTGGAAAATGCGGAGCAGATGGCGCGAGAAACGGGCGATGCCCATGTGTCGCTGAAAGTCATATTCGGAAGAGCAAGCAACGACGACCTCGATCGCTACGATGCGTCGATGCTGGCACGATCGGCTTCGAGAGCCGCAAATGACATTGCGGCTTGGGATCGCACGACGCCCCATATCAGCATCGATACCATCGAGGGAGTGAGCCCGAACGGCATTCCAGTCAGCGTTCTCTCCATTGTCGACCACAACAAGTCCTTCCTCTACGATTCGCTGATGGGCGAGGTGACCAGCCACTATCGCGACATCTATATGGCGGTTCATCCTATCCTTGCCGTAACACCGCGCGGTGACATCTCACTGTCGAACCCGGACTCCGATCCGGAAGGCGCGATCAAGGTCAGCTATATTCAACTTCATCTTGCGCCGCTCTCAGCGGAGCAGTCCGCCGATCTGATAGGGCGGCTCCAGAACGTGCTGGCGCAGGTCAAGATGGCGGCGACCGACTGGAAGCCGATGCTGAATTTGCTGGAAACAGCGCTTTCGGAGCTTCGCGATCTGTCTGCCGGACGGACCGAAGCTGAGCGCGACGAAGCGGTCGCGTTCCTCGAGTGGTTGCGCAACAACAATTTCACCTTCCTGGGCATGCGCGAATACACCTATTCAGGCGATGGAGCGGAAGCGACCGTTGAGCGCGAGAAGGGCAGCGGCCTCGGCATTCTCTCGGACCCTGATGTTCGCGTGCTTCGCCAGGGGCAGCACCAGGTCACGACCACCCCCGAGATCCTGGCCTTCCTGCAAGGTCCCGACTACCTCATCGTCACCAAGGCGAATGTCAAATCCGTCGTCCACCGCCGCGCCTACATGGATTATATTGGCATCAAACGCTTTGGTCCGAACGGCAAGGTCGCGGGCGAGCTCCGCATCGTCGGCCTGTTTACAGCCACTGCCTATACGCGCTCGGTCAATCAGATCCCCCTTTTGCGCGCCAAGGTCGAGAAGGTCGTCTCCCACTTCGACTTCGACCCCCGCAGCCATTCCGGCCGGATGCTGCAGAACACGCTGGAAAACTATCCCCGCGACGATCTCTTCCAGATCACACCGGACCTGCTGGCGAAATTCTGCGAACAGATCAACGATCTCTCGGAGCGCCCGCGCGTTCGCGTCTTGCCCCGCATCGACCATTTCGATCGTTTCGTCTCGCTGATCGTTTACGTGCCCCGCGAAGACTACAATTCGATGGTTCGCGAGAAGATCGGCCTCTATTTCCAGTCCGTCTACAACGGGCATGTTTCAGCCTTCTATCCGGCCTTCCCTGAAGGCGGCGTGGCCCGCGTGCATATCATCATCGGCCGACGCGAGGGAGCGACACCTCAGATCCCTCAGGCGGCGCTTGAAGAGGCGGTGCGCCAGATCACGGCTCGCTGGTCGGATCGGTTCGCGGCCCTTGCCGGCAAAGGTGCTCCGACGCTCGAAGTGGGTCAGGCATTCGAGGAAGCCTTTACCCCGGAAGAGGCGGTCAGCGATCTCAGGCACATCAACGCCTGCATCGCAGGCGCCCCGCTATCGCTCGAATTCCACCAGGTGACGGACGAGCGCGGCCCACTTCTCTATCTCAAGATCTTCCATGTGAGTGATCATCTTCCCCTGTCGCGTCGTGTGCCTCTGCTCGAAAACCTCGGATTCCGGGTGATCAGCGAACGCACGTTCGACATCGGCATCGGTCGCTCCGACGAAGAGCAGCGTGTCATCGTTCTCCACGACATGGAACTGCAGGTCCCAGATGGGGTGAACTTCGACATCAAGCAGCATGCGACACCGGTGGAAGAAGCCTTTCTTGCCGCCTTTACGGGCGCCGTCGACAACGACGCATTCAACCGCCTGATCCTCGCAGCAGGCGTCACTGTCCGCGGGGCATCTGTACTGAGGGCCTATGCCGCCTATCTTCGCCAGGCAGGTGCGGTCTATTCACTGACCTACATGGCGGAAACGCTGACCAAACACCCGGCCATCGCGGCCGACCTGGTGGCCCTCTTCAAGAACCGCTTCGATGTCTCGCTGGCAGAGAAGAACCGCAAGAGCCGCCACGCTGAACTGCTTGACGCGCTGGAAAGCAAGCTGAACGACGTCAAGATCCTTGATGAGGACCGGATCGTGCGTCGCTACATCAATGCGATCGAGGCGACACTCAGAACCAATTTCTACCAGAAGGGCTATCAACAGAGCGATCGCCCGATGCTCGCCTTCAAGTTCGATCCGCACAAGCTGGACGGCCTGCCCGAACCCCGTCCGTTCCGCGAGATCTTCGTCTACGGCGTCGAGGTCGAAGGCGTTCATCTGCGCTTCGGCAAGGTGGCCCGAGGCGGTCTGCGCTGGTCGGATCGCGCGCAGGACTACCGCACGGAAGTGCTCGGTCTCGTCAAGGCGCAGCAGGTCAAGAATGCCGTAATCGTGCCGGTCGGTGCGAAGGGCGGCTTCTTCCCCAAGCAGCTCCCGCCTGCGACCAACCGCGAAGCCTGGTTCGCCGCCGGTACGGAAGCCTACAAAACCTACATCCGCACCCTCCTGTCGATCACCGACAACATCGTTGCCGGTGAGATCGTCCCGCCAGCGAACACCCTCCGGCCGGATGGCGACGATCCCTATTTCGTTGTTGCCGCCGACAAGGGCACGGCGACCTTCTCGGACACCGCGAACGGGCTGGCCCAGGAAGCGGGCTTCTGGCTCGACGATGCCTTTGCCTCTGGTGGCTCTGCTGGATACGACCACAAGAAGATGGGCATCACCGCCCGCGGCGCCTGGGAAACGGTCAAGCGCCACTTCCGGGAAATCGATACCGATATCCAGACGACGCCGTTCACTGTGGCGGGCGTCGGTGACATGTCGGGCGACGTCTTCGGCAACGGCATGCTGCTCTCGGAAAAGATCAGGCTGATTGCAGCTTTCGACCATCGCGACATCTTCATCGATCCCAACCCGGATCCGGCCACCTCGTTTGCCGAGCGCAAGCGCATGTTTGATCTGCCGCGTTCCAGCTGGCAGGACTATGACCGCTCGACGCTGTCGGCTGGCGCGATGATCATTTCTCGTGCCGAGAAATCCGTCAAACTCACCCCGGAAGCGGCTGCGGCCATCGGTCTTGAAACGACCACCGCCACGCCGATGGATATCATGACGGCAATCCTCAAGGCGCCGGTGGATCTCCTGTGGTTCGGCGGTATTGGCACATACATCAAGGCAGCAGCCGAGACCGATGCCGAAGTCGGTGACCGCGCCAATGATGCAATCCGCGTCAACGCAGCCGATGTCCGCGCCAAGGTCATCGGCGAAGGCGCCAATCTGGGCGTGACCCAGAAGGGCCGCATCGCCTACGCCTTAAACGGTGGCCGCTGCAACTCCGATGCGATCGACAACTCGGCCGGGGTGAATTCCTCGGACGTCGAGGTCAACATCAAGATCGCCTTGAGCCCGGCCATGCTGGAGGGGCGTCTGCCGCGGGAGAAACGCAATGTGCTGCTCGCCGAGATGACGGACGAAGTGGCAGATCTCGTTCTGCGCAACAACTACCTCCAGTCGCTGTCGATCTCGCTCACTGAAGCCAAGGGTGCCGGCAATCGCGAAGAGCTGAGCCGGCTCATGGATTATCTCGAGGGCATGGGGCGCCTCAACCGCAAGGTCGAGACACTTCCGGATTCCTCCGCTGTTGCGGAGCGCTATGTCTCGGGCAAGGCGCTGACGCGACCGGAAATCGGCGTGCTGCTCTCTTATGCGAAGATCGTGCTCTTCGATCAGCTGATTGACTCGGACCTTCCGGACGACAGCTATTGCGAGGCGACTCTGTTCAACTACTTCCCGGCCGCCATGCGCGACAGCTTTGCGAGCGACATCGCCGGTCATCGCCTCCGCCGTGAAATTATCGCGACGGTTCTCGCCAACCACGCCATCAATCGTGGCGGCCCCGGCTTTGTCGTTTCGGTCTGCGACGCGACGGGGAGCTCGCCGGACACCGTCGTCAAGGCAGCACTGGTCACCCGCGAGGCGCTCGGTCTGACGCCGCTCTGGGACAAGATCGACGCCCTGGACGCCCGCATCCCGGGGCAGACCCAGAACCGGCTCTATGCGATCATCTCCGAGATCTATGCGGCCATGACCCGGCTGCTGATCGACACCGGCTACGTGAAGGGTTCGATCGGCGATGCCGTGGCGCAGTTGAAGGCCGCGGTCGCTTCGGCGTCTCCCGTGTTCAAGAAGACGGTTCCGACCGCCCTTCGTCAGCACTTCGACGACCAGATCGCTGCCCTGATCGAAGCCGGCGCACCGGAAGCATTGGCATCCGAGGTCGTCAATCTGCAGACGATGCAGCTGCTGCCCGAGATCCTGCAGATTGCCGAACGCACCGGCACCGATTTCGCCGGCGCCATGCGCGGCTTCTTCGCAGTCTCCGAAGCCTTCCGCATCGGCCGGATCATCGAGAATGCGGGACGGATCCAGACGGCCGACCACTACGACAGCCTGGCGCTGACACGCAGCCTCGACCGAATCGGTCAGGCGCGCAGACAGATCGTCTGTGTGGCGCTGACGAGCCACGGCAAGGAGCCGCAACCGGTTCAGGCGTGGATTGCGACGGACAGAAACCGCGTCGAGCGGATCGGCAAAGAACTGTCGTCGATCGTCGACAGCGGCGAACCGAGCATTTCCAAGCTCGCTGTCGCCGCCGGGCTTCTGGGTGATCTTGCACAGGACCACGTGAGGTGACACTGTCCCGGGGCTTTAGAGGCTCCGGGGGTGCGCGTGACGACACGTACAGACATGAAGACCAGCCACGGCACCATCGACAGGGGTGTTCGTGGCTGGATGTTTTTTGACTGGGCAGCACAGCCCTTCTTCACCGTGGTCACGACCTTCATTTTCGGTCCCTACTTCGTCTCGCGGATGACCGATGATCCGGTGAGCGCCCAGACGGCCTGGAGCAATGCGGCGACAATTTCAGGCGTCATCATTGCCATCCTCGCACCCATCCTCGGTTCAATCGCCGACGAGTCCGGATCCAGGAAGCCCTGGATCGCCTTTTTCGCGCTGATCAAGATCGCCTGCCTCGCCCTTCTCTGGACAGCCGCTCCGGGATCGCCTGTCGCCTTCGTGATGCTGCTGATGATCCTCGCCAGCATCGCCGCGGAATTTTCCATCGTCTTCAACGATTCCATGATGCCGCGCCTCGTCAGCCAGCAGGATGTCGGGCGCGTGTCCAACATTGCCTGGGGCATGGGCTATATGGGCGGCATGATCGTGCTGATCTTCGTGGTGCTCTTCCTTGCCGGCAACCCGACGACCGGAAAGACGCTGATCGGGCTCGATCCCCTGTTCGGTCTTGATCCGGCAACCGGCGAAGATGCGCGCATCACGGGCCCGATTTCCGCGGTCTGGTATCTGATCTTCATCTTGCCGATGTTCTTGTTCACCCCGGACGCAGCGAAGGGCAAAGCTCTAGGCGCGGCCGTCCGGTCGGGTCTTCGCGAGATCCGCTCGACACTTGGCGAACTCCGCCATCGCAGCAACATCTTGCGTTTCCTGATTGCCCGGATGATCTATCAGGACGGCGTCAATGGACTTCTCGTGCTGGGCGGTGTCTTCGCTGCCGCCATGTTCGGCTGGTCGACGATGGAAATCGGCATCTACGGGATCATTCTCAATATCGTCGCGATCTTCGGCTGCCTCGTGGCCGGTCGCGTGGATAGGGCACTCGGGTCCAAGGTGGTGGTCATGGTGAGCCTGGGATTGCTGATCGTTGCCACCTTCGGGATCATCTCTACCGGCGTCGACTTCACTCTCTTCGGGCTGGTGAGCCTGCCCATCACAGGCACCGACGGACTGTTCGCCACCCCCGCCGAAAAGGCTTATGTCCTCTACGGCCTGTTGATTGGTATGTCCTTCGGCCCCGTCCAGGCCTCCTCGCGCTCCTATCTCGCCCGCAGCGTCGAACTGCACGAAGCCGGCCGTTATTTCGGCATCTACTCCCTGTCAGGCCGCGCGACGAGCTTTCTCGCGACGCTGTCCTTTTCAGTGGTCACCGCATGGTCGGGCTCGCCGCGCGCCGGCATGGCCACACTGCTAGTGTTTCTGATTGGCGGCCTCGTCCTTCTCTTGAGGACGAATTACCCGGCAACGGACGACGGTAAAGCCCTATAAAAATGGCCGCTGGATCGCTCCACCGGCCATTCAGTTTCTCTGCGATCGGGCTTCCTCAGTGGCGGAAGTGACGGACGCCGGTAAAGACCATTGCCACGCCATGTTCGTCGGCAGCTGCAATCACTTCTTCGTCGCGCATAGATCCACCCGGCTGGATGACAGCCGTGGCACCCGCAGCGATCGCGGCCAGAAGACCGTCCGCGAAGGGATAGAAGGCCTCGGAGGCAACCGCTGAGCCCTTGGTCAGCGGCGCCGCCAGGCCGAGCGCCTTGGCGGCGTCTTCGGCCTTCAGCGCTGCAATGCGGGCGGAATCGACTCGGCTCATCTGGCCGGCGCCGATGCCGGCCGTCTGGCCGTCCTTGGCATAGATGACGGCATTCGACTTCACGTGCTTGGCGATCTTGAAGGCGAACTTCATATCCTCGAGCTCGGTCGCGGTCGGCGCGCGCTTGGTCACCACCTTGAGGTCGAGATCCTCGACCATGACGTTGTCACGGCTCTGGACAAGCAGACCACCGGAGACCGTCTTGGCCATGACGCCGCGGGCACGCGGATCGGGCAGGGCGCCCGTGGTCAGCAAGCGCAGGTTCGGCTTGGCGGCGATGATCGCCTTGGCCTCGTCGGTGACTTCAGGGGCAATGATCACTTCGGTGAAGAGCTTGACGATTTCCTGCGCGGTCTCGGCATCGAGGATCTGGTTGAGCGCGATGATGCCGCCGAACGCTGAGGTGCTGTCACAGGCCAGTGCCCGCTTGTAGGCCTCGACGAGGCTCGAGCCTGTGGCGACGCCACAAGGATTTGCATGCTTGATGATTGCGCAGGCCGGGCCGTTTTCCGGCGGAAACTCGGCAACCAGTTCGAACGCCGCGTCCGTATCGTTGATGTTGTTGTAGGAAAGCTGTTTGCCCTGCAGCAGCGTCGCGGTCGCAACACCCGGACGGTTGTCGCCAGTCACATAGAAGCCCGCGCTCTGATGCGGGTTCTCGCCGTAGCGCATCTTTTCCTTCAACACGCCCCCGACGGTCCGGTAGGCGGGCATGTCGATCTCGAGTGCCTCGGCAAACCAGTTGGAAATTGCCGCGTCATAGGCGGCGGTACGGGCATAGGCTTTGGCCGCCAGGCGCTGACGCAGCGCATAGGTCGTCTGGCCGTCATTTTCGGAGAGCGCGGCAATCACCTCGGCATAGTCGGCCGCATCGGTGACGACGGTGACATAGGCGTGGTTCTTCGCCGAAGCGCGGATCATGGCGGGTCCACCGATGTCGATGTTTTCGACGGTGGTCGGATAGTCGCCGCCGGCGGCACGAACCTGTTCGAACGGATAGAGATTGATCACGGAAAGATCGATGGCCTCGATGCCGTGCGCCTTCATCGCCTCGACATGCTCTGCATCGTCCCGGATCGACAGCAGACCGCCATGGACCAGCGGATGGAGCGTCTTGACGCGGCCATCCATGATCTCGGGAAAGCCGGTGATCTCGGAGACGTCGATGACCGGCAAGCCGGCCGCAGCAAGAGCCTTGTGGGTGCCGCCAGTCGACAGAAGACGCACGCCGCGCTGGTGCAGCGCCTGGGCGAATTCGACGATACCGGTCTTGTCGGACACCGAGAGAAGTGCGGTACGCACGCGCACGAGGTCAGGGGCGGGGATCTTCTTGGAAACGACGGCCATGGTTCACTCCGAGCTGGCGGGCGCCCGGAAATGCGGCAGCGGGCGCGATGCCGCCGCCTAGCACAGCTTCACCTGTGAGGAAACCGCCAGATGCCTGCGATCAGGCATGATGCGCGAGAAACCAGCGTATTTCCGGCCCCTCGAAGACGATCTCCAGCTGCTGCGACGGGCGGATGCCCGAAACATCGGCGAAGAAGACGTCTTCTCCAACGGCGATTTCGCCGACCGGGATGGAGAAGGACCAGCTCTCACCATCAGGAGCCACGAGCCGTATCTTCCGGTCGTCGGAACGTTCCACCGTGATTGTCGGATGCACATGGAAACGCGCGATAACCTCTGCACCCGGCAGATTGGGTGTCGGTAACCCGTCCGGCAACAACAGGCGATCCCGCCCGGCGATCTTGGTACCCTGCTCGTTGATGCGGATCTCGCGCTCGTGCAAGACACCGAAGCGCTTCACATAGCCGTCGTGCCGTGCGGACAGTCGGTCACTGCCATCGGGACCGGTCTGTCGTTCGACCTCGATTTTGGAGGGACCCGATAGCATGATCTTGCCGAGGCGGGACGACTGCGCGATCCGCGCCGAGGAAACGTCACCGATGCACACGGTGCTATGGGCTGCCGTGGCACGGGCAAGTTGACGGAGGCGTTCCCCTGCGAAGCGCGGTGACCCGCTGTTGATCAGGAAGCGGTTCCGTCCCGAAGACAGTTCGAACGAGAGACAACCGGCATGCGCCGTGCTCGATAGCCGCGCCGAGAGGGGTTTGCCGGTGTCGACCAGGATCGTGGTGTCGCCCCCGGAAAGCCGATGATAGCCGCCATGCGGCAGGGCCTTGAAGGGCTGTCCCGCCGTTTCGTCATATCGGAGGACACTCATGAGATCGGTGGCGAGCGACGAACTGGCGCCATTGAAGAGGGCGAGGTCGCCGCTGCTGTGACGGAAGAAGCGCACGGCCGGGTACATCCGGTCGATGACCGGAATGAGCTTGGCGGGAACCTCGTGACCGAGATTGATGTAGCTTTGGCGCAGCGGCAGAAGATCGAATAGCAGATCGACAGAGGCCTGCGGATTGCGAGAGACATGGCTGCCATCTGCCAGAACCTGCCGCTCGAGCTCCCGGTCAAGCAATCGCCCCGCGCGACGAACGGCAGCAGGGCGCGCCTCGGCCGCGATCGACGCCATGGCGATGGCAATGCGGGCCTTCAGGCGCGGGAGACCCTCGGGCATTGAATCGGCGCGGCGCTGAAGGTGGCGCACCTGCTGCCCAAGAGACGACGTGAACCGGCGATAAAAGCCAGCGTCGGCTTCGTGCAGCACGATCGGTGAATGCGAAAGCCAGCTGATGATCCGCCGGGACACGACCTCACTGTCCCAGGCGACGCCCTTGCTGCGGCCGCCATGAAGGGTGATCCATTGGTCCGTGATCCATCGGGCATTCTCGCAGGCGGGTGCCGTCTTGTCGGCGCGAATATGGCGCAGCCAGCCGAAGCCGTGCAGGCGGCGTGCAAACTGGACGGACGGCAACTCCAGTTCGAAGGGAGATTGCCCCTCGGTATCGAGAACGCGTCCGGCAAGTGGAAAGCGCCCGTTGAAGATCTCATCCGCCACAAACGAGTCGATCGCCCTGAGATCGGTCGGCGCTACGACGACTCGATTGAGGCGGAAAGCTCCCCGCTGCACGGCAGAAGGCATCACGATGGCAGCCGCCTGCCGCATACGCCGCCAGGATTCGGCGACGTGGAGCGAGATCAGTCGGACGCGATCATTGATTCGCATAATGGTTCCTGTCACCAGATCATGATGATCCAGCCATTCCGGTTGTCCGAGCCCAAGGAGTTCGAAGGGATAAGGCCTTCGGGCTCCTGACGTGGGCACGAAATGACAAGTCATATAGCCGCGCCCCGGCCATGCGGAGCGACGGTCCACGTTCACGCAGACTTCCCAACAGGTTTATTGAGATATTAGTTAAATTTTAGCAATGACCGCGGCGTAGAAGCCGTCAAGCCCGCCAATTTCTCGAAGCATGTCGGGCGTGGTCCTGAATTCACCCTTGGCGGTGATGGCTGCTTCCAGCCCGGGCCAGTCTGCCGGGTCGATCGGCTGCAGTTGCAGACCGGGGACCTCCGCCAACACTCGGGCAACAATCTCTTCGCCTTCGGAAGGATCGATGGAGCAGTTGGAGAAGACCAGACGGCCACCCGATTTCAAGAGTGTCACGGCATGACGCAGCAACTTCTCCTGCAGTTCGGCAAGCTTGGCGATATCCGCCGCATTCTTTGTCCAGAGAACATCCGGGTGGCGACGTGTCGTACCGGTCGATGAACAGGGTGTATCGAGCAGGATCGCATCGGACGTCTCTGTCGCATTGAGGTCGAGCAGGTTCGCACAGCGGATTTCGACCGAAAGTCCGAGGCGCTGAAGATTGGACTCCAGACGCTTCAGACGAGACTTCGATTGCTCGACAGCCAGGACATCACCGCCGGCGAGCACCAGCTGTGCCGTCTTGCCGCCGGGTGCGGCGCAAAGATCGGCAACCCGCTTTCCCGTGAGATCACCGAACAGCTTTGCAGGGATCGCGGCTGCGGCATCCTGCACCCACCACGCACCATCATCGAAACCTTCGAGCGCGGTCACAGACCCACGAAACCGCTCGAGACGCACACTGCCGGTCGGCAAGACCTGTCCGCCAAGCCGCGTCGCCCAGCCAGCCGCATCCGACTTCACGGTCAAATCGATCGTCGGGGGCTCCAGCTGGGATGCAGCGATCGCAAGCGCCTGTTGCTCGCCATAGACTTCCGTCAGGCGCGCCATGAACCAATCCGGCATGCAGGGAAGATCATCCACGGCAGCGAGAAGCTCTGCCTTTTCACGCCCGATGCGGCGCAGGATGGCATTGACCAGCTTGGAGAAACGGCGACTTCTGGGATCGCCATTGGCCTGCTCCACGGCAAGGTCAACAGCCGAATGATCGGGCACATCAAGATAGAGCATCTGCGCCGCAGCCACGATCAGAAGGTGATGCAGGGAGCGGGCACCGTCCGGCAGCGGAGTGTCGAGCAATTCTCCGATAATCGCCTCGATCCGCGGCAGATGGCGCAGAGCGCTCTGAAGGATCGCCTTCACGAGGCTGCGATCGGCATCGTTCAGTGGCAGGAATGCGGGATTGCCATGCTCTGTATCCAGCATGCCGTCGAGCGACGTCTTCCGATCGATCACCGCTGCCAGAATTCGGCTTGCGGCAATTCGGGCTTCGAGCCCCGGCTTCAAGGGCTGCCGAGAGGCGCGATCTCCATGCTTCCTGCTGCCGTTGTGCTTGCTTTTCGGTTTACCCGTCGATGTGTCGTTCAAGACCATGGTCCCTTGGGTGGTTCGGCTTTGCCGCGTCCCCAACCGGTGGTCGGAACAGAACGCGCTGTGCGCGATGCCTTAACAGGGGCCTCCGGCGGCGTCGATCCCTTAGGACCGATATCGCTCATGGCCAATAGCGCTTCGATACGATTGCGCGTGTTGGGATGGGTCGAAAAGAGATTGTCCATCCGCTGACCGTTCAAGGGATTGATGATGAACATGTGAGCTGTTGCCGGATTGCGCTCCGCGTCCACATTCTCAATGTGAGACGCGTCGCCGGCGATCTTCTGCAGGGCCGATGCGAGCCAGCGCGGCTGACCGCAGATCTCTGCCCCGCGGCGGTCGGCCGCATATTCGCGCGTCCGACTGATTGCCATCTGGACCAGCATGGCAGCCAGGGGAGCAACGATCATGGCGATAAGGACACCGACAAAGCCGAGCGGATTGTTGCGATCGTCACGCCCGCTGGAAAACAGGAAGGCGAAATTCGACAGCATCGAGATCGCACCAGCGAGCGTTGCCGTGATCGTCATCGTCAGCGTGTCGCGGTTCTCGATATGGGCAAGCTCATGGGCCATGACGCCTGCGACCTCTTCCGGGCTGAGCCGCTGCAGCAGTCCCGTCGACGCAGCAACGGCGGCGTTCTGAGGATTGCGACCAGTCGCAAAGGCATTCGGCTGCGGGTTGTCGAAGACATAGACCTTCGGCATCGGCAGACCCGCATTGCGCGCCAAATCCCGCACCATGATGTAGAATTCGGGAGCCGCCCGCTCGTCGACTTCCTGGGCCCGATAGGCCCGAAGCACCATCTTGTCGGAATTCCAGTAGGAGAAGAAGTTCATGCCCGCGGCGATGACGAAGGCGATCATCATGCCGCCCCTGCCACCGATCAGGAAGCCGACGCCCATGAAGAGGGCAGTCATGAAGGCGAGCAGCATGGCAGTCCGCATGGTATTCATGTCGTGGTCCTCTAAAAGCAGCGGATGGCAATGTTCTTGCCGTTTTCGTCTGTTGATTTAAAAAGTGCGCAACCCAATTTCAATGTTTGCGCATGAAATGCCGTCTCAGCAAAGGACGATGTGATGTCAGAAGATCGTGAAGCCGAAGTCGACGTGGAGCTGCCGCGTGAATTGAGCCCGGCCGCGAAACGGGCACTGGCCGAAGCAGAGGAAAGGCGCCAGCGCGAAGCAGCGCAGCAGATGCCGCCAGAAATTGGAGGCCGAGGCGGCGCTGATCCCGCCCGTTTTGGCGATTGGGAAATCAAGGGTCGCGCAATCGACTTCTGAGGAATTATTACCCATTGAATCGCGCCCGATATCGGAATATGTTCCTATTATGTTCCGATCAGCACTCCCATTTATGACAATCTTCCTGATGCTGGTGTCCGTCGCGCCGTTAAGTGCAGCGAGCCGCCAGATTGACGGGCCAGTCGCGGCCGAAGTGGTCAAGGTCATCGATGGCGACACGGTTCTCGTCGAGGCCATGCCTTGGCCAGATCACAAGGTCAGCACCTATGTGCGCCTGCGCGGCATCGATGCGCCTGAGCTGAAGTCGAAATGCGCCGCCTTCCGCGAGGCGGCGCTCAAGGCAAAAAGCGAACTGACAAGCCTGGTAAATGGCCGTGTGACGGTTCAGCTAACCGCAATCTCTGGCGATAAGTATTTCGGACGCGTCGTTGCAGATCTCACTCTGGCAGACGGCAGTCGCCCGGCGGACCGACTTCTGGCCGCTGGTTTGGCCGAACCATATGCGGGAAAGCAAAAGGCCAAGAGAGTTTGCCCCCGCGGATTGTAGGGGATTTGTAGACAGCTGCCGCCAGTTGCTGCTTGATGCAAAGCATGTCGATTCGTCAGGCTTTTTTGTTCAGACCCGCATTTTTTCTGGTTTTGCTTCTTTTGGCGCAGGCAGGATCCAGCGCGCATGCACAGACAAGCGCAATTGAACTGGCAGCGCGATCCTGCAAGCAGGTCTCAAGTTGCGAGGAAGCGGTCATCCTGTGGTGCAACGGGTATCGACGCGCCGATGGCGACAATGACGGTATACCCTGTGAGAACGTCTGCTCGTCAGTGGAGCAGGTCAATGAAATCCGCCGTGTGATCGGATGTTGAGACCACCGGGAGCTTGAGGAAGCTCCCGGTGGTCTTTTTTGTCAGGCGCTCTTGTTCTGGCGATTGGCGATCAGATCGTCGACGACAGCCGGATCGGCCAGCGTCGAGGTATCGCCAAGCGCGCCAAAATCGTCCTCGGCGATCTTGCGCAAGATGCGGCGCATGATCTTGCCCGAGCGGGTCTTCGGCAGGCCGGGTGCGAACTGGATCTTGTCCGGCGTAGCGATCGGCCCGATTTCCGTCCGCACATGCTTCACCAAATCGGCTCTGAGCGCATCATTGCCCTCGTGACCCGACATCAAGGTGACATAGCAATAGATGCCTTGGCCCTTGATAGTGTGCGGATAGCCGACGACAGCCGCTTCGGAAACGAGATGGTGCGAGACCAGCGCCGATTCGACTTCCGCCGTTCCCAGACGGTGACCGGACACGTTCAGGACGTCATCGACGCGACCCGTGATCCAGTAATAGCCGTCTTCGTCCCGGCGGCAGCCGTCACCTGTGAAATACTTGCCCTTATACGTGGAGAAGTAGGTCTGCACATAACGGTCGTGGTCGCCATAGACAGAGCGTGCCTGACCCGGCCAGCTGTCGGTGATGCAGAGATTGCCGTCGGTCGCACCCTCCAGCACATTGCCTTCATTATCGACAAGCTCTGGCTTGATTCCGAAGAATGGCATGGTCGCCGAACCAGGCTTCAGTGCCGTCGCACCCGGCAACGGCGTGATCATGATCCCACCGGTTTCGGTCTGCCACCAGGTATCGACTACAGGCGATTTCTGCTCGCCGACGACGTTGTAATACCATTCCCAGGCTTCCGGATTGATCGGCTCGCCGACCGAGCCGAGAAGGCGCAGCGACGAGCGATCCGAACGCTTGACGAAATCGTCACCCGCACCCATCAGCGAGCGGATGGCGGTCGGTGCGGTATAGAAGATGTTGACCTTGTGCTTCTCGATCACTTCCCAGAAGCGGCCCTGGTCCGGGAAGGTCGGAATGCCCTCGAACATCAGTGTTGTGGCACAGTTCGCAAGCGGCCCGTAGACAATGTAAGAATGCCCAGTCACCCAGCCGACATCGGCCGTGCACCAGTAAACGTCCCCATCTTGATAATCGAAGACATATTCATGCGTCATCGAGGCATAGACGAGATAACCGCCCGTCGTGTGCATGACGCCCTTCGGCTTGCCCGTCGAACCGGAGGTGTAGAGGATGAACAGCGGATCCTCCGCCTTCATCTTGACCGGCGGGCAGTCTGCCTTGACCGTGTGCACTTCCTGGTGATGCCAGATGTCGCGGCCCGGCGCCCAGCCGATTTTGCCGCCGGTGCGGCGCACGACGAGCACCTTGTTGACGATGACATACTGCTTCGCGGCGATGTCGATCGCGATGTCGGTGTTTTCCTTGAGCGGTACCGGCTTGCCGCCGCGCACGCCTTCATCGCAGGTGATCACGAAGGTTGATTCGCAGTCGACGATACGGCCGGCCAGCGCTTCCGGCGAGAAGCCGCCAAAGACCACCGAATGGATGGCACCGATGCGGGCGCAGGCGAGCATCGCATAGGCCGCTTCCGGAATCATCGGCATGTAGATGGTGACTCGATCACCCTTCTTGACGCCGTGCTTCTTCAAGACGTTCGCCATACGGCAAACATGCTCGTAGAGCTCGTTATAGGTGATCTTCTTGTCGATATAGGGGTTGTCGCCTTCCCAGATGATGGCGGTCTGTTCGCCATGCGTCTTCAGGTGGCGGTCGATACAGTTATAGGAGACGTTGGTGAGGCCGTCTTCGAACCACTTCACGGGAACCTTGCCCTTGAAGGACGTGTTCTTGACCTTCGTATACGGCTTGAACCAGTCGATCCGCTTGCCGTGTTTGCCCCAGAACTTCTCGGGGTCCTCGATGCTCTCCTGATACCATTTCTGGTACTTGTCTTCATCGATCAGAGCGCGAACTTTTGCCGATTTCAGCACCGGATAGGTTTTGGCTGACATGAATTCCTCCTCATGTTGACGGGCCACAACTGGCGACCAGGACCGTCCTCCCCGGCCTATCGCCGACATACATAGCAGGTGCAACATGGCCAGCAATTAGACAAAGGTCATTCGCGACTTCGCGAATTGCAATTTCGTTACATAATCGCTATAAGGACGCCGAATTCCCGGAAATAGTGGTTTAAACCCACGGCCCGCGACAACCGGCGCGGACCCTCAGAAGGATTGTATCCATGGCCCAGACACTGCTCATGCCGAAGGCGACCGCTGTATGGCTCGTCGACAATACCGCGCTGTCATTCGACCAGATCGCGCAGTTCTGCAAGCTGCACCCGCTTGAAGTGAAGGCGATTGCGGACGGCGAAGCAGCCCAGGGCATCAAGGGTCTCGACCCGATTGCGACCGGCCAGCTCTCGCGCGACGAAATCGCGCGCGCTGAAAAGGACGTGAACTACAAGCTTAAGATTTCCGAACCCAAGGTTCGCGTTCCCGACTCGAAGCGCCGCGGCCCGCGTTACACACCGGTTTCGAAGCGCCAGGATCGCCCGAACGCCATTCTCTGGCTGGTTCGCAACCATCCGGAACTGAAGGACGCCCAGATTTCGCGTCTCGTCGGCACCACGAAGTCAACCATTGAGCAGATCCGCGAGCGCACCCACTGGAACTCGGCCAACCTCGCGCCGATGGATCCGGTCACACTCGGCCTCTGCAGCCAGATCGACCTCGATCTCGAAGTCGAAAAGGCATCCAAGGGTCGTCCGCTGCCGACCGCTGCCGAACTCGGCGCGACGCTCCAGTCTGCAAGCGAGACTGAAAACCTCGGCTTCGGCTACGAGCGCGAAGAAGAGAAGGAAATCGACGCCAACGCCGTCTTCGCCAAGCTGCAGTCGCTCAAGTCCGACCGCAACAACGACGACGAAGACGACCAGTACTGATTAGAGATCTTTACAAGCGATGGACCCCGGCAGCCCAAGGCGGCCGGGGTTTTTTATTGTCCGCCTTATGATTCAGGCGCTTGCAGCCGCCTTGGCAGATGCCGGGACCTGACCATGCGCCTGCAACACGGCGGTGATCTCGTCGAGGATTGCAGGATCGTCGATCGTCGCGGGCATCTGCCAGGGCAGACCGTCGGCGATCTTCTGCATCGTCCCACGCAGGATCTTGCCTGACCGCGTCTTCGGCAAGCGATCGACCATCAGCACCATCTTGAAGGCTGCCACCGGCCCGATTTCATCGCGCACCAACTGAACGACTTCCTTGGCGATTACTCCATGGTCGCGATGCACGTTCTTTTTCAGGATGAGGAAGCCGCAGGGGATCTGTCCCTTCAACTCATCGGCAATCCCGATGACCGCACATTCCGCCACATCGGGATGCATGGCGCAGACCTCTTCCATGGCGCCGGTCGACAGACGGTGACCGGCACAATTGATGATGTCGTCGGTGCGGGCCATGACGAAGACATAGCCGTCTTCGTCGATGACGCCGGCATCCGCCGTTTTGTAGTAACCGGGGAACTCTTCAAGGCAAGAAGTGCGAAAACGCTCGTCGGCATTCCAGAAGGTCACCAGGCAACCCGGGGGCAGGGGAAGCTTTGCAACAATGTTGCCGAGTGTTCCAGGGGCCACCGGATGTCCTGCATCATCAAGCACTTCGAGCGCATAGCCCGGCATGGCCTTGGTTGGTGAGCCATGTTTCACGGGAAGCAGTCCGAGGCCTGCGGGATTGGCGGCAATCGCCCAGCCCGTCTCAGTCTGCCACCAATGATCGATGACAGGGATCTTCAGGATCCGCTCCGCCCATTTGAGCGTTTCCGGATCGGCCCGTTCACCGGCCAGAAAGAGAGCACGAAGGCCAGAGAGATCATAGCGCGCGACATGTTCACCCTCCGGATCGTCACGACGGATCGCGCGGAAGGCCGTCGGCGCCGTGAACAGCGCCTTCACATCATGGTCGCTCACCACACGCCAGAAGGTCCCGGCATCCGGCGTGCCCACCGGCTTGCCCTCGAAAATCACGGTGGCATTACCGGCCAAGAGCGGACCATAGACAATGTAGGAATGGCCGACGACCCATCCGATGTCAGAGGCGGCCCAGAAGACTTCTCCAGGCTTGACGCCATAGATGTTCTTCATCGTCCAATTGAGAGCCACCATATGGCCGCCATTGTCGCGGACGACGCCCTTGGGCTGACCTGTGGTTCCCGAGGTGTAGAGAACGTAGAGCGGGTCCGTCGCGGCCACCGGCACGCATTCGACAGACGAGCCGTTGATCTTTTCCTGTTCGATAGCCTGGGCCAGATCGACATCGCCGTGTTCGTAACGCAGCGGAGCATGATACTGGTCGCGTTGCAGGATAAGGCAATAATCGGGCTTCACCTTGGCCATGTCGATCGCCTGGTCGAGCATCGGTTTGTAGGGAACGATACGTCCGGGCTCGAGGCCGCAGCTTGCGCCGATCACCACTTTGGCGCCGGAATCGTCGATGCGGGTTGCGAGCTCATGCGCCGCAAAGCCGCCGAAGACCACGGAATGCACGGCGCCGATACGTGCGCAGGCAAGCATCGAGAAGACGGCTTCCGGGATCATCGGCATGTAGATGATGACCCTATCGCCCTTGACGACGCCGTGATTGCGCAAGACGGCCGCGATCGCGCTGACTTCCGTCAGCACCTGGTCATAGCTGTAGCGGGCCGTCTGACCGGTCATCGGACTGTCGTAGATGACGGCCGTGTCAGCACCACGCCCGGCTTCCACATGACGGTCGATGCAATTGTAGCAGGTATTGGTCTCGCCGCCGGCAAACCAACGGCCATAGGTGCCTTGTGAAGCGTCGAAGACTGCCTCCGGCGCCTTGAACCAATGAATTTCCTCCGCAGCCGTGGCCCAGAAGCCGTCCGGGTCTACCTTCCAGGAATCGTAGATGTCCTGATAGCTCTCGCGCATGTCGATCCTCCCATGACAACGCTTTAGGCTTTCGCCTTTACCGGCATTTTAGGATCGACGAAGGAAGGAGGAAAGAGAGACCAAAGCGCTATGCCGAAGGTCTAAGGCAACTTAACGTGTGCCAAAAATTGCCGATCCGACTCTGACGCTCGTTGCTCCGAAGCCGATGGCGGTCTCAAAATCGCCGGACATGCCCATCGACAGCTTCGAAAGCCCGTTTTCCTCGGCGAGTTTGGCAAGCAGCGCAAAATGCGGCCCCGGGTTCTCATCGACCGGCGGGATGCACATGAGGCCCTCGACCTGCATCGCGAGTTCATCGAGGCAGAGTGCCACAAAGGACCGAACATCATCGGGCGAAATCCCGGCCTTCTGCGGCTCGAGACCGGTATTGACCTGAATGTAGAAGCGGATCGACCGGCCCTGCCGCTTCGTCTCGTCTGCGAGCGCCCGGGCGATCTTCTCGCGATCGACTGTCTCGATGACATCGAACAGGGCGACGGCATCGGCTGCCTTGTTCGACTGAAGCGGGCCGATCAGATGCAGTTCGAGATCAGGAGTTTCCGCCTTCAGATCAGGCCATTTCCCCTGGGCTTCCTGCACGCGGTTTTCCCCGAATACCCGCTGACCCTTAGCAATCGTCGGGCGGATATGCTCGGCATCGAAGGTCTTGGAAACAGCAACGAGTGAAATCGAATCCGGCTCACGACCGGCCTCCTGCGCAGCCTTAGCGATTTTGCCCCGGACGTCCTGGAGCCGCTCTTCAACCGACATGCCCAACCCTCGTTTTCATCTGCCCGATATCTGGTGTGTTCAGATCTTTCGCCATGGGGTTAATGGCAGGCTGCGGCCATGGCAAGCGCTTGGCGGGAAAGGCCTTGCGAATGCCTCAAAAACTTGACGCTTGGCCGGTTTCGTGATGAAGGTCGGCCCTCTCTTTTTGATGCTATTCCCGGAAATGCGATCCATGGCTACCGAACGTTACAATCCGCGCGACGCCGAACCCCGTTGGCAGGCGAAATGGTCCGAAGACAAGGTCTTCGAGACCGACAATGCTGACCCGCGCGAGAAATACTACGTGCTTGAGATGTTCCCCTATCCGTCGGGACGCATCCATATGGGCCATGTCCGCAACTATGCGATGGGCGATGTCGTGGCGCGCTACAAGCGTGCCCGTGGCTACAACGTGCTGCATCCGATGGGCTGGGACGCCTTTGGCATGCCGGCGGAAAACGCCGCGATGAAGAACAAGGTCCACCCCAAGGCCTGGACCTATGAGAACATCGCGACCATGCGCGGTCAGCTGAAGTCGATGGGTCTGTCGCTGGACTGGTCGCGCGAATTCGCGACCTGCGATGTCGATTACTATCACCGTCAGCAGCACCTCTTCCTGGATTTCCTGGAGAAAGGTCTCGTCTACCGCAAGAACTCCAAGGTCAACTGGGACCCGGAAGACATGACCGTGCTCGCCAACGAGCAGGTCATCGATGGCCGTGGATGGCGCTCCGGCGCGCTGGTCGAACAGCGTGAACTGACCCAGTGGTTCTTCAAGATCACCGACTTCAGCCAGGACCTGCTCGACGCGCTCGACGAACTCGATAACTGGCCGGAAAAGGTCCGGTTGATGCAGAAGAACTGGATCGGCCGCTCGGAAGGCATGGCCATCCGCTGGGAGGTCGCCTCCGGCAGCGAAGCCGGCGAAGTGACCGTCTACACCACCCGGCCCGACACCCTCTTTGGCGCCTCTTTCCTGGCGATTGCCGCTGATCACCCCTTGGCCAAGGAAGCGGCTGCACGAGACGCAGCGGTCGACGCCTTCTGCCAGGAATGCCGCCACGCCGGCACGTCGCTGGCAGCACTGGAAACGGCCGAGAAGAAGGGCATCGACACCGGTATCCGCGTGAAGCACCCGCTCGACCCGAGCTGGGAGCTGCCGGTCTATGTCGCGAACTTCGTCCTGATGGACTACGGCACGGGCGCGATCTTCGGCTGCCCTTCCGGCGACCAGCGCGACCTGGATTTCGCTCGCAAATATGACTTGCCCGTCGTCCCGGTTGTCATGCCGAGGGATGGTGATGCCGCAAGCTTTGCGATCGGCGACACCGCCTTCACCGATGATGGCGTGATGATCAATTCGCGTTTCCTGGATGGCCTCTCGACGACGGATGCCTTCGAAGAAGTGGCGAACCGCTTGTCGTCTCAGCAACTGAACGGCGCGCCGCAGGGCGAACGCAAGGTCAACTTCCGTCTGCGCGACTGGGGCATCTCCCGACAGCGCTATTGGGGTTGCCCGATCCCAGTCATCCATTGCGATGACTGCGGCGTCGTGCCGGTCCCGAAGAAGGACCTGCCGGTCAAGCTTCCCGACGACGTGAGCTTCGACAAGCCGGGCAATCCGCTCGACCGTCACGCGACCTGGCGTCATGTCGCCTGCCCCCACTGCGGCAAAGACGCCCGTCGCGAGACGGACACCATGGATACCTTCGTCGATTCGAGCTGGTATTTCGCGCGTTTCACGGCACCCTGGGAAGACAATCCGACGGATCCCTCCGTTGCCAACCACTGGCTGCCGGTCGACCAGTATATCGGCGGCATTGAGCACGCGATCCTGCACCTGCTTTATTCGCGCTTCTTCACCCGCGCCATGCGCGAAACCGGTCATCTCGATCTGAAGGAACCCTTTAAGGGGCTCTTCACGCAGGGCATGGTCGTGCATGAGACCTACAGCATCGGCGAAGGTCTGCAGCGCGAATGGGTCGCCCCGGCAGACCTGCGTATCGAAGAGACCGATGGTGCACGTCGCGCATTCCTGCTCAGCAATGGCCAGGAAGCCAGGATCGGCTCGATCGAAAAGATGTCGAAGTCGAAGAAGAACGTCGTGGATCCCGATGACATCATCGGCTCCTACGGCGCCGATACGGCCCGCTTCTTCGTGCTCTCGGACTCACCGCCGGATCGTGACGTTATCTGGTCCGAATCGGGCGTCGAAGGCGCGCACCGCTTCGTCCAGCGCGTCTGGCGTCTGGTCTCGGAGGCCGCCGAGCGGCTGAAGTCCGTACCTTCGAATCCGGCTAAGGACGGCGACGGGCTGGCAATCTCGCAGGCGGCGCACAAGACCTTGAAGGCTGTCCAGGGCGACCTCGACAAGCTGGCCTTCAACAAGGCGATTGCGCGCATCTACGAGCTGGTCAATGCACTGGCTGCACCGCTGACGAATGTTGCGGCAGGGCAGGGAGATGCAACTTACGTCGCTGCTGCCCGCAACGCGGCGGAGATCCTGGTACATCTGATCGCGCCAATGACGCCGCATCTCGCCGAGGAATGCTGGTCGGTCCTCGGAAACGACGGCCTGATCGCCAAGACGGACTGGCCGCAGTTCGACGAAGCGCTGGTCGCAGAGAACGAGATCGTTCTGCCGGTGCAGATCAACGGTAAGAAGCGTGCCGAATTGACAATCGCGCGCGACGCAGACCAGAATGCCGTCCAGGAAGCCGTTCTGGCGCTCGACGCCGTCAAGGCCGTTCTCAATGGCCAGGCCCCGAAGAAGATCATCGTTGTCCCGCTAAGGATCGTGAACATTGTCCTCTGAATTCAAGCCTTCCAAGCTGCTTCGGCGCTCGGTTCTGATCGGCGCGGCTCTGCTGATGGCGGGCTGCCAGGCACGTCCGCTCTATCAGGACACCAACGGCGAAACCCGCGGTGCATTGGCTGCGATCGCCTATTCCGAAGCGACCAGCCGCATAGGCCTCGAGACGCGCAACCGATTGATCTTCTTGACCAGCGGCGGTGACGAAACGAAGACCCCGGAATATCGGGTCGACCTGACTGTCAGCGGTGGTGTCGAGGGCATCCTTCTCGATGAAACCTCCGATACGGCAAACGCGGGTCGCGCCGTCGTCACGGGCACCTACACGCTGAAGCGGATATCCGACGACACGGTTCTGAAGACGGGTCGCCGATCGGGTGTCGCCCTCTTCGATTATCCGCGCCAGGAGTTCGCAAAGCTCCGTGCCGTGCGTGATGCCGAGACACGCGCCGCCCGCGAGCTTGCCGAAATCATCTATGCCGACCTCGCCATGGCTCTCGGTCGCTGATCTGCGGCCATGGTTGAGGTCAAATCCCACGAATTCGAAGGGTTCCTGGCCAAATCGGCCAGGCACTACCGGATGTTCGTCATCTACGGACCGGATCGGGGTCTTGTTGCAGAGCGCGCGTCCCAGGTTGCCAAGACAACCGGTGTCGATCTCAATGACGGCTTTGCACTGATCCGTCTGGATGCCTCGGACGTTCAATCCGATCCCGGTCGCCTCATCGATGAGGTGAACGCCTTCGGGCTGTTTGGCGGTGAGAAGCTGATTTGGGTCCGGGGCGCCGCCAACGAGAAGCAGTTGGTCGACGGATTGGCGCATCTCGCCTCACACCCTCCCGAAGGCAGCCATCTTCTGATCGAAGCCGGCGATCTCAAGAAGGGTTCAGCACTTCGCAAGGTCGCCGAAGGCGAGCGCAGCGTCGTCTGCATCGCCTGTTACCAGGATGATGCAAGGGCGCTGAATGGCCTGATCGACGCCGAACTGGCAGGCGCCAATCTGCGCATCACGCCGGCGGCACGAGAACTTTTGCTGGAATCGATCGGCGGCGATCGCATCGCCTCCCGCAACGAAATTCAGAAACTGGTCCTCTACTGCATGAAGGACGAGTTGATCGACGAGAACCATGTGCTCGAGATCGTTGGCGATGCGAGTGCTGTATCGACCGACGAGGTCGTCGACGCGGTGCTCTCAGGTGATCCCGACGGATTTCTGCATGCCGTCCAGAAAGTCATTGCATCCAAAACGGCTGTCTTCCTCGTCCTGCAGGGCACGATGAAGCAGGTGCAGCTGCTGGAGACCATGCGCCTGGAGATGGAAGAGCGCCAGCAGCAGGCTTCTCAGGTCATGCAGACGCATGGGCGGGGAATTCACTTCAAGCGCAAACCGGTGATCGAGAAAGCGTTACGGAACTGGAATAGTTCGGATCTGGCGCGGGAAAGCGCAAGACTGAACGCGGCCATCCTTCAAAGCCGCCAGAACGCGCAACTTGAAGACAATCTGGCGATCCAGACGCTTCTTGCGACGACACTTCAGTCAGCACGTCGCAATCGCCGTGGCTGATCAGCGGGCTTCGAGCAGGCGGCAGATCTCTTCCAGCTGGTCGAGCGTCTTGTAATTGATCTTCAACTGACCGCCGCCGCCCTTGTGGTTGATCGATACGGACAAGCCGAGCCGATCCGAAAGGCTGCGCTCCAGAGCGATGGTATCAGAATCTTTGGATTCGCGTACTTCCGTCGGGGCAGGGGCATTCTGTGCCTTGATGTGGTTCTGCGCCAGCTTCTCGGCGTCGCGAACGGAAAGCCCCTTCTGGGCAATCGTCTTGGCAAGAACAACGGGATCGGGAGTGGAAACAAGCGCACGCGCATGACCCGCCGACAGGCTGCCGTCGGCCAGCATGTCGCGAACCGGATCGGGGAGCTTCAATAGTCGAAGGCTGTTGGCAACATGGCTCCGGCTTTTGCCGATGATCTCACCCAGATCGTTCTGGGTATAGCCATGTTCTGCGATAAGCTGCTCATAGCCAAGCGCTTCTTCGAGCGGATTGAGATCGGCACGCTGGACGTTTTCGACGATGGCGAGCTCAAGAGCTGTCCGATCATCGACATCGCGAACGATGACGGGAATTTCAACGAGGCCGGCGAGTTGTGCCGCACGCCAGCGACGTTCGCCGGCAATGATTTCGTACCGATCGCTGCTCGTCGTCCGAACGACGACAGGCTGAACGATTCCGTGCTGGCGAATGGATCCGGCCAGATCCTGAAGTTCGGCCTCGTCGAAATACCGGCGAGGATTCTTGGGGCTACGGGCCACGAATTCGATCGGAACAGTCCGGTCCGCACTAACGGTTGGACGCGTCTCGCCTACGGGAACTGGCTGATCCATCTCGCCAATCAGCGCTGCAAGTCCGCGCCCAAGGCGCCGTTTCGATACGTCTTCGCTCATACTCACACCCTTGTACGAAGATTAGGCGGCTTTGCGCTGCCGTTCGCGCTGAATGACTTCAGAAGCCAGTTGGAGATAGGCCTGGCTACCGGCGCATTTGAGATCGTAAAGGATAGCCGGCTTACCATAAGACGGAGCCTCAGAGACCCGAACATTTCTGGGAATGAGCGTCGCGTAAACCTTCTCGCCGAGATGCTCCCGCACATCGCTGACCACCTGTTGCGCGAGATTATTGCGGGAATCGAACATTGTCAGCACGATACCCTGGATATCCAGAGACGGATTCACGGTCTGCCGTACCTGGTTGATGGTGTCGAGCAACTGGCTAAGACCTTCCAGCGCAAAGAATTCGCACTGCAACGGCACCAGGACTGAATGGGCTGCCGCCATGGCATTCATCGTCAAAAGGTTGAACGATGGCGGGCAATCGAGCAGCACATAGCTATAAGCGCGCGCATCATCCTGATTGAGAGCCCTCTTCAGACGAAAGACCCGATCGGCCTGCTGCGAGATTTCCATTTCGAAACCGAGCAGGTCCATCGTGGATGGGACGATCGAAAGGTTCGGCACTGCCGTTTCAAGGACCGCCTCGCTGACCGAATGAGTGCCGATCAGCACATCGTAAGAAGACAGGCGCCGATCACGACGGTCGATACCGAGGCCGGTACTCGCATTTCCCTGCGGGTCCAGGTCAACGATAAGCACCCGCTCTCCGATCGCCGCCAGGGCTGTCGCCAGGTTGATCGCTGTCGTGGTCTTGCCCACACCACCCTTTTGGTTGGCGATGGTGATGATGCGGTTTTTCTCGAGACTCATTTGGCACCCGAACCGTTAAACCCTGCGCGTCAGAGAGGTGATCTCCAAGATCACGGAATCTTCCTCGACAACGCTTTGATGTTTTACCAGATCGAAGTCCCAGCGACCACGCGCTTTATCGATCTCGGACTGATAATCCCGACCTTTATGGAAGATCAACTTGAGATTTGGATTGGCAAGTGCCCAGGGGTGGGCATAGGCGAACAGCAAATCAAGTTCGGCAAGGGCGCGCGCGGATATGAAGTCAGGCGCTGGCAGCTTCGAAGCGGCGTCCTCGATCCGGAGAGGGTGCACGGACGCCCGAGCGCCTGTCTCCAAAATCGCCGTCCGCAGGAAGCCGCACTTCTTGTTGTTACTTTCGACAAGATCTACCCATCCAGCTTGGCTTTCCGCGAGGGTGATCGCCGTGATGATACCCGGAAATCCCCCGCCGCTCCCAAGATCGATCCACCGGCCCGAAGTCGGCACAATGTTTCGGAGTTGCAACGAGTCTGCAATATGGCGCGTCCATAGCTGTTCCAGCGTTGAAGGCGCTATGAGATTGATTCTAGCAGCCCATTTCAGAAAGAGGTTTGCAAAGCGATCAAGGCGCTCCTGCGTTTCACGTGAAACATCGATTCCATACGGAGCACTTTTCGTTCTTTGCATATCAAGATGCCAATTTACTAACTTGGGTTTTGCGCAGATGCGCGACAAGCAAAGCGACCGCCGCAGGGGTCATTCCTTCAAGTCGACTTGCCTGGGCGATATTGCGGGGCTTTCTGGCCATCAACTTGGCCTTCAACTCATTAGAGAGACCAGATAGCAACGAATAGTCGAAATCATCGGGGATCACGCGCTCTTCTTCAGCCCGCAAGCCCTCGATATCCGCCGACTGCCTTTCGAGATAGACATGGTACAGGCAGTCGATCTCGACGGCGGCAGCGATCTTCGCATCAGTGGCCTTTAGTTCAGGCCAGACTTGAACAACCTGATCCCAGCTTATGTCCGGGTACGACAGGATCTCTCGCGCCGAACGACGACGGCCATCCTGATTGATCGCCACTCCGGCAATAGCCATCTCATTGGGCGAGGCGGTAAGCGCACCAAGCTGCTCGTATAGTCCTTCACGCTGCGCGCGATAGGTCTGGAATTTTCTGGACCGTTCAGAAGACACGCAACCCAGCTCAATGCCATAGGGCGTGAGCCGCATGTCGGCATTGTCAGCCCTCAATGACAGGCGATACTCGGCCCGGGAGGTAAACATACGATAGGGCTCTGCTACCCCGCGCGATGTCAGATCATCGATCATCACGCCGATATAGGAATCCGTACGGCTGAAGGAGAAACCACTTTGACCGGCTGCAAGCCGTGCGGCATTGATCCCCGCCAGCAACCCTTGCGCCCCGGCCTCTTCATAACCAGTGGTGCCATTGATCTGACCAGCGAGGTACAAACCCTTCACACCTTTAACAGCCAGCGATAGGTCGAGCTGCTGTGGATCGACATAGTCATACTCGATGGCATAACCGGGCTGGAGAATTCGGACATTCTCCAGACCCGGGATCGACCGTATGAATAGCTCCTGCACATCTTCCGGCAGCGAGGTCGAGATCCCGTTCGGATAGATCGTGACATCATCCAATCCTTCAGGCTCCAGAAAAATCTGATGACCATCACGATCGCCGAAACGATTGATCTTGTCCTCAATGGACGGACAATACCGCGGACCGACACCTTCGATCTGGCCGGAATACATGGCCGAGCGGTGGATGTTCTCCCGGATGATCCGATGGGTTTCAGCCGTCGTTCGCGTGATGCCGCAAGCGATCTGTGGCGTCGTGACGACTTCCGTCATGAATGAGAATGGGATCGGATTCTCATCCGCTTCCTGAACTTCAAGCTCGTCCCAGCGGATTGTATTGCGATCGAGGCGCGCGGGGGTACCGGTCTTGAGGCGACCGAGCTTCAGGCCCAACGCTGCCAAGTCATCACTGACACCCAGGGCAGGGGCCTCGCCAACACGGCCAGCAGCAATCTTTGTGTCACCGATGTGGATCAGACCGTTGAGAAAAGTACCAGTTGTCAAGACGACTGCAGCAGCACGGAGCTGCTGCCTGTCACCAAGAATCACACCATTTATTTCGGAAGAGTCACGAACAAATCCGACCACGCCACCTTCGATGATGTCGAGATTAGGAATCTCCGCGAGCAGACGCTGAACAGCCAGTCGATAGAGCTTTCGATCCGCCTGGGTGCGCGGCCCCCAAACAGCCGGACCCTTCTTCCGGTTCAGCATACGGAATTGAATTCCGCCTTCGTCCGCCGCGCGACCCATAATGCCGTCAAGCGCATCGATCTCACGGACAAGATGCCCTTTTCCCAAGCCGCCAATCGCCGGATTGCAGGACATGACGCCGATTGTTGCAGCCTTGTGGGTCACGAGCGCGGTTTTAGCACCCATTCGTGCAGCCGCTGCGGCTGCTTCGGTACCCGCATGACCGCCACCAACAACAATTACATCGAAATGTCTCTCAGACATGATCGCGGTACAGCCTGTTTCACGTGAATCACTTCCCGACACAGAATTCGGAGAAGATTTTACCCAAAAGCGTTTCGGTATCGATTCGACCGGTCACTCTCGCCAGTTCGACGGACGCCAGTCGCAGCTCTTCGGCACGGATCTCGAGGGGCAAGAAACTACCCTCGAGCGCGGACGCAAGATGTCTCGACGCCAGCCGAAGGCGCTCTGCATGCCTCAAACGACTGGGAATTGCAAGGCTCTCGACCTGCGTATGGCTACGCACCGCATCAAGCAGCCGTAGCCTCAGGGTTTCCAACCCTTCTCCTGACGCGGATGAAACGTGGAAAGCGCAAGCAGAGCTAGGCACTAGATTGCTGGCAAGGTCGCTCTTCGTCCCGATACACAGTGTGGGGCGGTCGAAATCTATCGGCTGCGCTTTCGGCTGCTCGGACAGATCGATCAGATGCAGAACAAGGTCTGCATCATTGATCGTCCTGAAGGCACGACGGATCCCCTCTTGCTCAACCACATCGTCTGTGTCTCTGAGACCAGCAGTATCGGAGAGTTCAAACTTATATCCGTCAATATCCAATTCACAACGAACTACATCGCGCGTCGTGCCGGCTACAGGTGTCACAATCGCCACGTCGCGCTGTGCCAGCGCATTCATCAGGCTTGATTTCCCGGCATTCGGCAGACCGGCCAGCGCCACCTTGAAACCATCGCGGATGATCTCGCCGGCCCGAAGATTTCCGATTGCCCGATCCACCTGTAACTTAAGATCCTCGACATCGGCCCAGATACGATCGGACACCGAACCTGGGATATCGCCCTCGTCGCTGAAGTCCAATTCGGCTTCGAGCATGGCGCGCACGAAAACAAGTTTCTCACGCCATTCATCGTAGACCGCGGACAAATGACCATTGGCCTGTTCACCCGCAAGCCTTCTCTGCATCTCGGTCTCGGCGCTCAGAAGATCGGCGAGACCTTCGACCTCTACAAGATCCATCTTGCCGTTTTCAAACGCGCGTCTCGAGAACTCGCCCGCTTCGGCCAATCTAATCCCGTTGAATCCGGCTAATGATCGAAGTGCCGCGTTCACGACGGCACGGCCGCCATGCAGATGCAATTCCACACAGTCTTCGCCGGTGAACGAATTGGGCGCTGGGAAAATGAGAACGAGACCCCGATCAAGAAACTCGCCGCTCGTCGTCCGGATCGTCCGAAGACCTGCCAGGCGCGGCTCCGGCAGCGACCCGACCATCTTGCTGACAACTTCGAAGCTTCCTGGACCGCTGACCCTGATAACAGCAACGCCGGCGGGTAGACCGCCGGACGCAAGGGCACAAATAGTATCGGAACGAGCGGTCACGAGATCACTCACAGGCGAAGCCTGAGGCTGCCGGCCGGAACCGGCAGAACATCAGGTGTTCATCGAGTCGAAGAAGTCGCCGTTGTTCTTCGTCTGCTTGAGTTTGTCGATGAGGAATTCGATGGCGTCGGTCGTGCCCATCGGCGCAAGAATACGGCGCAGAACGAAAATCTTCTGGAGATCCTGGCGCGGAACCAAGAGATCTTCCTTACGCGTACCGGACTTGAGGATGTCCATCGCGGGGAAGATGCGCTTGTCCGCGACCTTGCGATCGAGAACGATTTCCGAGTTACCCGTGCCCTTGAACTCTTCGAAGATGACTTCGTCCATGCGGCTACCTGTGTCGATCAGCGCCGTTGCGATTATCGTCAGCGAACCGCCTTCTTCGATGTTGCGGGCTGCACCGAAGAAGCGCTTCGGACGCTGCAATGCATTGGCATCGACACCACCGGTCAAAACCTTGCCGGAAGACGGGACCACGGTGTTGTAAGCACGGCCGAGGCGCGTAATGGAATCGAGCAGAATGACGACGTCTCGGCCGTGTTCGACAAGACGCTTGGCCTTTTCAATGACCATTTCGGCCACCTGCACGTGACGAACCGCGGGTTCGTCGAACGTTGAAGAAACGACTTCACCGCGGACCGAACGCTGCATGTCGGTCACTTCTTCCGGACGTTCGTCGATCAGAAGGACGATCAGATAACATTCCGGATGGTTGGCCGTGATCGAATGCGCGATATTCTGCAGAATGACGGTCTTACCGGTGCGCGGCGGTGCGACGATCAGGCCGCGCTGGCCCTTGCCGAGCGGCGCCACGAGATCGATGACGCGCGCAGACAGATCCTTCGACGTCGGAACATCGAGTTCCATCTTGAAGCGCTCGTTTGGATAGAGCGGCGTCAGGTTGTCGAAATGCACCTTGTGGCGGATCTTTTCGGGATCCTCGAAATTGATCGTGTTGACCTTCAGCAGGGCGAAATAGCGCTCGCCTTCCTTCGGTCCCCGGATTGGACCTTCGACGGTATCGCCGGTCTTCAACGAGAAGCGGCGGATCTGTGAGGGCGAAATATAGATATCATCAGGGCCGGGGAGGTAATTCGCGTTTGCAGAACGCAGGAAACCGAAGCCATCCTGCAGAACTTCCACGACGCCTTCGCCGATGATCTCAACATCCTGGCTCGCCAGCATCTTCAAGATCGCAAACATCAGCTCCTGCTTGCGCATCGTGCTCGCGTTTTCAACTTCGAGCGATTCAGCAAAGGTCAGGAGATCGGTCGGCGATTTGCTTTTGAGTTCTTGTAGCTTCATTTCAGCCATGAAGAGGGACCACGTCAGATAGAATTTTCAAGGGGAACGGCGAGCTGGTGGAATTCGGTACGATCGCGAGAGCCGCAAATGACTGAATAGTACGCAAGCCAAAAGAAGGAAGTGGCGCGAAAATAGCGACTCGCGGATTCGACCGCAAGCGAAAAGCCGCCACCGGCAAAAATAAAGCGTGATCGGACCGAGATCAGAACGGTTTGACGATGGCAAGCACCACAATCAGGATCATCAGCAGGGTCGGCGCCTCGTTCATCATGCGCCAGTACCGCGGCGTTCCCACGTAGTCGCCGCGCCCGAACGATTTGACCGCCTTGGCGAAATAGCCGTGAACACCGGACAGTGCGACCACGGCTGCGATCTTCGCATGCAGCCAACCACCTTGGAAACCAAAGACCTGCCAGGCCAGATATAGTCCCAGGATCCATGACACGATCATCGCCGGGGTCATGATGACCTTCATGAGCCTGGTTTCCATCACGGCAAATGTCTTTGCCTGCTGCGACGACGGCTCGCAGTCGGAATGGTAGATGAAAAGCCGCGGCAGGTAGAGCATGCCTGCCATCCACGAGATGATGGCGATCACATGCAGCGCCTTGATCCAGGGATAAGCTTGGTCTGGTCCAGCCAGCATGATGCCGGCGCCGACGATGCCGAAGAAGACGAGAGCCGACGCGGCCTTGCGCGCTGCCCGCCTCCCGGGCTTGTCGTCGATCTGTTTTTCCATGGTCAGCCGAAACTCCGAACCTGAGCGACGAGCTCGGTTACATGCTCCGGATCAGCCTGCGGCGTGATCCCATGGCCGAGATTGAAGATCAGCGGTCCATGACCGAGCGCCTGCAGGATCGCATCGATCCCGTCCTTGAGCGCTGGGCCACCAGCCACGACACGCATCGGATCCAGATTGCCTTGAACAGGGCCATCCTTCTGCAGCTCGACAGCGAGGCTCAAGGGAACCGACCAATCGAGACCGATGGCGTCGGCGTTCGTGTCCTGGCGATAATTCTTCAGCAAGATCCCCGCGCCCTTGGCAAAGGCAATCACCTTCGCCTGAGGGCGACGAGACTTCACCGAGTCGATGATGCGCCGAACCGGCCGCACGGCGAAAGCCTCAAATTCAGTCTCGCCGAGAACACCTGCCCAAGAATCAAAGATCTGAACAGCATCCGCACCGGCATCGATCTGCTCGACGAGGTAATCGGCCGAGACGTCAGCTAGAAAATCGAGCAGACGGGCAAAGACCTCAGGATGGCGATAGGCGAAGAGACGGGCAGGGGCCTGGTCTGGCGTGCCATGTCCAGCGATCATGTAGGTCGCCACCGTCCAGGGAGCGCCACAGAAGCCAAGCAGGGTCGTTTCGCTGGGCAGTGCCCCACGCAGCCGTGAAACCGTCTCCATGACCGGCTTGAGGTGATCCAGGACGCCTTCCTGAGAAAGCGCCAGTATGCCGTCCGTATCGATGGGGTCCATCTGCGGACCATGGCCTTCGGTGAAGGTCACGTTGCGATGAAGCGCATCCGGGATAACCAGAATATCCGAAAACAGGATAGCTGCATCAAAGCCATATCGGCGGATCGGCTGAAGCGTCACTTCGGTCGCATACTCGGGTGAGTAACAGAGATCGAGAAAGCTCCCGGCCTTCTTCCGTGTTTCCCGATACTCCGGGAGATAACGGCCTGCCTGTCTCATGAGCCAGATGGGCGGCGGCGTGACCGTTTTCCCATTCAGAACGTCGAGGACTTTTCGGTTCGGCGTGCTCAAGGCTCAGGCCCTTTCAAAAAAGAAAAGAGATATTGAATCTTCTTCTATTTCTAAGAGTCTCTGACTATCAAGGATTAATCGACGATCACAGCTTGTTCCCAATCCGGGATTTCAGTCGATAGTCGAGGCACCAAGTTCGCTCCGGCTCTGGGATAATGGGGATAACTGCAAATTAACCCATGATTCCATGAATTTGCGATCCGAACAGAAATCGGATTAACGGAGGAGGAGGAGTCGAAATGCGCAGAACGCTCTTGGGTCATCACCGTAATTCACAGCCCCCTGGAATCGAGAGCCTCTCGGGGTGCAATTGTGGATAAATCGGCACTTTTCCCACCCCTGATCCGCCCCGCCCGCCATGGCCTCTGTTTATCCCAGACTATCAACAGGGTGCGGTGAAGAACGTGGAGAACCGGAAAAACTTCTTCCATCTCCATCTGATTTCTGACTCGACGGGGGAGACTCTGATCTCGGCAGGTCGAGCAGCCGCCGCGCAATTTCGCGGTTCCAATGCCATCGAGCATGTTTATCCCCTGATCCGCAGCAAGAAACAGATCAAGGCGTTGATCGATGCGCTCGATCGCGAACCCGGTATCGTGCTCTACACGATCGTCGACCAGGATCTCGCAGCACTTGTCGAAACGGGATGTCATGAACTGGGCTTGCCCTGCGTCAACGTGCTGGCCCCGATCATCGAGAAGTTTCAGGATTATCTGGGTGCGCCGTCCCGCGGGCGTGTCGGTGCTCAACATGTTCTGAACGCCGAATATTTCGCACGCATCGAAGCGTTGAATTTTACCATGGATCATGACGATGGCCAGGCGCCGGAAGATTACGATCAGGCCGATGTCGTGATCATCGGCATCAGCCGCACCTCCAAGACCCCGACGAGCATCTATCTCGCCAATCGGGGCATCAAGACTGCGAACCTGCCGATCGTGCCGGGCGTTCCGCTGCCCGAAGGATTGTTGAAAGCAACACGGCCGCTGATCGTCGGACTCATCGCCACGTCGGACCGCATTTCCCAAGTTCGCGAGAACCGGGTCCTAGGCGCGACGATGGGCTATGACCGAAGCGAATATGTCGACCGCGCCTCGATCACGGAAGAGCTGAAATATGCCCGCTCGCTGTGTGCGCGCAACAACTGGCCTCTGATCGACGTGACGCGCCGTTCAATCGAGGAGACGGCGGCGGCCATTGTTGCTCTGCGTCCCAAGCCGCGCTAATTCAGGACACTACCATTACGAAGGTCTCAGCATGGGTTCACCCTTGATTCTCGCGTCGGGCAGCACGGCGCGCCAGATGCTTTTGAAGAATGCCGGCCTCGACTTTGTCGCGATCCCTGCAACGGTGGATGAAAGAGCCATCGAAGACAATCTTCCGCTCGCAGGACGAGACCCCGTATCGGTTGCCCGGCATCTGGCACTGGCCAAGGCTACGAATGTGTCGGAGCGCTCTCCAGGCGCCTTCGTCATTGGCTGCGACCAGACCATGTCTCTCGGCAACCGGATCTTCCACAAGGCTGCTTCTCTGGACGAAGCTCGGCAGACCTTGATCAGCCTGCGCGGCAAGGCACACTTCCTGAACAGTGCAGTCTGTCTGGTTCGGGATGGTGAGCTGCTCTGGAGCGATGTGACCAAGGCCTGCATGCAGGTTCGCGATTTCTCGGATGAGTTCCTGGATGGCTATATCGAGCGGAATGGCAAGTCGATCTTATCCAGTGTCGGCTGCTATCAGCTTGAAGGGGAGGGCGTTCAGCTCTTCGATGCGATTGCCGGTGACTATTTCACCATCCTTGGTCTACCGCTTCTGCCGCTCCTCGCGGCTCTTCGTGAGCATGAGATTAACCATGCGTGATTCACGTGAAACATTTTTGCCCCGTGCTTTTGTCGCCGGCTATCCAATCAAGCATTCTCGCTCCCCGATGATCCATGGACACTGGCTCGAAACCTATGGTCTGTCCGGTTCCTACGAGAAGATCGCGGTCGCGCCGGAGGGCTTTGCCGACTTCATGCTTCGTTTGAAAGACGCGGATAGTCCCTATCGTGGTGGCAATATCACGATCCCGCACAAGGAGGCCGCGAGCAAGCTTGCCGATCGGATAGACCCGGTCGCCGAAGAGCTCGGAGCGGCCAATACGCTCTGGCGGGAAGACGGGCTTCTGCATGCGACCAACACCGACGGCATCGGCTTTGTTGCCAATCTGGATTCGCAGCACCCGGGATGGGACAAGGTCGAACGCGCTGTGGTCTTGGGAGCAGGCGGCGCCAGCCGCGCAATTCTGCAGGCTCTTCGTGATCGTGGCATACCCGAAGTTCACGTGGTCAACCGAACCGTCGAGCGCGCGCAGGAACTCGTAGACCGCTTCGGGGCACCGCTCCAAGCTCACGGGATGGACGCCCTTAACTCTCTCCTGGAGGGCGCCGGGCTCTTCGTGAACACGTCATCCCTCGGGATGGATGGAACGGCAGCGCCCGTTCTTCCCTTCGACAGGATGAGGGAAGATGCCGTTGTCACCGATATCGTCTACGTGCCGCTGAAGACGCCGTTCATTCAACAGGCAGAGCAGATTGGTCTGCCGACGGTCGATGGTCTGGGCATGCTTTTGCATCAGGCTGTGCCGGGGTTTGAACGATGGTTCGGACAAAAGCCCGAAGTTACCGCCGCCTTGCGCCAGCTCGTGCTCGATGACATCAAGGCGCATGCATGATCATCGTGGGGCTCACAGGCTCGATCGGCATGGGCAAGTCCACGACTGCCGCGCTCTTTGCCGACGAGGGTGTGCCCGTCAATGACGCTGATCGCGTGGTTCACGAACTGTATCGGTCGGAAGCCGTGGCACCCATTGCGGGCCTCTTTCCCGACGCCATCGTCGACGGCATTGTCGATCGCGCGAAGCTGTCGGCGAATCTGGCAAAGAATCCGGCTAAGTTTAAAGAGCTAGAGGCCATCGTTCATCCCCTCGTGCGCGACAAGGAACACGCTTTCCTTGACGAGCAAAGCGCACTCGGCCATGCCCTTGTCCTTCTCGACATTCCCCTCTTGTTCGAGACCGGTGGCGAAAAGCGTGTGGACCGGATCGTTGTCGTCAGTTGCGAACCTGAGCTGCAGAGAGAAAGAGTGCTGGCACGACCGGGAATGACGGAAGAGAAATTTCAGCTGATCCTATCGAGGCAGGTTCCGGATGCACAAAAGCGTGCCCGGGCCGATTACGTCATTGATACCGGCCACGGGATTGACAGCGCGCGCGCCCAAGTCAAAACGATCGTCAGAGAACTACGCGAACAGGCGGAGCGGACAGACAATGCGTGAGATCATCTTCGACACGGAAACGACCGGGCTCGACAACAAGGCTGACCGGGTCATCGAAATCGGTGGCATCGAATTGCTCAATCATTTTCCGACCGGTCGCACCTTTCATGTCTATATCAATCCCGGCGACCGCAAGGTTCATCCCGATGCATTGGCGGTGCACGGCATCACCGACGAATTTCTGAAAGACAAACCGGTGTTCGCCGAGATCGTTTCCGACCTCCAGGAATTCTTCGAAGGGGCGAAGTGGATTGCTCACAACGCCTCATTCGACATGGGCTTCATCAACGCTGAATTCGACCGCTTGAGCCTCGCGCCGGTTCCTTCCGACATGGTCATCGACACGCTGGCGCTCGCACGCCGGAAACATCCGATGGGGCCGAACTCGCTGGACGCCCTCTGCCGTCGATACGGTATCGACAACTCGCATCGTACGAAGCACGGCGCTCTACTCGACTCCGAACTGCTCGCCGAAGTCTATATCGAGATGCTGGGTGGTCGGCAGGCGGCACTGGGTCTGACGACCATCGAGACGCGGCGGAACCAGTCGAACGAAATCGATGATGTGATCGAGATCAGCTATGATCGCCCGCGCGCTCTTGCGTCCCGCCTATCCGCAGCGGAGGTGGAAGGTCACGCCAAACTCGTCGGCCGTCTCGGCGGTAAGGCCATCTGGTCGAAATACGACGCATGAAAAAAGGGCCCGCGAGGGCCCTTTGCTTTGGCATATACGGAATGCTCGCTCAGTTCGGCGCGGCCTGCGTCTTTGCGCGAGACTGTTCTTCTGAAACACGCTGAGCGAACATCTGGGCAAAGTCGATCGGATCGATCATCAGCGGCGGGAAACCACCGTTGCGTGTCGCGTCGGCGATGATCTGACGAGCGAAGGGGAAGAGCAGGCGCGGGCACTCGATGAAGAGAACCGGCAGCATGTGTTCCTGCGGGAAGCCGGTGATCCGGAAGACGCCGCCATAGATGAGTTCGGTGACGAACACGACCTTGTCGCCATCCTTGGCTTCTGCATTCAACGCCAGGACGACATCGAAGTCGGTGTCCGAAAGCGGGTTTGCATTGACATTGACGTTGATGTTGATGGCCGGCGCCTTGTCGCGCGCCTGAAGCGAGCGGGGTGCACCTGGATTTTCAAACGAGAAATCCTTGATGTACTGGGCGAGAATGTTGAGGGACGGAGAAGCCGTTCCCTGATTGTTGTCGGCCATAGGGCGTGTCCTTGAAGATGAATTGCTAAGGCCATCTAACATTTGAAACTTGCGCTTACAACCCTGCGCGCCGGTGCGTCAGGGGGTCACTCGCGGCCGATCCGTGGATCGCGCCAGGGCGAGTTCCGGTCGGGTTCGCGCTGATATTCGTCGTCGCCGAGGTCGACCACATTTTCGTCACTGGGACGGCTCGTCCTGAAACCGGCGTCAGAAAAACTACTGCGGACAATGAGCCGCGGCTTGATCAGACGCCAGGCGAGATCACGAACGAAAGGCAGGAAGAGTAGAATGCCGATGATGTCGCCGAAGAAGCCGGGCACGATCAGAAGAAAGGCGGCCACCACCAGAAGGGCACCGTGAACCAGTTCCCGTCCGGGATCCATGCCGCGCTGCGCCTCGCTCTGCAATCGGCGCAGGATACCCGCCCCTTGATAGCGGAGCAGTATGACACCTGCGAAAGCCGCAAGAATGATCAACCCCAGGGTCGGCAAGACACCGATGGCTTGCCCGACCAAGATAAAGCTGGCGATTTCAACGAGGGGTGCGATGAGAAATAGCACCAGGGGAAGGCGCATGGGCTGCTCCAAACGCCTTTGTGATCCGGATATCGCAAGAGTCGGCGCTTACTCGATGCAAAGAATGCATTGCGCCATTTGAATGATGCAGCGCTCCGGACTATATGGGAGAAGGAAAAATCAAATTCAATCAAGCCTGGCGGTATTCATGGGGTCTAGTGATTTCGTTACATTGTTCTTCCTGGTCGCAGCGGTTCTGATCTTCTTTCAGCTCCGCAGCGTTCTTGGACGACGCACGGGCCACGAAAAGCCGTCGTTCGATCCGTTCGCACAGCGTGATCTGGCCAAGGGGGCAGCGCGTGATGATGGCAAGGTTGTCACCCTTCCGCGCCGCGAGGACGGCAACGCTGAAGATCGGTTTGTCGCCGTGGATGCTTATTCACCCGCCGGCACGCCCCTGAACGATCAGTTGCGCGAACTTCTGCACCACGATCCGAGCTTCAACCCGAAGGAATTCCTCAACGGTGCGAAGATTGCCTACGAGATGATCGTCATGGCTTATGCCGACGGCGACAGGAAGACCTTGAAAGGCCTTCTGTCCCGCGAAGTCTTTGACGGTTTCGAAAGCGCAATCGCCGATCGCGAGAGCCGCGGCGAGGTCGTGAAGTCCACATTTGTCGGCATCGAGAAGGCGGACATCATACAGGCATCCGCTCGCGAGAACGAAGAGCAGGTGACCGTTCGCATCGTCAGCCAGTTGATTACGGCGACCTACGACAATGCAGGTGCCATGATTGATGGCGATGCCGAGGCGGTATCCGAGGTGAACGACGTGTGGACCTTCGCCCGCGATGTGCGCTCGCGTGATCCAAACTGGAAGCTGATCGCGACCGAAGCAGAACAATGAGCGATCTCAGCGCCTGTCGCCTGAGGCCGGCATCCTTCGATGATCTGCCCGGCTGGTCATCCGACGATCCTTCATCCCTTTGGCCTGCCTTGACCGACTGTAGGAGATACCTGCAGTCGGTCAAACCATATAAGCCAGGTGCATTGGGACTGACCGCCGAAGATCTGATGCCTCTGCTGGACGCTGCATCGACGCACAGTCCGGACAACGCAGCTCAGGCACGGCTTTTCTTCGAACAGCAAACGCGACCCTTCCTGGTAGAGCCCGGCGGCCAAAACGCAGGTCTGGTCACGGCATTCTACGAGCCTGAGGTCCCCGTCAGCGATCGGCCTGACGACGAATACCGCCACCCCTTCTATCGCCGTCCTCTGGATCTTGTGGACGTGGATGATGGCAATCGACCAGCCGACCTTGAGGCCGGTTACGCCTTTGCCCTTCGAACCGACAATGGCCTGAAGCCCTATCCCGATCGTCGGGACATCGATCAAGGCTGGCTTGAGGGCAGGGGGCTTGAAATTGCCTGGGCCCGCTCGAGGGTCGATGTGTTCTTTGCCCATGTCCAGGGTGCTGCACGACTACGATATCCCGATGGACGCGTCCGCCGGATAACCTATGCGGCAAAGGCCGGGCACCCCTTTTCCGGCATCGGCCGCCTGCTGATCGATATGGGTGAGATCTCGGAAGCGGATATCTCCATGCAGTCGATTAGGGCCTGGCTCGCTGCCCATCCCGACCGGTTGGACGAGATCCTCTGGCACAATCGATCCTACATCTTCTTCCGGGAAGCGGAGGTCGACGATCTCACCCGTGGTCCGATTGCCGCCGCCAAGGTACCGCTGATTGCGGGTCGATCTCTCGCGGTCGATCGCCAGATCCACACCTTCGGCTTTCCATTTTTCATCCATGCGAAGGGATTGACCCATATGGATGGCGGACGCGATTTCGCCCGGACCATGCTGGCGCTCGATACCGGATCTGCGATCGTCGGACCGGCGCGTGGGGATATCTTCACGGGCTCCGGAGATGAGGCAGGCGAGTTGGCGGGGGCCGTGCGCAACGCAGCCGACTTCTATATACTCATCCCGAAGCAGGCGGCAGAGAGGTTTGTCTGAGTGTCGGGTGGACCAAAGCTCAATCCGGAAGATCGCATCCTCTGGGGCAAGGTCGCGCGTTCGACCCGCCCGATGCCCGGGCGTATGGAAGACCTGCTGAGTTTCGAGGAGCAGTTCGAGACGCCGGTCGAAGAGAAGGTCGTGCCTGCCCTCAATCGTGCCGTAGTCTCCCCGTCGAACTCGAACTCAGATGCCGAGCGAAAGTCCGCAGCTCGAATCCACCACCCCTTGGAAAAGCCGGTCAAGCGCAAGCTCTCCCGCGGCCATCTGGCGCTTGAAGCACGGATCGACCTGCACGGGCTGATCCAGAGTGAGGCGCATGGAATGCTGCTCGATTTTCTCATCCGGGCCCATGATCGGGGCCTGCGCCACGTCCTCGTAATTACCGGCAAGGGAAGCTCGCTTGGAAGTGAAGGCGCACTAAAGCGCGCGGTGCCGCTCTGGTTTTCCCTGCCGGAATTCCGTTTCCTGATTTCCTCCTATGAGCCTGCGGCACGTCAGCATGGCGGGGAGGGGGCACTTTATGTGCGGCTCTCCCGCCGCGGACAGGAGCGCTGATGACGCCCTTCGGTGATGCGTTGCGGCAGTTGCGGGAACGAAAGGGTGTCTCTCAGAAGGAGATGGCCGCAGCGATCGGGGTCTCGCCCGCCTATCTCTCGGCACTAGAGCACGGCAGGCGCGGCCTGCCCAATTTCGATTTTCTCCAGCGTGTTGCTGGCTACTTCAACATCATCTGGGACGAGGCCGAAGAGCTCTTCTCGACGGCGGGCCGCTCCGATCCCCGCGTGGTGGTCGATACCTCCGGGATGAAGCCGGAATATACGGCCTTCGCCAACGATCTGGCGAAGCTGATTCGCCAGCTCTCTCCCGATGTGATAGGAGAAATGCAGGATATTCTGGATAGCGCCAAAAAACGGCCTTGAAGGGGTTGAAAAGCCCAATCTATCCACGAGAAACGACGCCCTCGCCTTTGGAACTCAGGCCAAAACCCCTATAGTCGGGCCACTTGAAGCTGCTGATTCGAATCAGCCGGGCCTTTGAGAATTGACTGGAAAGATTGCTGAATGACCGACTTGCCGATCGCGGAGAATGGTGGACCGGCCGAATATGGCGCGGATTCGATCAAGGTTCTGAAGGGACTGGACGCCGTCCGCAAGCGCCCCGGCATGTATATCGGTGATACCGACGACGGCTCCGGCCTCCATCACATGGTCTACGAAGTCGTCGACAACGCGATCGATGAAGCGCTGGCCGGTCATGCCGACATCGTCACCGTCACGCTGAATGCCGATGGCTCCGTCACCGTGACGGACAACGGTCGTGGCATTCCGACGGACATTCACACCGGCGAAGGCGTCTCCGCCGCCGAGGTCATCATGACCCAGCTGCATGCAGGCGGGAAGTTCGACCAGAATTCCTACAAGGTCTCCGGCGGTCTGCACGGCGTCGGCGTATCCGTCGTCAATGCGCTTTCGGTAAAGCTCACCCTGAAGATTCGCCGCAACAACAAGCTGCACGAAATCAGCTTCACCCATGGCGTAGCCGATGGCCCGCTGAAAGTGATCGGCGAATATGAGGGCCGTTCGGGAACGGAAGTGACCTTCCTGCCCAGCACCGAGACCTTCACCAATGTCGATTTCGATTATGGGACGCTCGAGCATCGCCTGCGCGAGCTCGCCTTCCTGAATTCCGGTGTCCGCATTCTTCTGACCGACAAGCGCAAGTCCGACATCCGCCAGGAAGAGATGCTCTACGATGGCGGTCTGGAAGCCTTTGTCCGCTATCTCGATCGCTCCAAGAAGCCGCTCGTCGACAAGCCTGTCGCCATCAAGGGCGAGAAGGACGGTATCACCGTCGAAGTTGCAATGTGGTGGAATGACAGCTACCACGAGAACGTGCTCTGCTTCACCAACAACATTCCCCAGCGGGACGGCGGCACGCATATGGCCGGCTTCCGCGCCGCTCTGACCCGTCAGGTGACGTCCTATGCAGATAGCTCGGGCATCACCAAGAAGGAGAAGGTGTCGCTGCAGGGTGAAGACTGCCGCGAAGGTCTGTCTGCCGTCCTCTCGGTAAAGGTACCGGATCCCAAGTTCTCGTCCCAGACGAAAGACAAGCTCGTTTCTTCGGAAGTTCGCCCGGTCGTCGAAAACCTCGTCAACGAAGCGCTCAGCACCTGGTTCGAGGAACACCCGACGGAAGCCAAGATCCTTGTCGGCAAGGTCGTTGAGGCTGCGGTTGCCCGCGAAGCCGCTCGCAAGGCGCGTGAACTGACCCGCCGCAAGGGTGCCCTCGACATCGCCTCGCTGCCAGGCAAGCTCGCCGACTGCTCGGAGCGTGACCCGGCAAAGTCCGAACTCTTCCTCGTCGAGGGTGACTCGGCAGGTGGCTCCGCGAAGCAGGGCCGTTCGCGCGAAAACCAGGCGATCCTGCCGCTGCGTGGTAAGATCCTCAACGTCGAGCGCGCCCGCTTCGACAAGATGCTCTCGAGCCAGGAAATCGGCACGCTGATCACAGCCCTCGGCACATCCATCGGCAAGGACGAGTTCAACGCCGACAAGCTGCGCTACCACAAGATCATCATCATGACCGATGCTGACGTCGACGGCGCACATATCAGAACGCTTCTGCTGACATTCTTCTTCCGTCAGATGCCGGAGCTCATCGAGCGCGGCCATCTCTACATCGCCCAGCCGCCGCTCTATAAGGTCTCGCGCGGCAAGTCCGTTCAGTACCTGAAGGACGAGAAGGCGCTGGAAGACTATCTGATCACCATGGGTCTCGAAGAGGCAACGCTGACGCTCGCCAATGGCGAAGTCCGCGCCGGCCAGGACCTGCGCGACGTAATCCAGGATGCCTTGCGTCTGCGGTCACTGATCGATGGCCTGCATTCCCGCTACAACCGGAATGTCATCGAGCAGGCAGCAATCGCCGGCGCGCTCAATCCCGAACTGACAGGCAACCGCCAGCAGGCCGAGGCGACCGCAGCGCTGGTCGCGAGCCGTCTGGACATGATCGCCGAAGACACCGAACGCGGCTGGCAGGGTTTCGTCACCGACGAAGGCGGCCTTCGCTTCGAGCGCATGGTCCGCGGCGTCAAGGAAGTGGCCTCCGTCGATGTCGCCCTGATCGGTTCTGCCGACGCTCGTCACATGGACCAGATGTCCGCCCGCCTGCGCGAGATCTATTCCGAGCCGCCGGTACTCACCCGGAAGGACGGCCGTAACGACATGCCGGGCCCGCGCGCCCTTCTGGATTCGATCTTCGCAACTGGCCGCAAAGGCCTCTCCATGCAGCGATACAAGGGTCTCGGCGAAATGAATGCCGAGCAGCTTTGGGAAACCACGCTCGATCCGAACGTTCGCTCGCTACTGCAGGTCCGTGTCAACGACGCGACCGATGCCGACGGCCTGTTCTCGCGCCTCATGGGCGACGAGGTCGAACCACGCCGCGAGTTCATTCAGGACAACGCGCTCAGCGTCGCCAACCTCGACATCTGAGATCGGTAGATCGCAAATCAAAAGGGCCGCTCTTCGGTAGCGGCCCTTTTTCTTGATCAACAGGTTTAGTTGTTGAGATGGTTAACGTGATTCACGTGAAACCATGAATGTGTGCGCTCAGAAACGTCCCTCGAATGCCACCTCTGCAAGCGGCTTGCGACCATTCGGCGTTTCCTTCGAACGCAGACCCTCTGGCAAAGCTTCCTTGTCACCCAGCTTGCCGATGGCCACCGCTGCATTGATGTGGAAACCATCAGGCGCGCCAAGCTCCGAGACGGCCCGATCGAAGTCGAAGCCGGTCATTGCGTGGGCGAAATAGCCCGACTTGATGGCCTGAACCGAGAGCAGACCCCAGGCAGCACCCGCGTCGAAACTATGGCTGCGATAGGACTTCGGCTCCGAACCATCGGCCGGACGGCTCAGTGTGTCCGAGAAGATGAAGACGAGCGCGGCGGCATTCTTGGCCCAGCCCTGGTTGAACTCGATCAGGATATCGAGAAGCTTGTCGAACTCAGGTGTTCCCTTCAGGGCGTAGATGAAGCGCCAGGGCTGGTAGTTGAACGCTGATGGCGCCCAATGCGCCGCATCAAGGATGGTCAGGAGATCTTCCTTCGGCATCGTGCTTCCGTCAAAGGCACGCGGCGACCATCGATCGAGAAAGATCGGATCGACATTGTATTCGGACTGGCGGTGATTGCTGCTGGTCATGGTGTTCCTTCACGCATGTCTTGGGATGACGGATGGAACAAACATCAATTTGCAAGCCTCGGAAAGGGTCGCGGCTGCAAATTCGGGTGAACAATGTGATCGTCGATTAACCCATCAAGGGGAGGGAACCTTAAGCCTTTTCGAACATCATCCGAAGTCATGAGACTTCATGTGCTGCGAAAGGAGGGATAATCCGGGCTTTTGCGATGCACAAAGTCTGTTAGTGTAGCGAATGAACGCGGACCCTCTGGTCCGACAAAAAGGTACAGAACCCATGTTCTATCAGCTCTATGAACTGAACCATGCATTCATGGCGCCATTCCGGGCAACAGCGGACGCGATGAACCTGGCATGGAGAAACCCGCTCAACCCTTGGTCCCATACGGTCGTTGGGCGTTCATTCTCAGCGGGCTTTGAAGTGTTCGAACGTGTGACGCGCCGCTACGGCAAGCCGGCCTTCGGTCTCCCGACAACCCGGATCGGGGATGAAAGCGTCACGGTCGAAGAAGAAATCGTCTGGCGCAAGCCTTTCTGCGACCTGATCCATTTCAAGCGCCACCTTCCGGCCGGCGCCGAAAAAGGTCCCCGCATCCTGATCGTCGCACCCATGTCGGGTCACTACGCGACCTTGCTCCGCGGGACGGTCGAGGCGCTGCTGCCGAGTGCTGATCTTTACATCACCGACTGGATCGATGCCCGTATGGTGCCGGTGACCGAAGGCGATTTTGATCTCGACGACTACATCGACTACGTCATCGACATCCTTCATCACCTGGGCCCTGACACCCATGTGGTCGCAGTCTGTCAGCCCTCCGTTCCCGTGCTGGCCGCTGTCGCCGTCATGGAAGGTGAGGGGGACGTCTGCGCACCGTCCTCGATGACACTGATGGGTGGACCGATCGACACGCGCATCAACCCGACGGCCGTCAATCAGCTGGCCCAGGACAAGCCGCTCGAATGGTTCCGCGACAACGTCATCATGCAGGTGCCGTGGCCGCAGCCCGGCTTCATGCGACAGGTCTATCCGGGCTTCCTGCAGCTCTCCGGGTTTATGTCGATGAATCTCGATCGGCACATGATCGCCCACAAGGACTTCTATATGCACCTCGTCAAGAATGACGGGGACTCGGCCGAGAAGCACCGCGACTTCTACGATGAATATCTGGCGGTCATGGACCTGACGGCGGAATTCTATCTCCAGACCGTCGAGACGGTGTTCATCAAGCACTCCCTGCCCAAGGGTGAGATGATGCATCGCAACAAGCGCGTCGACACGACGGCGATCCGCAACGTCGCGCTTTTGACAGTCGAAGGCGAAAACGACGACATCTCGGGTCTCGGTCAGACCAAGGCGGCGCAGACGATTTGCACCAACATCCCCGACGATATGCGTATGCATTACATGCAGCCTGATGTGGGCCATTACGGCGTTTTCAATGGCTCGCGTTTCCGCCGCGAAATCGCGCCGCGCATTGTCGAGTTCGCTCGCACACACGGCAAGAAGGCCAAGATCACGACCCCGGTCAAGCGCGTCATCAAGGGCGGCAAGGCTCTCTGACATTTTCGTCATTCCGAATTTAAGAAGCGGATTCAGTCGGTTCTCCGATTGGGTCCGCTTCTTTCTTGAAGGGCAGGGCGGCATTTCCCACATCGAAACTATCGGGCGGCATTTCGCCGTCCGCGCAAAACGAGGTTATCGATGATGAACCAGTCAGCACTGCTCCGGCCGGATTGGACTCCGGCAACCGTCGCCTTGATGGTGCTCGGCTTCGTGGTCTTCTGGCCGCTCGGTCTGGCCATGCTTGCCTACATCCTGTTCGGCGAGAAGTTTCAGAACTTCAAGCGGGAAGCCAATCAGAAGGCGGATAGTGCCTTCGCCTGGTGCCGCTCCAACAGCTATACTGCGCCTGCCTCCACCGGCAACGTCGCTTTCGACGACTGGCGCAAGACAGAACTCGAGCGTCTAGACGAAGAACGCCGCCGTCTCGATGAGATGCGTGCCGAATTCGACAACTACGCCCGCGAACTGCGCCGGGCGAAGGACCAGGAAGAATTCGACCGCTTCATGCGCGAGCGCCAGCAGATGAAGACTTCTGGCGAGGGCGGTCCCGCCCAGGGTTTCACCGGCAACTGACCGGTCGAGCCATCCTGTCGCAACCGGGGTCGGCGCTCGTGCGCCGGCCTTTTTTGTTGCAAGAAGAGCTCCCGAATCGGCTAGAACAAACGCATGTTTCCCCTGCTGAAAAAGCTGACACCGCAGAGAGCCCCGGCGATCCAGCTGGAGCGGGCGATTGCCGTGGATGGAAGGTCGGTTCCGCTCACGATCCGCAAGAACAGCCGTGCGACCCGCATTACCCTGCGGATCGAGCCCGGCGGTCGCGCCTTGAAGATGACCATTCCGCCGGGGCTGCGCGAACGCGATATCGAGGACTTTCTCGATCGTCATCAGGGTTGGCTCAGCACCAAGCTCAAGCGACAGAAGACCGCTGGAAACATTGAGGACGGCGGCGAGATCCTACTTCGTGGCATTCCCCATCGCATCGTCCATACCGGACAGCTGCGCGGCCTGACCCAGTCGATCGACAGCGAGATCGGCCATATCCTGAGCGTCAGCGGTCTCGAGGATCATCTGCCACGTCGCGTCGCCGATTTCCTGAAGAAGGAAGCACGCCGCGATCTCGAGCGGCTCGTGACCGTGCATGCCGGCAATGTCGGCAAACCCGTGAAGAGCATGACACTGAAGGATACCCGCAGCCGCTGGGGATCCTGTTCCTGGGATGGCAAGCTCAGCTTTTCCTGGCGCATCGTCATGGCCCCGCCGCTCGTCATCGACTATCTCGCGGCCCACGAAGTCGCGCATCTGCGCGAGATGAACCATGGTCCGGCCTTCTGGGCGCTCTGCCGCAAGCTCTGCCCGGAAATGGATGAGGCCAAGGCCTGGCTGAAGCGTCATGGCTCGGCCCTTCACGCCATCGACTTTGACTGATGGACCCCGCGACCTTTCAGCCTCTGTCGCAAATTGGCTCGACTCTTTTTTGATTTCGTGCGACTTCGCTGCCATGAGACCCGATATCAAGATCTGCGGACTGAAGACGCCGGAGGCGGTCGATCGTGCGGCTGACCGCGGCGCGAGCCATATTGGCTTTATCTTCTTTGAAAAGAGCCCGCGCAACATCGAGCCTGATATCGCCGGCACGCTCGCCGACCGCGTTCGCGGCCGGGTGAAAAGCGTTGCGGTGACTGTCGACGCCGACAATGACGATCTCGACGAGATCATCGCCTTGATGCGTCCGGATATCTTGCAGTTCCATGGTCACGAAAGCCCCGAACGCCTGCTGACAGTCAAAGCGGTCACCGGTCTTCCGATTATGAAGGCATTTTCCATCCGCGATGCCGATGATTTGAAGCGTATCGAGCCCTATATTGGGATTGCCGATCGTTTTCTTTTCGATGCCAAACCGCCTGTGGGCTCCGATTTGCCTGGCGGAAATGGCGTGACTTTCGATTGGCGTCTCTTGCGTTCGCTTGACGACAGCGTCGATTACATGCTTTCCGGAGGCCTCAACAAGGCCAATATCGCAGAGGCCCTGCGGGAAACTGGAGCACGGGCAATCGACGTTTCCTCCGGCGTGGAATCTGCGCCGGGCGTCAAGGATCTGCAGACAATGGATGAGTTTTTTGCGGCCGTTGCCGAGGCAAGTCGTGCACAGCCGGTTTCAGGGAGTGTCAAGTGAATCAGTCACCGAAACCCAATTCCTTCCGTGAAGGTCCAGACGAAGACGGCCGCTTCGGCATCTTCGGTGGCCGTTTCGTCGCCGAGACGCTGATGCCGCTGATCCTCGACCTGCAGGCGGAATGGGAAAAGGCGAAGACTGATCCGGAATTCCAGGCGGAGCTCGCGCATCTCAACACCCACTACACCGGTCGTCCGAGCCCACTCTATTTCGCCGAGCGTCTGACGGAAGAACTCGGTGGCGCGAAAATCTACTTCAAGCGCGACGAGCTGAACCACACCGGTTCGCACAAGATCAACAACTGCCTCGGCCAGATCCTGCTCGCCAAGCGCATGGGCAAGACCCGCATCATCGCCGAAACCGGCGCCGGCCAGCATGGCGTGGCCTCGGCTACGGTCGCTGCCCGCTTCGGCATCCCTTGCGTCGTCTACATGGGCGCGACCGACGTCGAGCGCCAGGCGCCGAACGTTTTCCGCATGAAGCTGCTCGGTGCCGAGGTGAAGCCGGTAACCTCTGGTCATGGCACCCTCAAGGACGCCATGAACGAGGCGTTGCGCGACTGGGTCACCAATGTCGACGACACCTATTACATGATCGGCACAGCCGCCGGCCCGCATCCCTATCCGGAAATGGTCCGCGACTTCCAGTCGGTCATCGGCCGCGAAACGCGCGAGCAGATGCTGGCTGCCGAAGGCCGCCTGCCGGACATGCTGATTGCTGCCGTCGGTGGTGGTTCGAACGCGATCGGCCTCTTTCATCCCTTCCTGGATGACGAGAGTGTCCGCATCGTTGGCGTCGAAGCCGGTGGCAAGGGTCTTGAAGGCGAGGAGCACTGCGCCTCGTTGACCGCAGGCACGCCCGGCGTCCTGCATGGCAACCGCACCTATCTGCTGCAGGACAGCGACGGCCAGATCAAGGAAGGTCACTCGATCTCCGCCGGCCTCGATTATCCCGGCATTGGCCCGGAGCATTCCTGGCTGAAGGATATGGGCCGTGTCGAATACGTGCCGATCAGGGATGACGAGGCGCTCGCTGCCTTCCAGTTGCTGACCCGCACCGAAGGCATCATCCCGGCGCTCGAGCCGAGCCATGCGCTTGCCGAAGTCATCAAGCGCGCGCCCAAGATGGACAAGGACCAGATCATTGTGATGAACCTCTGCGGCCGCGGCGACAAGGACATCTTCACTGTCGGCAAGATTCTCGGTATGGGGCTCTGATCATGACTGCGCGTATGGACCAACGTTTCGCTGCCCTGAAGGCAGAAGGCCGCCCGGCTCTCGTCACCTATTTCATGGGTGGCGACCCGGACTACGACACGTCGCTCGCGATCATGAAGGCGCTGCCGGAAGCCGGAGCCGACGTCATCGAGCTCGGCATGCCCTTTTCGGATCCTATGGCTGACGGCCCGGCGATCCAGCTTGCCGGCCAGCGGGCCCTGAAGGCCGGCCAGACGCTCGTGCGCACGCTCGATCTGGCGCGCGAATTCCGCAAGACGGACAACGAAACGCCGATCGTCATGATGGGTTACTACAACCCGATCTACGTCTATGGCGTCGAGCGCTTCCTTGACGACGCATTGGCTGCCGGAATCGATGGCCTCATCGTCGTCGATCTGCCGCCGGAAATGGATGACGAACTCTGCATCCCGGCCCGCAGCCGTGATATCAACTTTATCCGCTTGGCAACCCCGACGACCGATGACAAGCGTCTGCCCACCGTTCTCAAAAACACCTCGGGCTTCGTCTATTACGTCTCGATGAACGGCATCACCGGTTCGGCACTGCCGGATCCTTCGCGTGTTGCCGGCGCGGTGCAGCGCATCAAGGCGCATACGGATCTGCCGATCTGCGTCGGTTTCGGCGTCAAGACCGCCGAGCATGCCCGCCTGATCGGTGCCAATGCCGACGGCGTCGTGGTTGGGACCGCGATCGTCAACCAGGTTGCTACAAATCTCACAGCCGATGGCAAAGCGACGGCGGATACGGTTCAGGCCGTCGCCACGCTGGTGCGCGGACTGGCAACGGGCGTGCGGTCTGCACGCCTTGCTGCTGCCGAATAAGCACCCCATATGGGCTTTAAATATCAGGAGTAAGCCGCGTGAACTGGATCACCAACTATGTGCGCCCGCGCATCAATTCCATGCTGGGTCGCCGCGAAGTTCCGGAAAATCTGTGGATCAAGTGCCCGGAAACGGGCGAGATGGTCTTCCATAAGGACCTAGAAGAGAACAAGTGGGTGATCCCGGCCTCCGGCTATCACATGAAGATGCCGGCAAAGTCGCGCCTGATCGATCTCTTCGACGATGGCCAGTTCGAGGCCCTGCCGCAGCCGAAAGTCGCGCAGGATCCGCTGAAGTTCCGCGATTCCAAGAAATACACTGACCGTCTTCGCGACAGCCGCGTGAAGACGGATCAGGAAGACACGATCGTTGCCGGCGTTGGCACAGTGCAGGGTCTGAAGCTCGTCGCTGTTGTCCACGAGTTCAACTTCATGGGTGGTTCGCTTGGCATTGCCGCTGGTGAAGCGATCGTGAAGGCTTTCGAGCGCGCCATCAAGGAAAAGTGCCCGCTCGTCATGTTCCCGGCTTCGGGTGGCGCGCGCATGCAGGAGGGCATCCTCTCGCTGATGCAGCTGCCGCGCACCACGGTTGCCGTCGACATGCTGAAGGAAGCCGGCCAGCCCTATATCGTCGTCCTGACCAACCCGACAACCGGTGGCGTGACGGCATCCTATGCCATGCTAGGCGATCTCCATATTGCAGAGCCGGGTGCCGAGATCTGCTTTGCCGGCAAGCGCGTTATCGAGCAGACGATCCGCGAGAAGCTGCCGGAGGGCTTCCAGACCTCGGAATACCTGCTGGAACACGGCATGGTCGACATGGTCGTCAAGCGTCACGACATTCCGGACACGCTCGCGCGTGTGCTGAAGATCATGACCAAGCGCCCTGCGAACGACACGGCCGTACCTGCGAAAGTGGCCGAGCCGGTCGAGAAGGCCTCGGCCTGAGCCGCGTTTTCTGTGAGGCCGCGCTCGCGGAACGAATGTGATGACAGCCCCCATCGTCAGTCAGGCCGATGCCGAGATCGAAAAACTCATGGGGCTGCACCCCAAAGGTTATGATCTTTCGCTCGACCGTATCCGCCGCCTCCTTGAGGTTCTGGGTAACCCGCATCTGAAGCTGCCGCCGGTCATTCATGTAGCCGGCACAAACGGCAAGGGCTCGGCCTCGGCCTTCTGCCGGGCGCTTCTGGAAGCCCAAGGCCTGTCTGTCCATGTCCACACCTCGCCGCATCTCGTGCGCTGGCATGAGCGCTATCGCATCGGCGTAAAAGGTGGCCCCGGGCAGATCGTAGATGATGAACTGTTTGCCGATGCCCTTCGCCGCGTTGCCGAGGCAAACGGTGGCAAACCGATCACCGTCTTCGAGATCCTGACGGCAGTGACATTCATTCTCTTTTCCGAACAGCCTGCCGACGTCGTCGTTTTGGAGGTCGGTCTTGGCGGCCGCTTCGACGCCACCAACGTCGTCGAAAAGCCCGCTGTCTGCATCATTCAGCCGATCTCGCTCGATCACCAGGCCTATCTCGGCGATCGTGTCGAACTGATCGCCGCAGAAAAGGCCGGCATCATGAAGCGCGGCGTGCCCGTGGTTATCGGTCACCAGGAGTTCGACGGCGCCAAGGATGTGCTGATCAGCACGGCCGAACGCCTCGGCTGTCCGCACGCGGTCTTCGCCCAGGATTTCCTCGCCTATGAAGAATTCGGGCGGCTCGTCTATCAGGACGAGTTCGGTCTGATGGATCTGACTCTGCCGCGACTGCCGGGTCGCCACCAGATCGGCAATGCCGCAACCGCAATCCGCGCCGTGAAGGCCGCCGGCTATCCGGTCACGGAAGAGATCGCCGAAAAGGCCATGCTGTCGGTCGAATGGCCGGGCCGCCTGCAAAGGCTGACCGAAGGCCGGCTGGTGGAGCGTGCGCCCCAAGGTGCGGAAATCTGGCTCGATGGCGGGCACAACCCGGGTGCGGGCGAGGTGATCGCCGAAGCCATGGCGGCCATGGAAGAACGCCAGGCGCGGCCGCTGCATCTGGTCATCGGCATGATCAATACCAAGGACCCGATCGGCTTCTTCCGCGCCTTCGTCGATATCGCCCACAATGTCTACACCGTCCCGATCCTGGGCTCGGACGTCGGCCTCGATCCGGTGGCGCTCGCCCAGTCTGCAGCAGAGGCCGGTTTGAAAGCTCTTCCGATGGGCTCGCTGGCTCAGGCGCTTGATGCCATCCGTGAGCGCAGCGAAGGCGGCATTCCGCCGCGCATCATGATTGGCGGCTCGCTCTATCTTGCGGGCAATGTGCTCGCTGAAAACGGCACCATACCCAAATGAAAAAAGCCCGGCAAAACCGGGCTTTTTCTTTAGTCGTCAATGATGTGAGCCTTATGCCGCGCCGGCGATCCAGCTGGACAGCGCGGTCTTCGGGGCTGCACCCACCTTAATGTCGGCCACTTCGCCACCCTTGAAGACGGCCAGCGTCGGGATCGAGCGAACGCCGAACTGGGCAGCCAGTTCCGGGTTCTCATCAATGTTGAGCTTGGCGATCTTCACCTTGCCGGCGAGCTCGTTGGAGATTTCTTCGAGGCTCGGTGCAATCATCTTGCACGGGCCGCACCATTCGGCCCAGAAATCCACGACAACCGGTTCGGAAGCGTTGAGCACCTCGGCCTGGAAATTGGACTTGTCGACTTTAACGGTAGCCATGGGGCTCTCCCTTCATAAATACGGAATTGACTAGATATGTGATGCCGGGCGGCAGCGATTTCAATATGCGGTATCTCACGATGTTTCGAGGTCGGCAAGGGACCGCTTAAGAAGGCTGTCATCGAGCGGAATGAGGCTGCCGTTTTCCGTGTAGATTAGCCAGCATTCGATCCGTTTGCCGGGATAAAGCGGCTGCAGGATCTCGCGATAGATCGCAAGCTGCACCCGGTGGGAGAGGGGGGCTTGCGCGGCCTCCAGCGGCGGATTTCGATTGGTCTTGTAGTCGGCGATGATCACCCGGTCGCCAAGCACCGCCATGCGGTCGATCCGGCCGGAGACGGCACGCAACTCGCCCTTCAGCCGCATGGTCCCCATGACCGAGACTTCGGCACGGCTGCCGGCATCGAAGAGTGGGTGAAGCGCCTTGTCTTCCAGAACAGCCATGACGGTAGAAACCAGTCGCTGGCGCTGCTCTCCCGGCCAGAACCGGGCGGCCCGTTCCGCATAACGCTCGGCTGCCTCACGGCGGTCACCCTCCGGAAAGCCCGGCAGGTTCTGCAGCATCCGATGGATGAGCCGCCCGCGCTGGAGGGCGAGATCCGCTTTCTCCGACGCGGAAAACAGCGCCGAGGCCGTCAGCACATCCTCGTCTTCGTCCACGGTGATGCTGCCGGCACCCGATGGGCTGAGCGGTCTCGGCAGGCTGACCGGGGGCGGCAGCGGGTTCCAGAGCGTCGAGGGCAGGCTATGGCCCTCCTCAGCCTCAGCGCGCTCTTCCGTGACGGGGAGATCATCATTTGCCTCGCCGAGAGACCAGCGCAATCCGGCCCAGCTGCCATCCGGCCCGGTGAATTCGGCCTGTTTGCAGCGCGTTTCGTCGGCGCTCAGCGCCCGCGCGATCATCTTGTGCCAGATCTCGCCCGTGTCCTGCACGCCGCGATAGCCGCCAACGATCAGACGGTCGGCAGCGCGCGTCATCGCGACATAGAGCAGCCGGCGATATTCCTCCTCGGCCTGGTCCTTGCGCTGATCCATGTCGGCAGCGGCGACAGAATTGCCGAGCGACTTCGACGGCACCCAGATCGGGAAGGGCATGCCTTCAGCCGTCCCGATGATTCGCAGCTTTGCCACATGGTTCGAATTGAAGGGCTTCGAGCCGCCATCGATCAGGAACACGATCGGCGCCTCAAGTCCCTTCGAGGCATGAACCGTCATGATCCGGACTTCGTTGCGTTCCTTGTCCTGCTCGCGCTTGACCTCCGGCGCTTCCATCTCGAGCGTCGAAACGAAGGATTGCAAGCCGGGCAGGCCGCTGGTCTCGAAAGCGAGCGCAAAGGTCAGGAACTCGTCGAGGATGTCGCTGACCTCCGAGCCGAGGCGCCCGAGATAGGCCCGCCGGCCTCCATGGACGCTGAGAACCCGGGCGTAGAAATCATGGACCGAGAATTCCCGCGCCTGTTCGAGAAACAGATTGAGCCTGTCGCATGTCTTCTTCCATGCCGCCTCGGTCTCAGCCTGCTCCATCATCCTCGACCAGAGGCTCTGTCCTTCAGGCCGCTCGGCCGCGAGGTCCATCAAAGCATCTTCGCTGTGGTTGAAGAGCGGGCTCTTCAATAGCGATGCCAGTGAAAGATCGTCGCCCGGCAGCAGCAGGAAGCGTCCGAGCGCCAACATGTCCTGCACGGCGATATGGCTTGTCAGCTTCAGACGGTCGGCACCGGCGACTGGGATGTTATATGGGCGTTTGAGCGCGCGGGTCAGCGCGTTGACGAAGCCGTCGCGCTTGCGCACGAGCACGAGAATGTCGCCCGGGCGGATCAGCCGCTTGTTGGCCTTCTCGATGATCGTCTCGCGTCCGACCAACTGGCTGATCTGGTGCGCGACGCGCCTTGCCAGAATGGCGGAGGGCGCACTTTCCGGCGTCGCGTCGAAGGGGGCGGTCCAGTCTTCGTCCTTCTCCTGCTTTTCGGCTGCGATCATGTCCCAGACGTCGACGGTGCCGGGATGTCCGATGCGGCTCGACTGGTGGATGACTGGGTCCCCACCGGCGCTGAGGCCCCGGCTGTTTTCCGGCAGGCTGAAGACCTGATCGACGGCGGCAAGGACCGATTGCGTCGAGCGGAAGGACAGCGGCAGGCGCACCGTGTTGAAGCTCTGGCCGCTTTCGATAACCGCACGCGCGGTATGGCTTGCCTCCTGAGAAAACTGCTCCGGGCGTGCGCCCTGGAAGGAGTAGATCGACTGCTTCTCGTCCCCCACGGCAAAGAAGGTGCGGATCCCGGGCCGGGCGCTGAGACCCGTAAAAAAGTCCTCGCGCAGCGACCGGATGACATCCCATTGTACCGGGCTCGTGTCCTGTGCTTCGTCGACGAGGATGTGGTCGATGCCCTGGTCCAGCTTGTAATGCACCCAGGCACCGACATCGCCACGCGTCAGAAGCCGCGCGGTTCGCACGATCAGATCCTCGAAATCGAGCTGCGAGCGCCGTTTCTTTAGTTCTTCATAGTCGGTGTCGAGACGCACGGCGAGGGTGAGAGCCGAACGCGTCGCCTCATACATGCGGAAAATCCGCAGCCTGTCCCGCATGGCGACCACGTGGTCGCGGGCCGCAATCACGGCATCCTTGAGATCCGGCGCGACCTTGGTCATGGCGGCGGCAATCAGCGAGCTGTCGGCCTTGGGCGCCTCCTGCGCCGTCAGGAAAGCCTGGTCCAGAAGCTTCGCGCGCGCCAGCGGATCCGCCTCCACCAGCGCCCGTTCCAGCACTTCCGCGACGGCCCGCACCTTCTCGCCACCCTTTTCGAGGGCAAGCTGGATGTAGCGGCTGAAATTGCCACCCGACAAACCGGCAAGCGGCCAGTAATCCTCGGCACGGCTGATCTCGCTCTCCAGCGGCCCGATACCAAGACCCTTCCGCAGCGTCGCATCAAGGCCACCCGTCCGTTCCGCCCGCTGCCGGAAGTCCCTGACAGCATGGCGGTTGGCCACGGTGTCGGCAATCAAGCCTTCGAGCCCGCTTTCATCGGCGATGCTCAGCACCTGCGAGAAGGCTTCGGCGAGCGCTGCATCGTTCTCCGTCGACGTCGCCGTCAGCAGCGATCGCCGTGCTTCGGCAAGAACCGTGACGGCGGCCCGATCGTCGAGCACGTTGAAATGCCCGGCGACATTGGCCTCCAGGGGAAACTGGTGCAGCAGCGCTTCGCAGAAGGCGTGAATCGTCTGGATCTTCAGGCCACCCGGCGTTTCCAGGGCCTTGGCGAACAGCCGGCGTGCGGCCGCAAGCGTCGCCCGATCCGGCTCCTTCTGCTCGATGGCCGCAATCCGCTTAGCCAGCTCCTGATCGTCAAGCGTCGCCCATTCCGCCAGCCGCTCGAAGACGCGGTTCGACATTTCGGACGCTGCGGCCTTGGTATAGGTGAGGCAGAGAATGGACGAGGGGCGGGCGCCGGCCAGCAGAAGCCGGATCACCCGCTGCGTCAGCACATGCGTCTTGCCTGAGCCGGCATTGGCAGACACCCAGGCCGACTGGCCGGGATGGGAGGCGCGCGACTGGGCCAGCGTCGTCCAGCCGAGCCAGACGGTGGGATCGCTGCCGGTCGGTAGCTCGTCGAGGGCAAAGCGCTGATCACTCATCGCCGGCTCCTTCCTCGGCTTCCGCCGTCGACCACTCCGCAACACGCGCCAGATGGTCGTATTCGCCGCCATAGGCGTTCTGTTCCGCCGGGATGAGGCGGGAGACATAACCCCGCTCGCCGCTCTGCAGCGCCTGCACGAAACGGCCAAGTTCGTCGACCGATTGCGTCGCAAGCTCGAGGGCCGATTTCTTGCTGTCGCCCCGCGTCGCCATCTCGTTGTTCACCTGGTCGGCCGAAAAACGATCGCCGGGTCGCAGACGGACATAGACAAGGTTGAGCGGCTTCATGTCTCCGGCGGGCTTGAAGGCGCCTTGGAGAAGGGCTGCAGCTTCGAGAGCCAATTGCGGGTCGAGCAGGCTGCGCGCCTGGTTGGCGCTCGGATTGAGCCCCGTCTTGTAGTCGATGATGTCGGCGAATCCGCCCCCCCGGATATCGATCCGGTCGGCGATCCCGCTGATGGTGATATCGACGGGCCGGAGCAGCACATTGCCCCTGACTTCCGTCAGTGATCGCTTGATCTCCGGCCTCCGCTGCCGCTCCCAATCGAGAAATGCCGAGGCGACACTGTAGAAGCGTTGGCGCCAGACGATGTCGATATGCAGCGGCAGGGCTTCTTCCAGAAACTCCTCGTCGGTGATCCGGTGCAGGATATCGAGCGCGTCCAGCCGGGCCGGATCATGGTCCTCGCGGATGAAGCGCTCGACGATCCGGTGATAGAGCGTCCCGCGTTCGGCAGCCCCCGGATCCTGGTTGAAGGGATCGACGGGATCAAGACGCAGGATTCGCCGCGCATAGATCGAATAGGGATCCCGCCGGAAGCGACCGACTTCTGAAAAGCTGAAGGAGCGCGGCTGCAGTTCGACGCGAGGGCGCGGTGCGGGGCGCTGAGCCGGAGCCTGGTTCTCGCCCTGGTCGATGAGATCGGCGTAACGCCGGTAGATCTGGCCGCGCTTTCGCATCTCGTCTTCCAGCAGGGTGCCGCCGAGCGCCATCAAACGCTGGAGCCAGCGCGAGGCAACCGTCGGCGCAGACCCCTGGCGCAGCGAACGCGAAAAAATCAGTTTCCGCGTGCCACAGGCCATCTGGAAGTCATGCGCCACCTGGCCGATCTGCCGTTCCGGCGGCTCAAGCCCCACTTCCGTCTTCATGACACGCGAGAGGAAGGGATTGTTCTTGGTCTGACCAGGCCAGCTCCCCTCGTTCATGCCCCCGATCACCATCATGTCAACATTCTGCAGGCGCGCTTCGAGCGTGCCGAAGATGAAGACGCGCGGATGCCGCATGGCGCGTGGCTTGACCGCCTGGCCGGCCATCAGCGCGGTCAGGATATCCACCCATTGCGCACCGTCCGCCTCGATCTGCCCATCCGTCTCCAGAACTTCGGCGAGAAGCCGCGCCAGAGCCTCGCCTGCCGCATCGCCCCAGAGACCGGCCAGATCACCGCGCTCGTCGACCGTCACGGCTTCCAGAACGCGGCCCGTGCGCTCGGCCCAGTCACTGACGGTCAATGTCTGCGACAGCACACGCCCGTCAGTTGACCGGATGACCGACGAGACGAGGGGTTCGACCGCCTTGGTTACCCGGCTGGCCAAAAGACGAGCAAGCTCGATCTCCTCGGCCGCAATCGAGATGCGCCATTGTGGCTTATGGCGGTCGGCCAGATGCGCTTCGAGCCCTTCGGCAAAGAGCGGTTCCATCTCGGCAAGATCGAGGCTTTTCAGACCTCCACGCAGGGCGATCCGTTCCAGGGCATCGGCAGCCTTGCGCATGTCTTCGGCCGTGAAGCCGAACCGTGCCAGAGGATGCTTGATGAGCGAGACGATCGCCACCGGATCACCCGGACGCAGGCAGGCCTCGACCACCACCTGGGTCAGCATGGCAGCCTGGGTTCCGGTCATCGGCGTACCCGCCGAATCATCCGCCTCGATCCCGAACCGCGCGAGTTCGGACATCACACGCCGCGCCAGCGCGCGATCCGGCGTGATCAGCGCCACCCGGCTTTCGGGATTGTCGGAAGCCTCTTCGAGCCCCAGTCGAAGCGCAATCGCAATGGCTGTGGCTTCTTCACGCTCGTTCGCCGTCTCGATCAGCGAGACATCGCGAAATGCCGCGAGTACGCGGGAATCGTCAATGTCCTGCCGCCAGGCCTTCCAGGTATCGGTCGCCTCGGCGGGTGCCATGGCACGCGACAGAAACTCGGCCCGATCCTGAAGCGCCGGATCGGAGGTTTCGAGAACCCGCACGTCAGCACGTTCGAATTTCATATGCCGCAAGAGATGCGCCAGACCGTATTGCGGATGTCCGCGCACCGCAGGGCTCGGACGGACCACCGAGATCTCGCGGTCGTTGAGTTTCGCCCAGTCCTCATCCGGCATGTCCAGATCAAGCCCGGGCAGCACCACGACACCCTGGTCGAGCTCGGCAATCGCGGCAATCAGTTCGGCTGCTGCCGGGATAGAGCCGGTGGAGCCCGCAACGATGACGGGACCGGAAGCACCCTGTCTGCGGAATCGCTCCGCCTCGGCCCGGAGCACGGCGTCGCGGTGACGGGCCGGTGATGACCGCACCAGTTCCTGCAGCCGCGCCGGCCAGAACAGGGTCGCAATTTTCAGAAACTCCAGCGTCAGCTGCCACCAGGAGCCGAAATCCGCTGATTGCAGCTTTTCGAGATCCTTCCAGTCGCAGCCTTCCGTCTCGGCCGCTTCGATCAGTTCGACCAGCGCCCGAGCAAGCCAGACGGCATCCGCCGGGCTCGCGGGTGCAACCAGCGGCGTATCCGAATGGATCGACCGGACGATCTCCGGCAACTGGTTGCGCCAGGCGAGGATCAGCCGGGTGAGTTCCAGAAGCATGACTGTGCCGCTCACCGGCGGGGCAAGATCCATCAGCTGCGGTGCATCGAGATCGAAGAAGCCGCTGTCGTCGTCCGTTTCACCCAGCGTGCGAATATCGGGAAGGATCGCCGCGCGACCACCAAGCAGGTCGACGAACTCCGACCGCAACACGCGGGCTGCGCGCCGGGTCGGAACCAGCAGAGTGACGCCGGCCAGCGTAAGCGGATCGGAGGGGTCATAGCGAAAACCGTCGATCAGACGGCCGTCGAGCAGCGCTTCCGTCAGCGTCCTGAGAAAGGGCCGGCCCGGAGGGATCGTCAGCAGACGCGGCGCCTTGCTCACCATCTCAACGGCTCCCGCCGTATCGAGCGACCACGGCTTCGGCATGCGCGATCGCGTCAGGCGTCCCGACCGTCAGCCATTGACCATTGAGGCCGGTGCCGAACAGCCGGCCTGCGGCGATCGCACGATCGAAATAGATGTTGAGGTTGAAAGGGCCATCCGGCGCGTCGTCGAAGAGATCCGGCATCAGAGCTAAGGCCCCGGCATAGACGACCGGGTGCGGCGCCCCCGGGACGTAACGGGTAAGCTTGCCGTCACACGCCATCGAGAAATCGTTCTTGCCGTTATGCCCTGTGGTCCGTTCCTGCTCGACGCAGAGCATCGCAATGTCCATCCGGGAGGGATCGAACTGCTGCGCCAACCGGACAAGATTGCTTGGCTCATCATCGCGCTCGCCGACCCAGAAGAGATCGGCATTCATGACCAGTGCCGGCTGGTCCTGGTCGAGCAGCTTGAGACCCTTTGCGAGCCCCCCGCCCGAATCCATCAAAAGATCGCGTTCGTTCGAGATCCGGATCTCGGCCCGCGTCTCCTTCGCCAGATGGGCTTCCATCTGGTCGGCATGGTGATGCACGTTGACCACGACCGTCTCGACGCCGGCCTCCACGAGTGCGCCGAGCACATAGTCGATCATCGGCTTGCCGCCGATGCGGACCAGCGGCTTCGGCATCGTCTCTGTAATGGGGCGCATCCGCGTGCCGAGGCCGGCCGCGAGCACCATGGCTTGCTTGATGATCATTTTGCCTATGCCGGTGATTCGGGAAGCTCGATTCCAGCCTCTATGCACCAGTTCCGCAAGGGGGCGAGGACAGGATGTTCGAAAGCGACGCTCAAGTGCCAGAGTGTCCGGGGAAGATGGCGCATATAGCCCGGCTTGCCATCCCGTTCCTTCAGTCGCACCCAGAGCCCGTTCAGCTTGCAGGCGCGCTGCGCCGACATGATCGCCCAGCTTTTCAGGAATGCCGCCTCTTTGAAATCCGGTTTCTTGGCGCGCGCAGTCAGATAGTCGGCCATCAGCTGATCCATCAGCGGCCGCTCGATGGTGACCCGCGCATCCTGCACCAGCGAAACGAGATCATAGGCCGAGGGGCCGATCATCGCGTCTTGGAAATCGATCAGACCGACTCGGTCATGACCTTGGCGAGCATCGCGCCAGATGATGTTGGGCGAATGAAAGTCACGCATGACGATGGATGTGTCGGAGCCCGCCAACTCGTCGATCAGCTGGTCCCAGATGGCGAGAAAGCGTGAGCGCTCTTCCGCTGTCGCCGACTGTCCGCCCCGTTTCCAGGGCAGGTGCCAGTCGAGAAGCAGTTCGACCTCGAACTTCATCGCCGCGCGGTCGAAATCCGGGATGGTGTGGCGGTGACCACCGGGGATGACGATCTCCCGATCGAAGGGCGTGTCATGAATGGCGGCCAGGCAGGCAGCACTGGCCCGATAGCGCTCGGCGATCGGTTTGCCCTGAGCATCCAGTACGCCGTCCTCACCGAGATCTTCGAGCAGCAACAGACCTGCGTCGAGATCCTGTGCCAAGACTTCGGGAGCGGCAAAGCTGCGCTGGCGCAATGCCTGTCCGATGGCCACAAAGGGACGCACATCCTCGGCCAGATGCACGAGCTGCGAATAGGGCTTGCCATCGCGGATCGGCGGACCGTTCGGCCGCTTGGGCGCATCCATCAGGACGAGGCGGGCACTGCCGTCGGCAGGATTGATGTGCTCATAGGCCCGGTTGGAAGCGTCGCCCGTCAAATGCCGTCGATGAGCATCACCGTATCCGTTCGTCTGCAGGAAGCGGCGGATTTCATCGACGCGGCGAAGCCGAGCCAGTTTTGCTTCGGGCGCGTGGATAACGAGGTCCCGCCCGCCATCGGAAGCAAACTGAAACTGGATCTCGATCCGGTTTTTCGGAAGCGCGCGGCCGGCCTTGCCCGGCCACTCGAGAAGGCAGATGCCGTCTGCCAAGGCCTCTTCAAGCCCCAGTTCATCGAGTTCGCTCGGATCGGAGAGCCGGTAAAGGTCAAAGTGGGCGACAGGGATTTTGAGGTCGTAATTTTGGACGAGCGTGAATGTCGGGCTCGGCACTTCGAGATCGGGATCATCGGCCAAAGCCCGAATGAATGCCCGGCTCAAAGTCGATTTTCCGGCCCCGAGATCACCGTCGAGTGCAACGCAATCGCCGATCTGAAGTGCCAGCAACAGATCCTCGCCGAACAGGGCCGTGGCGGCATCGTCGGTAAGGTGAACGACAAGCGGGGACGGCTCGGGGTTCATTCTGCGGCGGCGATCATCTGCGGTATGCTGGCATTGGGAATGCGGCAATGAACCGTGGTTCCCTGACCGGGCTCGCTCTCGATCTTGACGTCACCCTTGTGGAGATTGACGAAGCTCTGGACAATTGAAAGGCCAAGACCTGGTCCGCTGCGCTTTCCACCCTTGGCACTTGTCGAGAAACGATCAAACGCCGAGGAAAGAAGATCGGCGCTCATGCCGCAGCCGCTGTCGCTGACCGAGAACGAGAAGTCGGTACCGTCGCGCCAGCATTTCATGGAGACAACGCTGCCTTCGGGTGCGAAATTGACGGCGTTTGTCAGTATCTTGATGAGGATCTGTTTCAACCGCTGCCGGTCTGCGATCAGGTGACCGAGCAGGGCAGGGGCCGCAATCTCGAGCGTCACGCTGCCTTCCTGCAGCCGGTCGGTCATCTGCATCGAGACATCGTCGAGCAGGTCGCTCAGATCGATCTCCGAATAGTCGAGCTGCATGATCCCGGCATCCACGGTCGCGAGATCGAGGATGTCGTTGACGATGGTCAGTAGGACGGAAGACGACGTCGAGATGTGATCGATGTACTCGGCCTGCCGCTCGTTGAGCGGACCGATCGTCGGTGTCTTCAGAAGATCGGTGAAGCCGATGATGTTGGTCAGCGGCGAGCGCAGTTCGTAGGAGACATGCTGAACGAAATCGTTCTTCAGCTCGTCGGCCTTCCGCAGCGCTTCGTTCTTCTCCTTGAGAGCCCTTTCCGCCCGGACACTGTCCGTCATGTTGACGAAGGTCAGCATGGTCTGTGCGTTGGGCAGTGGCGTCACTGCATAGTCGAGCACCAGGCCGGAATAGAGTTCGAGAGTCCCCTGGCTCGAAGGACGTTCGTCCTCGAAGCTGGTGATCATCTTGCCGTAGGCCTTCCAGCCGTCCGGCTTGTCATAGGACGGCGCACAGGCGGCTTCGAGCAGACGGATATGTGTGCCGACCGCAGCCTGGCTCTCGGTGATGCCCCACAGCGCCCGGAAGGCGGGGTTGGAGAGCTGGATTCGGCCATCGGGCCCGAACACGGCAACACCCTCCGACAGATGGTCGATGGTTTCGCCCTGCACCTGGACCAGCGTGTTGTAGCGGGTTTCCAGATTGAACTGTTCGGTCAGGTTTTCAAAGACCCAGGTCGCACCGCCTTGTGGGTGCGCGGAGGCGATCACGCGCAGCGTCTGGCCGTTGGGAAGGTGCCACAGGTCGGTCTGGGTTTCGAGCGCACGGTAGACAGAAAGGCAATTGTCTTTCCAGGCCTTCCAGCTCAGCTGCTCGGGCAATTTGTGTGCATCGCGAAGGCGATCAAGCAGTTCGGCATGATCCGGCCGGCTCTCGAGGAACTTGGTCTCGAGACCCCAGAGCTGGAGGAAAGCCTGATTGTAGAACTGCAGGCGACGATCAGAGTCGAAGATCGCAACCGGGGTTGCGAGATGATCGAGCGTATCGGCGTGGCTCTTGAGCGTCCGCGCAAGTTCCTCCCTGAGTGTCTCGGAGGAGGACACGTCGATCGCCATGCCGCAGGAGCCGCCGGGACCCCGCACATCGACGACGTCGAAGAAGGTGCGTGCGCCGCGGACGGCGGTCGAAACGGTATCGTGGAACGGTGATTCCGGCGTTGCGGAAGCCTTGATCTTCTCGCGCGTCAGAGTGCCCAGGATCTCGCGTCCTTCTTGCACTGCCTGTTGCGGTGATGTGGATTCGACGGCATCGCTATAGGCCTGGTTCACCCAGACGAGACGCCCGTCGCTGTCCCTCTGCCAGACCGGCTGTTCGATCGAATCGAGCAGTGATTCGAAGGTCGCAATCGAGCTTCGCAAGCGGTTGCGTTCGATCTTGAGTTCGGCGAGTTCGGCGCGCAGGTTGTCCAGCGCCACGAAATGCGCATAGGCGCGGCCACCGTAGAGATTGCCCTGAACCTCCAGAACGTCTCCGCGCTGGGTTTCGACCACGAGATCGAAAGACTTGGCGTTAAGCCGCAGCCCCTCGATTGCGCGCTCCACCTCGCTGGCGGAATGGGGCTTCAACCAGCGGCCGAAGGCCAGGAAATCCGGATCCTGCTGGGGAGCACCCGTCTCTGCTGGAAGCTGTCCGAGAAGTTCGGCCTTGCCGTTGTGACCTTCCCAGATCACCGTGCGGCGGTTCTTGTCGGCAATCAGTGTCTGATAGCGCGAGATCTTCTGCTGGCTGTCCGAATAGGCGGAGCGCAGTTCGCGCACTTCGACATCGAGTTTGTTGCGCTGACGCAGGAGAACAGCCGCAAAGATCAGGGCGGCTGAAACCGAACCGAGAAGCACCGCATATCCGGTGACGTCGACACTGTCGAAACCGCGCATGGCATTGGTTGCCTGCGCATGGGCAAGACCCGGAACGAACAGACTTGCGAGCGCACTTCCGCACGACAGAACACGCCTCGTCACGGACAGGCCGGGACGATGGGTCAGCTTGCGAAGCTTCCCGTATTTCTGCTCAGAAACTGGCCGCCAGAGGCTCGAAAAACCGGCCGTCATGGCCGTATCCCGCGGAAGCGGGGTGCGTTGATCTACCGACATTCTCGGTCTGTCTCCGTCTCATTATGTGCCGCATCGTCGACAAGACATCCGTACCCGTGGACTGCTCGTCCAGCCCACGAATCAAGTTCTAAAACAATACCGCCGATGGAATGGGTCGGGAAGGCCGGCGCCCAAAAAAGAAAGCGGCGCCTTTGTCAAGGCGCCGCCCACTAGATGTAGATATTATCCAGCTATATTTTAATAGCGGTAGTGTTCTGCCTTGAACGGGCCCTGCGGCGTGACGCCGATATAGGCGGCCTGTTCGTCCGAAAGCGTCGTCAGCTTCACGCCGAGCTTTTCCAGATGCAGGCGAGCGACCTTTTCATCGAGGTGTTTCGGCAGGACGTAGACGCCCGGCTTATACTCGTCGGTCTTGGCGAAGAGTTCGATCTGGCCGAGAACCTGGTTGGTGAACGAGGCCGACATCACGAAGGACGGGTGACCCGTTGCATTGCCGAGGTTCAAGAGACGACCCTCAGACAAGAGGATCATGCGGTTGCCCTTCGGAAACTCGATCATGTCGACCTGCGGCTTGATGTTCGTCCAACGCAGGTTCTTCAGAGAAGCAACCTGAATCTCGTTGTCGAAGTGGCCGATATTGCCGACGATCGCCATGTCCTTCATCTCGCGCATATGCTCGATGCGGATGACGTCCTTGTTGCCGGTCGTGGTGATGAAGATGTCGGCCGAGGAGACCACGTCTTCCAGCGTGACCACTTCAAAGCCGTCCATGGCAGCCTGCAGGGCGCAGATCGGATCGACTTCCGTCACCTTGACGCGGGCGCCAGCGCCACGCAACGAGGCAGCCGAACCCTTGCCGACGTCGCCGTAACCGCAGACGACGGCGACCTTGCCGGCCATCATCACGTCGGTACCGCGGCGAATGCCGTCGACCAGCGATTCCTTGCAGCCATACTTGTTGTCGAACTTCGACTTGGTGACCGAGTCGTTGACGTTGATGGCCGGGAAGGGGAGGAGGCCCTTCTTGGCGAGTTCATAAAGGCGATGCACGCCGGTGGTGGTTTCTTCGGTGACACCCTTGATCGCATCACGCTGCTTGGTGAACCAGCCAGGCGAAGCGGCGAGGCGCTTCTTGATCTGCGCAACCAGGATTTCTTCTTCTTCCGACTGCGGATTGGAAAGAACGTCCTCGCCGGCTTCAGCGCGGGCGCCGAGCAGGATGTACATGGTGGCATCGCCGCCATCATCGAGAATCATGTTGGAGAAGCCGCCGTCGGTCCACTGGAAGATCTTGTCGGTGTATTCCCAGTAGTCGGTGAGCGACTCGCCCTTGATCGCAAAGACCGGGATGCCGGCAGCAGCGATGGCAGCGGCAGCGTGGTCCTGGGTGGAGAAGATGTTGCAGGATGCCCAGCGGACATCGGCGCCCAGCGCGACGAGGGTTTCGATCAGAACGGCAGTCTGGATCGTCATGTGCAACGAACCGGTGATCCGCGCACCCTTCAGCGGCTGGCTCGCGCCGAATTCTTCGCGGCAGGCCATCAGGCCCGGCATTTCGGTTTCAGCGATGCTGATTTCTTTGCGGCCGAAATCGGCAAGACCGATATCAGCGATCACATAGTCATGTTTGCTCATGGGATTCTCCGGCTGGATCCGACCCGATCCGCATCTCATGGCGGATGGATTAACTGGCTCTCCCGCAGTCAAGGCTGCAGGGCTGGCGATCTTCTAGCAGGGAATGGCGGCAAAGGCAATCTGACATAAAGAAGTCTTTATGTCTTTATGTCGCGATGCTTTACATCTCTTCACCAAAGCGGTCCGCGACCAGGGCGGCGAGTGCGTTCACCACGTCCTCTGCCTGATTGCCGGATGCCGAGACGCAGATCGAGCAGCCCGGGCTTGCCGCCAGCATCATCAATCCCATGATCGAGGTGCCGCCGACAGTCGTTCCGTCCTTGGAGACGCTGACGGTCGCATCGAACCCGCTGACAGTCTGCACGAACTTCGCGGACGCGCGCGCATGCAATCCGCGCTTGTTGATGATCAGGAGATCGCGGGAGATTGCGTCGGCCATAGCAGTCATTTGCCACTCAAGACGCGGCTTGCAACATTGATGTATTTGCGCCCAGCCTCGGAGGCCTCGACAAGGGCGCGATCCATGTCGTTGTCGCCGCGAACGCCGGCAAGCTTGATCAGCATCGGGAGATTGACCCCGGCGATCACTTCGATGCGGCCGGTGTTCATCACGGAGATCGCGAGGTTCGAAGGCGTACCACCGAACATGTCGGTCAGAATGATAACGCCATGGCCATCGTCTGCACGTGACACGGCATCAAGAATGTCCTGACGACGCTGATCCATGTCATCTTCGGGGCCGATCGAGACGGTCTCGATGCATTTCTGTGGGCCTACGACGTGCTCCACCGCGTGGTGAAACTCTTCAGCCAGCTTGCCATGCGTGACAAGCACAAGTCCGATCATTCTCTACTGCCCCTTAGCGCAATTCTCGCCAAATAGCTCAAGATTGGCGTTTCGTCCATCAGTAGGACGCCATCTTGTCGATCAAAGCGGGAAGTGCAAGCCAAATCAGCGTGTAAATTGCCGGTTCGCTGCAAGGCTTCGAATACGCGCCAATATCAGGCTGAGTGGAAAACGGCTCCACATCGGCACCCTGACGACCGGAAGGCTAAGTCCCGCGACAAGCTCGGCTTGCTCGTCGTCCGGCGGCAACCGATGTCTTTCATCCGCGCCGACCGGCAGCACGATATAGCTCAGTTCGGCGCGGTCCACATGATCGACGGAGACGATACCGCTATACCGGAGTTCGATCAGGCCGCGGATCGGTTCGGGGCAGGAGGCAAAGACCTGGCCGTTCTCAAGCGATACGATGACACGGTCATCCGAGATGAGCGCAGCCGGAATGTTGGCGAGCCTGGCTTCTGCTAGGCAATCGAAAGCAAGGCTCGACTTGCCGCTACCCGATGGCCCGACAAATGCCAAGCCGACACCATCGACGCTGATCGCCGTCGCATGAATGTTGTGGGTCTCGGCCGTCATGCCGCAGTTTCTACGGGCAGGGACAGGACAAAGCGGGCGCCGGTGATGCGGCCTGATGCCGGGTCCATGACGTTTTCAGCCCGCAAGGTTCCGCCATGAGCCTCGGCGATCTGTCGGCTAATCGATAGCCCGAGACCGGAATTCTGGCCGAAGCTCTCGCCTTCAGGGCGGTCAGTATAGAAGCGCTCAAAGATTCGGTCGATATCTTCCGCCTGAATGCCGGGCCCGTTGTCCTCCACCTGGATCTGGCAGCGGGTGCGATTGCGCGACAGCTTGACGAGGATCCGGCCGCTGTCTTCGGGCACGAAGGACCGTGCATTCTCGATCAGATTGGTGACGATCTGCCCGAGACGCAGGTCGTGCCCGTGGACGACGAAATGCTGGTTCGATCCGGGTTTCTGATCGATCACATAATCGATCTGAACGGCCTTCTTGCCGCTTCGGATTTCCCTGGAGATGTCGACAAGGCTGGACACAAGGATCTCGAGATCGACGGGCTTTGCATCCGAGCGCGCCAGTTCCGCGTCGAGGCGCGACGCGTCCGAGATGTCGCTGATCAGACGGTCGAGACGGCGAACGTCATGCTGAATGATGTCCATCAGTCGCTGCCGGGACTGCTCTGTTTTGGCAAGTGGCAGGGTTTCGACGGCCGAACGCAGCGAGGTCAGCGGGTTCTTCAGTTCGTGGCTGACATCGGCGGCGAAACTCTCGATCGCATCGATGCGGTCGTAGAGTGCTGTCGTCATTTCGCGAAGCGCGATGGAAAGGTTGCCGATCTCGTCCTGCCGGATGGAGAAGTCAGGAATTTCCTCACGCTCCTTGGCGCCACGGCGAACACGGATGGCAGCAGCCGAGAGGCGGCGCAGTGGGTTGGCGATGGTCGAGGACAAGAGCAGCGACACGACGATATTGACGAGGGTCGCAACCCCGAACACCCGCAGAATCGCGAGGCGTTCCGCATGGACGATCTTGTCGATGTCGCCTGCCTGGGTCGAAAGCAGGAGCACACCAAGCACGGCGCGGGAGCGCTGTACCGGTACTGCGACAGAGACGATGAGCTCCCCCTGGTCGGTTACGCGTACCACCGCACCGCGCACACCGGTCAGCGCGTTCATGACCTCGGGATAGATCGAGCCATCACCGCCCGGCGCTTCGCGATAGACCGGCAGATTGCCGGGCTGCAGGATCGTATTGAAAAGGCGGGTGATCCAGTCGGTAAAGCTGGTGGAATCATTGTCGACCGGCGGCAGGTCGAAGCGCAGCACCTGGCCGCGGGAATAGAGATGCCGCGAATCAAGCAGCAGGTTGGCATCGGCATCGAAGAGTCGGGCCCGAATGCGCGTCGGCGATATCAAACGCCGCAGCACGGGTGCCACGCGCTCGGGATTGATCGGAAACTCGAGATCCTCGTCGTTCGGAACCGGCGTTATGCTCTGTCCGGCCTGCAGCTCGAGCAGTTTCTCCGGATCGATGGTGATCGAGTTCGTATCGACGGAGGCGGAGGCCGATACGGCCGCCGCGATGATCTCGCCCTGGGTCAAAAGGCTCTCGACTCGCGCATCGATCAGTCCCTCGCGGAACTGGTTGAGATACATGATGCCGCCGACGAGCACGATGAGTGCGGCGAGATTGAAGAAGACGATCCGGCGCGTCAGGCTGGAAAACAGCGCGTGGCCGAAGATCCGGCGGATGAGCGTGAAGGGATGACTGAACAGCCGACGCCGCTCGGAGCCGGAATCCGTCTCCTCCAGATGTCCCTCGTCAACCTGCTGGGTCAAACCTTTGCCTTTCGCCCGTCTCGTCAGCTACCAGGGCCGCTACGACGAGATCTTACGCTGCTTCGCGGAAGCGGTAGCCGACACCGTAAAGCGTTTCAATCATGTCGAAGTCGGTATCGACCATCTTGAACTTCTTGCGCAGCCGCTTGATGTGGCTGTCGATCGTGCGGTCGTCGACATAGACCTGCTCGTCATAGGCCGCGTCCATCAGGGCGTCGCGGCTCTTGACCACGCCGGGGCGCTGCGCCAGCGACTGGAGAATGAGAAATTCGGTCACGGTCAGCGTCACCGGATCACCCTTCCAGGTGCAGGTATGGCGTTCCTGGTCCATCACCAGCTGTCCGCGCTCCAGCGTGCGGGCCTGTTGCTCCGGGCTGCCCTTGGCGGGGCCGTTACCAGCCGCAAAGCTCTCGCGGCTTGCAGACCGTCGCAGGATCGCCTTGACGCGCTCGACCAGCAGGCGCTGCGAGAAGGGCTTGGTGATGAAATCGTCGGCGCCCATCTTCAAGCCGAAGAGCTCGTCGATTTCCTCATCCTTGGAGGTCAGGAAGATCACCGGGATATCGGACTTCTGGCGCAGGCGACGCAGCAGCTCCATGCCATCCATGCGCGGCATCTTGATGTCGAAGATGGCGAGCTGTGGCGGTCGGGCCAGAAGACCATCGAGAGCCGAGGCGCCATCGGTGTAGGTTTCGACCTTATAACCTTCCGCTTCGAGTGCGATGGAAACCGAAGTCAGAATATTGCGGTCGTCATCCACGAGGGCGATCGTCTGCATTGGGTACGTCTCCGTCATCGTTGCGCTGCTCCTGGTCTGTCCAGCCCAGCTCTGGTTCCATGGCAGTGCGATATGGGGATAAAGGTGGAACAAATTGTGGCAGAGGGGAAGGGGCAGAAACAGCGGATTTCGTTTCGTCCGTCGTTTTCCGTCCATCGCGGCCTCCGATGATAGCGGAATAGAAGCGGAACTAAACGATTTAAAAAGAGAGTTTTCCGTTTTAAATCGATTAAATAATTGATATCATTATATTTTTTGCGCTACTGCCTTGCTTTTCGCTGCTCTGCCGTTTAGGTTTCGCTCATTCAAAGTTCTGGCCCATGTGAGAGGAAAGCGGACCATGGAGGAATTCGGCGTGAGGAACCCGGCTGCGGGGATCGCGGAAATCGGCTTGGGGAAGGCTGCCAGCGTTCGCTACAACTTCCTGGAAGCGGCTCTTTATGAAGAGGCGATCCGTCGCGGTGAAGCGGAGCTGACGGCCGATGGTGCGCTGCGCGCCCTGACCGGCCAGCACACGGGTCGTTCCGCCAAGGACAAGTTCGTTGTCCGTGACGACAAGACGGACGACCAGATCTGGTGGGACAACAACAAGCCGATGTCGCCGGAGCATTTCGCTCTGCTCCATCAGGACATGTTGGCTCATGCCGCAGGCATGGATCTCTTCGTCCAGGACCTGATCGGTGGCGCGGACGAAAGCAATGCGCTGCCAACGCGGGTCGTGACCGAATTCGCCTGGCACTCGCTCTTCATCCGCAATCTGCTGATTCGTCCCGAGCGTGACGCTCTGGAAGGCTTCCAGCCGAAGCTGACGATCATCGATCTGCCGAGCTTCCGCGCCGATCCGGCCCGTCACGGCTGCCGGACCGAAACCGTCATCGCCTGCGACCTGACCAATGGCATCGTCCTCATCGGCGGCACGTCCTATGCCGGCGAGATGAAGAAGTCGGTCTTCACCGTTCTCAACTACCTGCTGCCGTCGAAAGGCGTCATGCCGATGCATTGCTCGGCAAATGTCGGTCCCGATGGCGATGCGGCTGTTTTCTTCGGCCTGTCCGGCACCGGCAAGACGACGCTCTCGGCGGACCCCAAGCGCACACTGGTCGGTGACGACGAGCATGGCTGGGGCGAAAACGGCATCTTCAACTTCGAAGGTGGCTGCTACGCCAAGACCATCCGTCTCTCGGCCGAAGCCGAGCCGGAAATCTACGCGACCACGAAGCGTTTCGGCACCGTGCTGGAAAACGTCGTGCTCGACGAGAACCGCGTGCCCGATTTCAACGATGGCTCGCTGACAGAAAACACCCGTTGCGCCTACCCGCTGCACTTCATCCCGAATGCATCGGAAACCGGAATTGCGCCGCATCCGAAGACGATCATCATGCTGACGGCGGATGCTTTCGGCGTGTTGCCGCCGATCGCGAAGCTGACGCCGGAACAGGCCATGTACCACTTCCTCTCCGGCTATACTGCGAAGGTAGCCGGCACTGAAAAGGGCGTGACCGAACCGGAGGCGACCTTCTCGACATGCTTTGGCGCCCCCTTCATGCCGCGCCACCCGACCGAATACGGAAACCTGTTGCGTGATCTGATCGCCCGTCACCAGGTCGATTGCTGGCTGGTCAACACCGGCTGGACCGGTGGTGCCTACGGGATCGGTAATCGTATGCCGATCAAGGCGACGCGCGCGCTGCTGACGGCTGCACTGACCGGAGAACTGAAGAAGGTAGAAATGCGCACCGATGCGAACTTCGGTTTCGCGGTTCCGGTCGCCGTTGATGGCGTCCATAGCAAGATCCTCGACCCGCGTTCGACCTGGGCCGATGGAGTGGCCTACGACGCGCAAGCCAAGAAGCTGGTCGGCATGTTCATTGATAACTTCGCCAAGTTCGAAGCCCATGTCGATGGCAAGGTTCGTGATGCGGCCCCGGGCATTCGCCTCGCCGCCGAGTGAACGGCTGATTTGACGACCATGAAGAGGCCCGGCATGTTTGCCGGGCCTCTTCTGCTTCCGGCTTGCCTTTGGAGTCTTTGCGGCCGATATGAAAGCCGAGAAAGAGACCGATGACATGGCAAGCGAACCGCTAGAGATCAACAACCGCATCACGATCGCCGGCTGGGAACTGACGGAGCAGTTCGTGCTGGCCGGTGGCCCGGGTGGCCAGAACGTCAACAAGGTCTCGACCGCCGTTCAGCTCTTCTTCAACCTGCTCGGATCGCCCTCGCTGAACGACCGCGTGAAACAGAACGCGGCGAAGCTTGCCGGCAAACGCCTGTCCAAGGAAGGCGTGCTGATGATCGAGGCGAGCCGCTTCCGCAGCCAGGATCGCAACCGGGAAGATGCGCGCGAACGGTTGAAGGAATTGCTCCTCGAAGCCGCCAAGCCGCCACCGCCGCCCCGCAAGAAGACGAAGCCGACAAAGGGTTCGATCGAACGGCGCCTCAAGGCGAAATCCGGTCGCTCGGATGTGAAGAAAATGCGCGGGAAACCGACGGGAGACTGAGCATGGCCGCAGCGAAAGCCGAGATCAGCCTTTCATCCGGTCTTCGTTACCTGCCGGGTCGGCTGTCGCGCGAAGAACAGGAAAACCTCGTCGAGACCATCCGCGGTGTCGTTACCGAGGCGCCGCTCTACGTGCCGGTCATGCCGGGCTCCGGTCGCCCGATGTCTGTCCGGATGACGAATTGCGGTCCGCTCGGCTGGGTGACGGACAAGGAGCGCGGCTATCGCTATCAGCCGACCCACCCGATGACGGGCAAGCCCTGGCCCGCGATCCCGCAAGTGCTCCTAGATCTCTGGCGTGAACTCTCGGCTTATCCGAAAGACCCCGAGGCCTGCCTCGTCAATTTTTATGCTGACGACGCCAAGATGGGCCTGCATCAGGACCGCGACGAAACGGAATTTGCGGCACCGGTGCTTTCGATCTCGCTCGGCAATACCTGCCTGTTTCGCATCGGGGGACTGGCGCGAAGCGATCGCACCCAATCGCTGAAGCTGGAAAGCGGCGATGTCTTCTTGCTCGGCGGGGAGGGGCGCCTCTGTTTCCACGGCGTCGACCGGATCTATCCCGCGACCTCGACACTGCTGAAGTCGGGTGGACGCATCAACCTGACGCTCCGTCGCGTCAATCCATAGCCGGCGATCGATCGCCTACAGTTTTCTGAGCGCGACCGTCTCGACGAGATGATTGTCACCCTTGCGGAGGATCAGATCGGCGCGTGGCCGCGTCGGTAGGATGTTTTCCCTCAGGTTCTTCAGGTTGATATTCGCCCAGAGCCCCTCGGCGATTTCCTTGGCCTCATCCTCACTGATGGTCGCATAGCGATGGAAGTAGGAGTTGGGATCGCGGAACGCCGTCTGCCTGAGCTTCATGAAGCGGTCGACATACCAGCGGTGGGTCGCGTTCTCGTCCGCGTCGATATAGATCGAGAAATCGAAGAAGTCCGAGACCATCGGCACGATCTTGCCGTCTGCCGGCAGATTGCGCGACTGCAGGACGTTGATGCCCTCGAAGATCAGAATATCAGGCCGGTCGACCACCCGGTGTTCGTTCGGCAACACGTCATAGGTGAGGTGCGAATAGCAGGGCGCCTTGACGTTCGGCAATCCAGCCTTGATCGCCGACAGAAAGCGCAATAGCGCGCCAACGTCGTAGCTTTCGGGAAAGCCCTTGCGGTTCAGGATCCCGTTCTTCACCAGATGCGCGTTCGGATAGAGAAAACCGTCGGTGGTGACGAGGTCGACCTTGGGGCTCGAAGGCCAGCGTGCAAGCAGTTCTTTCAGAACACGCGCTGTCGTGGACTTTCCAACCGCCACCGATCCGGCAATGCCGATGACGAATGGCGTCTTGAAGACGTCGGAAAGGCTGAGGAAGCGGTTACGCTGCTCGAACAGAAGCTGCGACGATTCTACATGTGAGGACAGCAGTCGCGACAGCGAAAGATAAATGCGCCTGACTTCATCAAGATCGATGGGGTCATCGATCGAGCGCAGCCGGTGAACTTCGTCGGCTGTAAGGGTCAGCGGCGTATCGGCGCGGAAATGCGCCCATTCCTCGGAATCGAAGAAGTGATAGGGGGAATAGCCGTTCGCCTGGAAATGGTCGAGGACGTCTGGCGTTTCGGGGTCCCGCATAGCTATCGTCATGGATCCTGCCGACTGGCCTTCTCGCTCAGGCCTGTCTGAGCAGTCCGGCGCTCGAGTTCCTGCATCACTGCTTGTAACGGGATGTCCGCAATTTTCAATACGACCATCAGGTGATAAAGGAGGTCCGCGCTCTCGTAGACGAGGTTCTCGCGGTCTTGCCTGACCGCAGCCATCACAGCCTCGATCGCCTCTTCGCCGAGTTTCTTGGCCGCCTTGTCCTGGCCGCCTGCCACGAGTTTCGCCGTCCAGGATTGGTCTGGATCCGCCTCGGCGCGGCTCGCCACAATGGCTTCGAGATCGTCAAGAGTGAAACTGCTCATCACGGGTCCTTCCGCGTCAGTCGAGACGCATGGCGATGCCGGCTGCGGCCATATGCGCCTTTGCCTCTGCAATCGAATAGGTGCCGAAGTGGAAGATCGAGGCGGCAAGAACCGCAGTGGCATGCCCATCGCGAATACCCGCGACCAGATCATCCAGATTGCCGACGCCGCCGGAGGCAATGACGGGCACACGGACACTATCGGCAATCATACGGGTGAGGCCGATATCGTAACCGCTCTTCGTCCCGTCCCTGTCCATTGAGGTCACCAGAAGTTCGCCGGCCCCGCGCTCGACCATCTTGATCGCGAATTCGACCGCATCGATCCCGGTCGGCTGGCGTCCGCCATGGGTGAAGATCTCCCAGCGATCCGTTTCGCCGGCAGCGGACACCTTCTTTGCATCGATCGACACGACAATGCACTGGTTGCCGAACTTGTCGGCGGCTTCCGCCACAAAATCGGGGTTCTTCACCGCTGCCGAATTGATCGACACTTTGTCGGCGCCGCAGAGCAGGAGCTTGCGGATATCGGCGACGGCGCGAACACCACCGCCGACCGTCAGCGGCATGAAGCAATGGTCGGCCGTCTGGGCCACGACGTCGAAGATCGTATCGCGGTTGTCGGAGGACGCGGTGATGTCGAGGAAGCAGAGCTCGTCGGCGCCAGCGGCGTCGTAAGCCTTGGCAGCCTCGACCGGGTCACCGGCATCGATGAGATCAACGAAGTTGACGCCCTTGACGACGCGGCCGTCCTTGACGTCGAGGCAGGGGATCACGCGGGCCTTGAGTGTCATGGTCTTGTCCTCAGCCTCTCGCAGCCTTGATCAGCGCGAGCGCTTCCGCAGGGTCGATACGCCCATCATAGAGCGCGCGACCGGAAATCGCACCCTCGAGCTTCCTCGCATCAGGTTCAAGCATGCTCTTGATGTCTTCGATCGAGGCAAGACCGCCCGACGCAATCACCGGGATCGATACGGCAGCGGCCAGTTCCAGCGTCGAGGCCCAGTTGATCCCGGTCAGGATCCCGTCTCGGTCGATGTCGGTGTAGATGAGCGCCGCAACGCCTGCGCCTTCGAAACGCTGTGCAAGTTCGATCACGCCGAGTTCGGAGGCTTCCGCCCAGCCCTCGACGGCAACCTTACCGCCTTTGGCGTCTATCCCAACGGCGACCTTGCCCGGGAAGCGCTTGCAGGCTTCAATGACGAGGGCCGGATCACGCACGGCGACCGTACCGAGGATCACGCGCGACAACCCGCGCGACAGCCAGCTCTCGATATGGTCGAGCGTGCGAATGCCGCCGCCGAGCTGCACTGGGTTCTTCGTCGCCTTCAGGATCGCATCGACGGCAGCGCCATTGACGCTTTCACCAGCAAAGGCACCGTTGAGATCAACGACATGCAGCCATTCGAAGCCCTGGTCTTCGAAAGCGCGCGCCTGGGCGGCCGGATCGGGGTTGTAGACGGTCGCCTGCTCCATGTCGCCCAGCTTGAGGCGAACGCACTGGCCGTCCTTGAGGTCGATGGCGGGGAAAAGGATCATGAGTACTATCCGTGCCCGTCAGGGCGTCCAGGTCAGGAAATTGGCGATGAGCTTCAGGCCGAGTGTCTGGCTCTTCTCGGGATGGAACTGCGCACCCACCATGTTGTCGCGCCCGACAAAGGCCGTCATTGCGCCACCATAGTCGGTTGTTGCAATCACGTCCTCGGGCTTGCGCGCAGCGAGGTGATAGGAGTGCACGAAATAGGCGTGCAACCCGTCAGCGCCGGTCGGAATGCCGTCGAACAACGGATGCGGGCGGTTGAGTATCAGCGTGTTCCAGCCGATCTGCGGGATCTTGAGGGACGGATCGGATGGGGTCATCTCGACCACATCGCCCTCGATCCAGCCGAAGCCGTCGGTCACGGTCTTTTCGAGACCACGCGAGGACATCAGCTGCATGCCGACGCAGATGCCGAAAAAGGGCCGGCCCTTTTTCTCGACGACATCAGCGATGGCGTCATGCATGCCCGGCACGGCATCAAGCCCCTTGCGGCAGTCTGCATAGGCGCCGACACCCGGAAGAACGATCCGGTCGGCGGTGGCGACCCGGTCCGCCTTGTCGGTCAGTTCGATCTCGGCATCAAGGCCAGCCTCGCGGGCGGCCCGTTCAAAGGCCTTGGTGGCCGAGCGCAGATTGCCCGAACCGTAGTCGATGATGGATACACGCATGTTGTTCAGTCCTTTCTGCTCGACGATTAGGGTCAACGCCCGAACCGGAGCAAGGTGGCAGTCTCCCCCATGGGGGAAGATGCCCCTTAAACCAGGGTGCCCTTGGTGGAGGGAATACGGTTTGCCTGCCGCGGATCGACTTCGGTTGCTGTGCGAAGCGCGCGCGCGACCGCCTTGAAGCAGGTCTCGGCAATGTGATGGTTGTTGGCGCCGTAATGGTTCAGCACATGCAGCGTGATCCCGGCGTTCTGGGCGAGAGCCTGGAAGAATTCGCGCACCAGTTCGGTGTCGAAAGTGCCGATCTTCGGCGCGCTGAAATTGACGTTCCAGACCAGGAAGGGTCGGCCGGAGACATCGATTGCCGCCTTGGTCATCGTCTCGTCCATGGCAAGATCGATCGACGCATAGCGCGTGATGCCCTTGCGGTCGCCGAGCGCCTTGGAAATCGCCTGGCCGAGCGCAATGCCCGTGTCCTCGACGGTGTGGTGATCGTCGATATGCAGGTCGCCCTTCACGTCGATGTCCATGTCGATGAGTGAGTGACGGCAGAGCTGGTCGAGCATATGGTCGAAGAAGCCCACGCCCGTCGAAATCTTGCCCGTGCCGGTGCCGTCGATATGGACGGAAACCGAGACCGAGGTTTCGTTGGTCTTGCGGGAAACTTCGCCTTTACGCTCTGCCATTTGGCTGCTCCATGAGGATCTCGGCCCTCCCATAACAGCAGGGCGGTGAAATATCCAGAAGTTACATTGCGCTGCCGCAAGGCACAGGCGCACGCTTTTGCCGCAGATTGCAATCGCTGAAAGCCCACTTACATAGGAACCGACTAACCGGGCGGAATGCCCGCTCCACAAGGCCCGCAGTCGCGGGTGACAGGTGATTGATGACAACGATTGTTACCGTACGCAAAGACGGCAAGGTGGTGATGGCCGGTGACGGTCAGGTCAGCCTTGGCCAGACCGTGATGAAGGGCAATGCCCGAAAGGTGCGCCGCATCGGCAAGGGCGGCGACGTGATCGCAGGCTTCGCCGGCGCGACAGCCGATGCCTTTACCCTGCTCGATCGCCTCGAAAAGAAGCTTGAGCAATATCCCGGCCAGCTGATGCGCGCCGCCGTCGAGCTCGCCAAGGACTGGCGCACCGACAAGTATCTGCGCAATCTCGAAGCCATGATGCTGGTTGCCGACAAGTCGATCACGCTTGCGATTACCGGAAATGGCGACGTGTTGGAGCCCGAGCATGGCGCGATCGCCATCGGATCCGGCGGCAACTACGCCTACGCAGCCGCCCGTGCGCTCATGGATACCGACCACTCGGCCGAGGATATCGCCAAACGTGCTTTGACGATCGCCGGTGAGATCTGCGTCTACACCAACAACAACATGGTGGTCGAAACCCTCGACGCCGACTGACGGCTGCCGATCGAATTCCACACCAAGAGACGATGCGCGGGTCCGCGGCATCGTGAGGAGCAACCCAAAATGACCAATTTCTCCCCGCGCGAGATCGTCTCCGAACTCGACCGCCATATCATCGGCCAGCATGACGCCAAGCGTGCTGTGGCAATCGCGCTTCGCAACCGCTGGCGGCGCCAGCAGCTTTCGGAAGATCTGCGCGACGAGGTCATGCCGAAGAACATCCTGATGATCGGGCCGACCGGCGTCGGCAAGACGGAAATCTCCCGTCGGCTGGCCAAGCTTGCCGGTGCGCCCTTCATCAAGGTCGAGGCCACCAAGTTCACCGAGGTTGGTTATGTCGGCCGCGACGTCGAGCAGATCATCCGCGATCTGGTGGAGATCGGCATCGCCCTCATTCGCGACAAGAAGCGGCAGGAAGTGCAGGCCAAAGCCCATCAGCTGGCCGAAGAACGTGTGCTCGACGCTCTGGTGGGTGCCACTGCCTCGCCGGCCACCCGCGACAGCTTCCGCAAGAAGCTTCGTGGTGGTGAGCTGGACGACAAGGAGATCGACATCGAGGTCGCCGACAGCGGTTCCGGCGCGCCCGGTTTCGAGGTCCCCGGCATGCCCGGTGCGAATATCGGCATCCTCAATCTGTCGGAAATGTTCGGAAAGGCCATGGGCAACCGGACAAAGAAGGTCCGCACCACCGTCAAGGCGTCCTACGGCGACCTGATCCGCGACGAGTCGGACAAGCTGATCGACAATGAGGTCATCCAGCGTGAGGCGCTTCGCTCGGTCGAGAATGATGGCATCGTCTTCCTCGACGAGATCGACAAGATCGCTGCCCGTGAAGGCGCAATGGGCGCCGGCGTCTCCCGCGAAGGCGTGCAGCGCGACCTGTTGCCGCTTGTCGAAGGCACGACGGTTGCGACCAAGTATGGTCCGGTGAAAACCGACCATATCCTCTTCATCGCGTCTGGCGCCTTCCACGTCTCCAAGCCCTCCGACCTCCTGCCGGAACTTCAGGGCCGCCTGCCGATCCGGGTCGAGCTGAAGCCGCTGACCAAGGAAGATTTCCGCCGCATCCTGACGGAAACCGAAGCGAGCCTGATCCGCCAGTACAAGGCGCTGATGGCGACCGAGGAGCTCAATCTCGACTTCACCGAGGATGCGATCGATGCGCTTGCCGATGTCGCGGTCCAGCTCAACGAGACGGTCGAGAACATCGGTGCCCGTCGCTTGCAGACGGTCATGGAGCGCGTGTTGGACGAGATATCCTTCCATGCACCGGACCGTGGTGGCTCGGAAGTCATGATCGACTCGACTTATGTTCAGGAGCATGTCGGGGATCTCGCTGCGAACACCGATCTGAGCCGCTATATCCTGTGATCTTTGTGCATCTATGGGTCGCTTTCGCCGTTGCCATGTCGGGAAAGTGAAAGCGACCCATATCGACAATACAGGCAGCCCTTATGTAAGGAGAGCCGCTGTCGGACGACGCCCATGGATGCGTCGGCAATCCGTTCGGGGACACATGTCCAGGGGCCGCGCATCGTGCTGAACATCACCAGGATCATCATCGTCGGATTGGGGCTTGCCGGGCTTGTTCCGTTGTCGGGCCACGCTGCAGACAAGGTGCCGCCGGGAAATCGCAATGCCGAGCAGCCGGCCGTTCCTGGCGCCTCGGTCCGCCGCACCAAGGCGGGCAAGACCAGCTTCGACATCAAGTACGAGAAGGTTCGCGATCTTCTGAAGACCGACTCGAGACTGGTCGGGAAGATCAAGAAGACGGCATCAGCCTATCAGATCGCTCCGATCCACATGGTGGGCGCGATCGTCGGCGAGCACACCTACAACGTCGATGCCTATGACAGTCTGCAGAGCTATTATGTGAAGGCTGCCTCCTACGCAGGCAACAGCTTCCGTTTCGGCTATAAGGACGAAAGCATTGCCGACTTCGTCGGCCGATCCGAATTTTCCGAATGCAGCGGCTATTCGGACAGCTACCGTCTCTGGACCTGCCGCGAGAAGGTCTGGGAGGATCAGTTTCGCGGCAAATCCGTCGGCGGCAAGTCTTATCCGAACAATCGCTTCAGCGCGGTGTTCTTCCAGCCTTTCTATGCCGGTCAGACCTTTGGTCTGGGGCAGATCAATCCTCTGACCGCCCTGATGCTGTCGGACCTCGTGCATGAGAAGTCCGGCTATCCGAAGCTGGACGAGAATGATGCGGCGGGCGTCTACAAGGCGATCATGGATCCCGATATCTCGCTTGCCTTCATGGCGGCGGTCATCCGCAAGTCGATCGACGACTACAGACAGATCGCCGACGTCGATATCTCGGGCAATCCTGGCGTGACAGCCACGCTTTTCAATATCGGCGGCTCGCAGCAGCGCGCACGCGCACTGGCTGCGAAGCGCTCGACCGGTGCGGCGAATTGGCCGGAAGAGAACTATTACGGCTGGTTGATCAATGATCGGCTGGACGAGTTGGAGCCCCTGCTCTAACTCCTTAAGGGGGGCTCCAACCCTTCGAGGGAGCAACACATGGACGCCAGTCTGCGCAAATCGACCTTCGAGCCGCCGGCACCCGTGCCGCGGACGGTCCCGCCCAGCCGGCTGGAGATCATTCGCACGGTCCTGAAGAACCCGCTCGAGCTGTGGGGACAGCCCTCCTACACCTGGCCATGGATCGTCACGCGGCTTTTCGGCCAGACCACCATCATCGCCAATGATCCGGGTCTGATCCGGCATGTTCTCGTCGACAATGCGTCGAATTACGAGATGTCCGAGATCCGTCAGCTCGTTCTGCGCCCCATTCTGCGGGATGGGCTTCTGACGGCCGAAGGTCCGGTTTGGAAACGGTCGCGGAAGGCCATGGCACCTGTCTTCACCCCGCGGCATGCGCGCGGTTTCGCGCGCCAGATGCGTGAGCAGAGCGAACTTTTTCTCGACCGCTACGAAGCCGGTGCCGAAGGCATCGTCCGCGATGTCGCCGTCGACATGACCGAACTCACCTATGCCATCCTGTCTGAAACGCTCTTCTCGGGCGGTATCGTCTCCGAGCAGGGCGATTTTGCCAAAGACGTCGACGATCTCCTGCACAGCATGGGCCGTATCGACCCGCTGGACTTGTTGAAGGCTCCGAGATGGATCCCGCGTCTGACCCGCATCAGGGGCCTCGGCGTCTTGCGCAAGTTCCGCGAACTCGTGCGCCGGACGATGGATCACCGCCGGTCCATCATCAGGGCGGAGCGTGAGAACGCACCGGACGATTTTTTGACCTTGCTGCTCGAACTGGAAGGACCTGACGGCCTGACCTCGGAAGAGATCGAGGACAATATCCTGACCTTCATCGGGGCAGGGCACGAGACGACGGCGCGTGCTCTGGCCTGGACGCTGTATTGCGTGGCCCATTGTCCGGATGTCCGCGACGCAATGGAGCGCGAAATCGATGAGGTCATCGCGTCCGGTGCCGATCCTGTCGAGTGGCTCGACAAGATGCCGCATGTGCGAGCCTCCTTCGAGGAGGCGATGCGGCTTTATCCGCCGGCGCCCTCCATCAACCGCGATGCGATCGCCGACGATCGCTACACCGCGCCCAATGGCGAGACCGTCGAGATTGCGAAGGGCGCCACCGTCCTCGTCATGCCCTGGACCCTGCATCGCCACGAGCTCTACTGGGACAAGCCGCGCGTCTTCGACCCATCCCGCTTTCTGCCGGGCGAGCGGGAGAAAATCGGTCGCTTTCAGTATCTGCCTTTTGGCGCCGGTCCGCGCGTCTGCATCGGCGCCACCTTTGCGCTGCAGGAAGCCGTCATCGCGCTCGCGGTGTTGATGCAGCGATATCGTTTCGCCGCGACGCCGCAGACCAAACCCTGGCCGGTTCAGAAGCTCACCACCCAGCCGGCTGGCGGCCTGCCGATGCGGGTCACGCCGCGCAAGCCGTAAAGCGGCGCGATCCTGCCGCTCCTCCGCTGGAAATCCGGCGAATGCCTGTGTCATAAGGGATGCGTCGCCGTTCGGGCGGGCATCATGGGGAAGACTGCGTGACATCCGATTACATGCTGGGCATCGACACCGGCGGCACCTATACGGACGCCGTCATCTATAGCGAAACGCATGGGATCGCCGCCAAGGCGAAATCGCTCACCACCCGCCACGATCTGTCGATCGGTATCTCAGGAGCGCTCGAAAGCGTGCTCGCCGAATCAGCGATTGATCCCTCGGCGATTGGCCTTGTCTCGCTGTCGACGACGCTCGCGACCAATGCGCTTGTGGAAGGGCAGGGCGGCCGCGCCGGCCTCATCATGATCGGCTTCGGCCCCGAAGACCTGAAGCGCGACGGTCTGGCCGATGCGCTTGGCAACGATCCAGTCCTCTTCATTGCCGGCGGTCATGACGTTCATGGCAACGAGACACCTTTCGATCAGGCGGCGTTGGAAGCGGCACTGCCCGAGCTTTCGGCCAATGTCTCATCCTTCGCGATCGCCGGCTATTTCGCGGTTCGCAATCCGGCGCATGAGCAGCGCGCGCGCGAGATCATTCGCCGGCATTCCGGCCTGCCCGTCACCTGCAGCCACGAGCTTTCCTCCAAGCTCGGCGGGCCAAGACGGGCACTGACAACCCTTCTCAATGCACGCCTGGTCTCGATGATCGACCGGTTGATCGGCTCAGCCGAGCGCTATCTCGGGGAGCGCGGCATCCATGCCCCACTGATGGTCGTGCGTGGTGACGGTGCGTTGATCTCGGCAGCCGAAGCCCGCTTGCGGCCGATCGAGACTATTCTCTCCGGTCCCGCCGCGAGCCTCGTCGGCGCACGCCACCTGACAGGCCTCAATGATGCCGTCGTCTCCGATATCGGTGGCACGACGACCGACGTCGCCGTCATGGAGGCCGGACAACCGCGGCTTGATCAGGATGGCGCTGTCGTTGGTGGCTACAGGACCATGGTCGAGGCAGTGGCCATGCGCACCTTCGGTCTCGGTGGAGACTCGGAAGTCCGTTTTGATGACCGGGGCCTCGCGGCGAAGATCGAGCTCGGCCCCCGCCGTCTGGTGCCGCTGAGCCTTGCGGCATCGCTGCACGGAATAGCCATCACAGACGCGCTAGAGCGCCAGCTCCGCGCGCCACATCTCGGGCGTCATGACGGACGTTTTGCCGTCCGCACCGGCGTTCCCGATCACCTCGCAGCCGGGCTGCAGCCGCAGGAGGCCGCACTGTTTCAGAAGATTGGTGCCGTGCCGCTTCCCCTCGACCAGCTGATCAGCTTCACCCAGCAGAAGGCGACACTCGACCGTCTCGTGGCGCGGGGCCTCGTTCATATCTGCGGCATCACACCCTCCGATGCCATGCATATCTTGGGTCGCCAGGGCCAGTGGGATCGCAGGGCCGCCGAACTCGGCACGGCGCTGGCGATCCGACAGAAGGATGGTTCTGGCCAGCCGATCGCGTCATCGCCCGAAGTGCTTGCCCAGCTGATCGTTGATCGCCTGACGCGCCAGTCGGCCGAAGTCATTCTCTCCGCAGCGCTTGCCGAAGATGGGCTCGCCGACGTCGAGCCTTCGAAATCCATATTGATCGACCGTGCCCTCCGGCGTCAGGCAGGCATCGCCCGCTTCGGTCTTTCCCTCGATCGGCCTCTCGTCGGCCTCGGAGCCTCCGCCGGCGTCTATTACCCCGCAATCGCTGATATGCTGGCATCTGATTTTGCCGTGCCTGAAGACGCCGATGTCGCAAATGCCGTCGGCGCGGTGGTTGGGCAGGTACGCAGTAGCGTCACGGTAACCGTCACCTCGCCGGAAGAAGGTCTCTTCATCATCACCGGCGGCGGCGACAGCGAGCGGGCGACGGATGAAGCCGTTGCCCTGGAAAGGGCGAGGACAAGGGCGACCGAACTCGCGCGTGCAAGGGCTGAAGCCAGTGGTGCCGTGGATGTCGTGCTGATCATCCGGGAGGAGCTCGACGCCCCGGAGATCGAGGGACGCCGCAAGCTCGTGGAAGCGCGGATCACGGCGACGGCCTCGGGTCGCCCCAGGACCGCACGCGGCTGACTTTCTATTTTGGAAATAATTTTTCGTATTTATAACAGATTGACTGCTAATCGGTTTCAGCCATGCTGTGTGCCAATAGCCAGTCCAGTACAAGGAATGACGTCATGACATCAGTTGAAGCCCACGGCCTTTCGATCGACAAGCGCCTCTATGATTTCATCGTGAGCCAGGCGATCCCGGGAACGGAAGTCGAGGCCGATGCCTTCTTTGCCGGCTTCTCCCGAATCGTTCACGACCTGGCACCGAAGAACCGCGCTCTGCTCGCCAAGCGGGATGAGCTGCAGGCTCAGATCGATGCCTGGTATCGCCAGAACGGCGCTCCCTCCGACCTTGCCGCCTATGAAGGCTTCCTGCGTGAAATCGGTTACCTCCTGCCCGAAGGTCCCGACTTCAAGATCGAGACGGCCAATGTCGATCCGGAGATATCGTCGATCGCCGGCCCGCAGCTCGTCGTTCCCGTCATGAACGCGCGTTATGCACTGAATGCCGTCAATGCCCGCTGGGGTTCGCTTTACGACGCGCTCTACGGTACGGATGCGATTTCTGAGGCTGATGGCGCGGACAAGGGCAAGGGCTACAATCCGGTTCGCGGTGGCAAGGTCGTGGCGTGGGCGAAGTCCTTTCTCGACCGGAGCCTGCCGCTCGCCGGCGGCAGCTGGGCTGATGTTACAGGCTTCGACTTTGAAAACGGCGCGCTCTTCGTCGAGACCGCCAGCGGCCGGACAGGTCTATCCAGTCCCGACCAATATGTCGGTTTCAAGCGTGAAAGCGATAAGGCATATCGCCTCTATTTCCGCACCAACGGCCTGCACACCCTCGTCTTCGTCGATCCGGACAGCCTGATCGGCAAGGACGATCCCGCCGGCATCGCCGATGTCGGGCTCGAATCGGCGCTCACCACCATCATGGACTGCGAGGATTCGGTCGCGGCCGTCGATGCCGAGGACAAGATCACTGTCTACTCCAATTGGCTCGGCCTGATGAAGGGCGACCTGACGGAGGAAGTCTCCAAGGGGGGAAGGACGTTTACGCGTGCTCTGAGCGGAGACCTTGAGTTCACGGGTGTTGAGGGCGGTGCGGTGACGCTGCCGGGCCGCTCCCTGATGCTCATCCGCAATGTCGGTCACCTCATGACCAATCCTGCGATCACCGACAAGAATGGCCACGAGGTGCCGGAAGGCATCATGGATGCCGCGATCACCGCTCTGATCGCACTGCATGACATCGGTCCGAATGGCCGCCGCAAGAACTCTCGCGCCGGCTCGATGTATGTCGTGAAGCCGAAGATGCATGGCCCCGAAGAGGTCGCCTTCGCCTGTGAGATCTTCTCGCGTGTCGAAGAACTCGTCGGCATGGCGCCCAACACCATCAAGATGGGCATCATGGACGAGGAGCGTCGCACGACGGTCAATCTCAAGGAATGCATCCGCGCGGCGCGTGACCGCGTCGTCTTCATCAACACCGGCTTCCTCGACCGCACCGGCGACGAAATCCACACTTCGATGGAAGCGGGCCCGATGATCCGCAAGGGCGACATGAAGCAGGCCGCCTGGATTTCGGCCTATGAAAACTGGAACGTCGATATCGGCCTTGAATGCGGCCTCTCCGGGCACGCCCAGATCGGCAAGGGCATGTGGGCCATGCCCGATCTCATGGCGGCCATGCTGGAGCAGAAGATCGCCCATCCGAAGGCTGGTGCCAACACCGCCTGGGTCCCGTCGCCGACCGCTGCCACGCTGCATGCCACACACTATCACAGCGTCGATGTCGCCGATGTCCAGAACGGCCTGAAGTCACGTCCGCGCGCAAAACTGGCCGATATCCTCTCCGTTCCGGTCGCGCCGCGTCCGAACTGGACGCCAGAGGAAATCCAGCGGGAACTCGACAACAACGCCCAGGGCATCCTCGGCTACGTCGTCCGCTGGATCGACCAGGGCGTCGGCTGCTCCAAGGTGCCTGACATCAACAATGTCGGACTGATGGAGGACCGCGCTACGCTTCGCATCTCCGCCCAGCACATGGCAAACTGGCTGCATCACGGCGTGGTGACGGAAGAACAGGTCGTCGAGACCTTGAAGCGCATGGCGGTGGTCGTCGACGGACAGAATGCCTCCGACCCGGTCTACGTGCCGATGGCGAAAGACTACGATGGCTCGGTCGCTTTCCAGGCAGCACTTGACCTCGTGCTGAAGGGCAGGGAGCAGCCGAATGGCTATACCGAGCCGGTTCTCCATCGCCGCCGCATTGAACTCAAGGCGAAGTCTGCAGCTTAACCTCCAATCTTTGATGGAAACGAAAAAGCCCCGCCGGAGCGATCCGGCGGGGCTTTCGGTTTCATCACGCAGTCGCTGCTTACTGCAGAACAACAACCTTGGAGTTGCGGCCCGGCTTGACGCGATTGTAGAGGTCGATCACGTCCTGGTTCATCATGCGGATGCAGCCCGACGAAGCAGCCGTTCCGATCGATGCCCATTCCGGCGTGCCATGCAGACGGAACAGAGTGTCCTGGCCCTTCTCGTTGAAGAGATACATGGCGCGTGCGCCGAGCGGGTTGCGCAGGCCGGGTTCCATGCCCTTTTCGACATACTTGGCGACTTCGGGCTTCCGTTCCGCCATTTCCTTCGGCGGATGCCAGGTCGGCCATGCCTGCTTCCAGGCGATATAGGCTTCACCTTCCCAGGCAAAGCCCTGCTTGCCGACGCCGATACCGTAACGAACGGCCTTGCCGCGCGGCAGGACGTAATAAAGGAAGCGCTCGCGCGTGTTCACCACGACCGTGCCGGGTTTTTCCGTGGTCGCATAATCGACAATTTGTCGGTGAAACTTCTTGTCGACTTTCTGAATCGGAATGGCAGGCAGGGCATACCCTGCATCCGTGACCGAACCATAGGAGTCGCTGAAGATCTCGACCTTGGTGGTTTCGGCCACTTCGGCCTTGTCGCCGGTCGTCGTTGTGCAGCCCGCGAGGCCTAGGGACATAACCAGGCCAAGCGCGGTCAAGATATTGCGGAAGCGCATGATAAAGCTCGTGGGTGATGGCTGAGAGACGGCCTTGTGACCATCTTTGATTATGGTTTATTTTGAATTAATCTCGGCAACGCAAGTGCCGTACTACAGCCGACTGTGTTCGGCGCTGCAAAATGACTCCGCATTGCTTTTTTGCAACAGACCTTGGCGCGCGGAGCGGAGTTATCCATGACCTTAGTCTCCGTCACGGTGAACAATCCCTTAATCGACGGGCGTCAGTCCGATCGCGCCATGATGATACGCCGTGGCGTCCAGATCCTCCTGGCGGAGATGCGTTTCGCCATCCTGCCGGAACTGACGCTGTCCAATGGACGTCGGGCCGACCTCATCGCCCTTTCCGAAAGGGGCGAGATCTGGATTGTCGAGATCAAGTCCTCGATCGAGGATTTTCGCGTCGATCGGAAGTGGCCGGATTATCGTCGCTACTGTGATCGATTGTTTTTTGCCACCCACGCCGGTGTGCCTCTCGAGATCTTCCCGGAAGACTGCGGCCTCTTTTTGTCTGATGGCTATTCCGGCCACCTGCTTCGGGACGCACCCGAGCACCGGCTGCCGCCTGCGACGCGAAAGTCCGTCACCCTCGACTTCTCGAGGGCCGCAGCACAGAGGCTCATGGCCGCGGAATGGGCGGCCCAGCTCAAGTCTGTCTGATTACTTCGGCGCGCGTTTGGCGAGAATGCGCTGCAAAGTGCGTCGATGCATGTTGAGCCTGCGCGCCGTTTCCGAGACGTTCCGGTCACAGCTTTCATAGACGCGTTGAATATGCTCCCAGCGAATCCGGTCGGCCGACATCGGGTTTTCAGGGATCTCGGCCTTCTCGCCAGGTCGCTGGGTCAGTGCGAGATAGACATCATCAGCGTCCGCAGGCTTTGCCAGATAATCGAGTGCCCCGAGCTTAACGGCCGTCACTGCCGTTGCGATGTTGCCGTAACCGGTGAGCACGATGATCCGTGTGTCGGAACGGCGCTCCCGGATCGCCTCGATGACGTCGAGCCCGGTTCCGTCACCCAGCCGCAGATCGACCACGGCATAGGCGGGTGCGGCTTCCTTGGCTTTCGCAATGCCCTCGGCAACGGAGCCGGCAAGCTCCACCGTGAAGCCGCGGCTTTCCATGGCGCGCGCCAGGCGACGCAGAAATGGCGCATCGTCATCGACGATCAGCAGAGATGGATCAGGGCCGAGATCGTGACTGTCCGCTGCTTGCGTGCCGGCGGCTGGTTTTGCGACCTGTGATGCTGCGTCTGCCATCTTTTCGTTCCTGCGACTGTTCCAAAACTGCGCTGTCGACCTTATGCGTGCGAAGACCCTAGAGGTAAAGTCATAACGACGTGTCCAATTCCATGTATTCGCGGGGCCAGATCACCACGACGCGCGCGCCGGACCCTTCCGGGCTGCGGTTTTCGAAACGAAGGCTGGCTCCGGACCGTTCGAGCAGTGTCTTTGCGATGAACAGCCCAAGACCGAGCCCCCCGGCGCGCGTTTCATTCTGTCTGCTGGTAACATAGGGCTCGCCAATTCTTTGCAAGACCCCTGCGGAGAAACCGGCCCCGTCGTCCTCGATCGTGACTGTGACGTCCGCGGCCGTATGTTCCACGCTGACCATGACCTTGGACCGGGCATAGTCCACCGCATTCTCGAGCAGGTTGCCGAGCCCATAGAGAATGGCGGGATTGCGGGTGCCGACCGGCTCGAGTGCCCGATCGGACAGCTCGATCAGCTCGACTTTCACACCGAACTCCCGATGCGGCGCGATGACTTCTTCCATCATCGAGGAGAGCGGCAGCTCCCGCATATGGGCTTCGCCTTCCGTGGCGAGTGACGTCAGTCGGCGCAGGATGTCGCGGCAGCGCTCGCTCTGGCTGCGCAGAAGCTGCACGTCTTCGCGATACCGTTCGTCATTGCCGAGGTCGCGCTCCATCTCCTTGGCCACCACGCTGATGGTCGCGAGCGGCGTTCCGAGCTCATGCGCTGCGGCTGCTGCGAGACCATCAAGCTGATGCAGATGCTTTTCCCTTTGCAGGATGAGTTCAGTCGCAGTCAGAGCGTCCGCTAGCAGCGTCGCCTCCTGGGAGACGCGATAAGCATAAAAGGCGGCAAAGGCCGTCATCGAGACGATCGAGCTCCACATGCCGAGCTGCAGAAGCGGGTGCACTTCGAGCGTTCGACCCTCGAACCAGGGCAGGGGATAGGGTGTGAACGCAAGCAGGGTGATGAAGGCGAGCGCCGTCACGAAAAGCGCAATCGAATGGCGGCTCGGCTGCGATGCGAAGGAGATGATGACAGGGATGCAGATCAGTGGCGCGAAGGGATTGTTGAGCCCGCCTGTAATGAAGAGCAGGGCTCCCATCTGGAAGAGATCGAGCGCAAGCACTGCGAAAGCAGCCGCCGGTTCCAGCCGGTAGGTGGGCGGGAACGCCACCGACATCAACGAATTGGCCGCAGCCAGTGCGGCGATCAGCCCAAGGCATGTCATGAGCGGCAGAGGAAACTCGAACCAGAGCGACACGACGAGAATGGTCAGCAATTGCCCCGCCACGGCAACCCAGCGGAGCTTCACCAAGGTTTCGAGACGCAGGCGCCGGCTGCTCGGACCGAATTTGGCTGCCAGATCCATGGTCATCACTATTCCCTGTTCTGCCGCGCCATCAGGTTCCGCGGGGTTTCACTCGTGTCGTGGGGGCTGCTGCAGCCGGGTCTTCTGGCCAGGGATGCTTCGGATAGCGGCCCCGCATGTCGGCGCGCACATCCTTCCACGATCCGGTCCAGAACCCCGGAAGATCCCGTGTTGTCTGAATGGGTCGATGGGCGGGCGAGGTCAACTCCAGAAGCAGTGGCAATTTGCCGCCGCCGATCGTGGGGTGGCTCTTCAACCCGAAAAGCTCCTGCACGCGAATTTGGAGGACGGGCTCATCCCCCTCGTAGCGGATCGGATGGGATTGTCCGGTCGGCGCAGTGAAATGCGTCGGGACAAGCCGGTCGAGCTCCCGCTGCGATCCACCTGGCACCAAGGCCATGAGCCCGTCGTGCAGGCTGCCGGCACTGATCTCCTGGAAGCTCGTCACGCCAGACTGAAAGGGCACGAACCAGTCGTCCAGTCTCGCGATCAGGCCGTCATCGCTCGTATCCGGCCATGGCTCGCCAAGACTGCGGTAAAGAAAGCCGAGCCTTTGCCGCAACTGGGCCGCCGCCTTGGAAAAGGGCAGGGCGGCAATACCAAGAAGGCGCACTCCCTCGGCAAGTGCTCTGGCGGCATCCTCGCCCTTGGGCTTCGGCAGGGGTTGCTCGTCGAAGATAATCGCGCCCAGGCGCGTCACCCGCCTCGCCCGCACCTGTCGGCTCGCCGTATCGAAGCCGCTTTCCTCCGATGTCGTGATGGCCTTGGGCAGAAGTGTCTCGATGTCGCCGCGTGAGGTATCCGCTGCGGCCAGCACACGTCCCTGCGCCGCCTTGCCGGTCAGATCGGCGATGACAAGCAGCTCGGCACCCGCCAGGCGTTCCGATGCGGGGATCTCCGCACCCCGGCCATTGGCCATCACGAACCGGCCACGCCCGCCCCGTTGGCGGGCAATCCTGTCCGGGAAGGCGTGAATGAGCAGGGCGCCAGCTGAGACAGGTGCATCGGCATCATCCCGATGCTTGAGACCGGAAGATAGCCGTTGCGCAAGGTTGCGGGCGTTGCGGGCCCGCTCGCCGCGATCCCGGCGGAACTGCCTCAGCCGCTCATCGAGGTCGAGATCATTGCCGCCCAGTCCTTGTTCGGTGAGGAGAACCGCCAGCTCTGCGGCGGCTTTGGCATCGCCGTGCTCGGCGGCGCCGAGCACCATGGCCGACAGCCGGGGTGGCAGTCCGAAATCCCGCATGCGTCGACCCTTGTCGGTCAGCTGCAGCTTTTCGTCGAGCGCCCCGAGACCGATCAGCAACTGGCGTGCCTCCTTGAGGGCGGCCTCAGGCGGCATGTCGAGCAGCAGGAGCTGGCCAGGATCCGCAACGCCCCAATGGGCAAGGTCCAGCGCAAGACCGGAAAGGTCACTCGACAGGATTTCCGGCGGCGTGAAGGCGGGAAGGGCCGCCGTTTGTCCGGCATGCCAGAGCCGGATCGCAATCCCCGGTTCCGTTCGCCCCGCGCGACCGGCTCGCTGGTCTGCGGAAGCCCGGGACACCCGCACCGTTTCGAGACGCGTGATCCCCGTCGATGCTTCAAACACGGGAAGCCGTTGCAACCCGCTGTCGATCACCACGCGCACACCGTCGATGGTGATCGAAGTCTCTGCGATCGAGGTCGACAGCACGACCTTGCGTTTTCCCGGTGCCGCCGGACGGATCGCCGCGTCCTGATCCGCCTGGCTCAGCACGCCATAAAGCGGTGTGATCGTCACATCCGGCCCGATCCGGCCCTCGAGCCGCTCGGCGGTGCGCCGGATCTCCGCCTGCCCCGGCAGAAAGGCGAGGATCGATCCCGCCTCCTCCGACAGTGTCTTCAGAATGGTCGCGGTGACCGCATCTTCAATGCGCTCGTCGCCCGAGCGGTCGCGGTGGCGGATCTCGACCGGAAAGCTTCGCCCCTCACTGATGATGACGGGTGGATCCTCAAGCAACTGTCCGATCCGCTCGACATCCAGGGTTGCCGACATCACGACGATCCGCAGATCCGGGCGCAGTACGGCTTGGGCATCGAGTGCCAGCGCCAGCCCGAGATCGGCGTCCAGCGACCGTTCGTGGAACTCGTCGAACAGGACGGCGGCCACACCGGTCAATTCCGGGTCGTCGAGGATCATGCGCACGAAGACGCCTTCGGTCACCACCTCGATGCGCGTCCGGCCACTGATCCGGTTGTCCAGCCGCATCCTGTATCCCACGGTCTCGCCGACGGCTTCGCCGAGCAGCCCGGCCATACGCGACGCGGCCGCCCGTGCGGCAAGTCGCCGAGGCTCCAGCAGGATGATCCGGCCGTCGCCGCGCCAGGGCTGGTCGAGCAGATGCAAGGGAACGATCGTCGTCTTGCCGGCGCCGGGGGGCGCCGACAGCACGGCGCGATTGCCATTTTCGAGAGCCGTACCGAGCTGATCGAGACGATCGCTGATCGGAAGAAGCGGAAGCGAAGGTCTCACGACGCTGCACTGTCCTGACTGGTGGTCTCGTAAGCGAGGATCGCGCCGGCAAGATCCTCGAGCGCTGCGCCTACGGATTTGAACAAGGTGATGTCCTCGGCACTCCGGCGCCCACCATGACCCTTGACCAGTTCTGCCAGTTCCCCCTGCACGTGATCTTTTGCGATGGCGCCGGAAGCGATCGCCTGCAGGATATCGCCGGCTTCGGCAAAGGCACCGGCACGTGTATCGACGAAAACGCGGGCCCGACGAACGGCCTCGTCATCGCTCTCGCGCATATCCTTGGTAAAGGCGCCGATCAGATCGAGATGGCTGCCGGGCTTCAACCACTCTCCCCGGATCAAAGGCGCGCGCGACAGGGTAGCACACGAGATGATGTCGGCCTGCCGGGCAGCGCTTTCCAGATCGTCAGCAACCTCGACGGCAAAGCCGAGCGCCCGCGCCTCATCCGCCGCGCGCTCTGCTTTCTTCCGATCTCGCCCCCAGACCGAGACTGCCCGAATGGGTCGCACGCGGCTATGCGCTTCAATGAGATTGACGCTGAGCCGACCTGTTCCAACCACGAGCAGACGGGACGCATCTTCGCGCGCCAGATGGCGTGCCGCGAGCGCCGAGGCAGCGGCTGTGCGCCGCGCTGTGAGTTCGCCGCCATCGATGACCGCAAGCAGTTCACCGGTACGCCCGGAGGAGAGGAGATAACTGCCATGGATCGCTGGCAGCGAGCGCAGATGATTGTCCGGGAAAACCGAAACCAGTTTCACACCTATATAGTGTCCAGGTTGCCAGGCCGGCATCAGGAGCAGCGTCGCATCGCTCTCTCCCGGTACATCGACTTTATGATGGTGACGAACCGGCATGACGCAGTCCCCCTGGAACATGGTATC